>CALKMW010000001.1 GCA_938092205.1 uncultured Pseudomonadales bacterium
ATCTTGGTTTGTGGCTGTGAAATGACTGATGATAAATTTCAAGATTCTACAGCGTATCTATTTTCTAACTGTGAGAACACCTTTACAGTGTCTGGTTCAAGCAAAATATATCTATTTGAGCATCGGCATAATAGTGTCGAATTTGACCAATTGGCTGTGTTTGATGATTGGTCACCAATAAGTGCATTTTTAGACTGTGCTGCTAATAGAATTATTGTTCCCTACGGTGCAAGAAAGGACGATCGCAACAATGCAGGCGTAGCCATTATTGATCTCGAATCGGGGAGCAAGCTTGAATATCCCGCAGGTGCTAGAGGTATTCAGGGTATTCCCCTAAAGTATAATAATGGTCTTCTTTTAGGTACTACGCTATTGAATCAACAAACCCTAAAAAACAATCCGCCTTTATATGGTTATCTGCCCCCTGGTGAAGTCTATGAAGACCCGCAGAGACAGACTTATAGGGTATTTGCAGCAACAACCTATTTTGACTTATCAAGCGCAAAATTTACAAAAGATTTACCCATAGATATAGGCTATTCAGCCATACAAAACAATATTATTTATGCCAAGCAGCGCGGCGCTATCACTGCTATAGATCTTGACGCTAAAACAACTGATGTGTTGTATGAATCAAGCGGCAAAAATTCTTCCGAAGCAATTAATATTCCGCTAAATCATCTAGGTGTTTTTTTAGATGCCGACTATTTCTTTGTTCTAAATAATTATAGCCACAAGGGTTCAAATAATGAGCTTCAGGGTATAGAGGCCAACGTCATATATAAATTGGTTGATAGCGGCATGCAAAAGTTGGCCAATTATTCTGGTGATGCTGTTTACCTACTTGGGTTAGATAAGAAAATCTATATTTTTACTAGCGCGTTCAAGGTTATGGAGTATGACGTCGAAACTATGGATGTTATTGAGCGGACGCTACCCAGCCTCAGTAAGTTACATAACTTTAGGATTGAATCTGTCGGCTATACCGAGCAAAATTTTATACTGGCTCTGAACAGTCAAAATGCAGAGATTGGCAGTAAAATAATGCTTATAAGTCGCGATTTTATGCATCTCAGCTCTGGGAAATCTGTTGAGCTTAGGTCAATCAGTGTGACAACTGATTTGGCTATAGATACTACTAACACCAGAGGTGTTCGGTTAACTAAGAATAACAATTCTTTATAAGACTCATTAATCTAGCATTTTGGCTGTAGTAAATGTGGCAGCCTTATTCCAAAGCGGTTAACATGGCGACTTACAATCTATTCATTATTTAAGAAGCCTTAGATGCAACCATTGTCAGAAAATCTTCAAGAAAATTATGATCGTTTAATTATCGAAAGCCTTGAGCGGGGTTGTATCTGGGGCTTGAGAGATGAGGATGATAACTGGGCGATGGTTGAGTCCAGTATTAACTCAGAAATAGGCGTAATTCCTTTCTGGTCTAATCAAGATTTAGCCTCTCAGCTATGTAATGACGATTGGGCCGTATACAAGCCAGTTGCAATAGCTATTGAAGAGTTTCTTGATGACTGGCTTACAGGAATGCATGAAGATGTATTACGCGTAGGTATTAATTGGAATACTGATCTTGAGGGACAAGAACTTGAGCCTTTAGACGTACTTGAAGAATTTGAATCAGAGTTAGAATAATATATGTTTTTACAATCCTTTTTCTCGCAAAATGGTAATCAGCTTAGTATCAGTGCTGAACAGGGCAGTCAATTTGCCAAGCAAGTCTGTAATGATTACAACCCAATTCATGATGTTGAGTCCAAGCGTTTTTGCGTGCCCGGTGATTTACTATTTGCCTTAACCTTAAATAATTATGGTTTAAGTCAACAAATGCGATTTGATTTTTCAGGCCTAGTGCCGGCGAACAAAGAACTATTATTCCCTGAGTGGAATGCATCTGAATTATCGATTACAGATAGTCGAGAAAAAATTTATCTCAATGCATATCGCGAGGGTGATATGTCAAAGGAGCAGTCAGCTATTGAGCACTTAGTGCGCAGTTATGTGGCGTTTTCTGGACACAGCTTCCCCTATATATTGGTGCCACTAATGCAGGAACATCAAGTAATGATTAATGTTGCTCGTCCCTTGGTAATGTACCAGTCTATGTCGTTAAGTTTAGATCAAATAGCTTTATCAACACCTGAGGTGAAGTTCTTAGATGCGCAAATGGAAGTCGATGGTAAACGCGGCAATGTTACGTTGCAGTTTTCTATTAATGAAGGCGAAAAAGCCATTGGTCGTGGTGAGAAAAAATTAGTACTCAGTGGTCTACGTGAATTTGATCAACAAGCGATGGATCAGCTTATACTGGATTACGAAGCCCGAAAGGCCTAATTACAGCATTTTCTTCAGAAAAGCCCCAGTATGCGATGGCTTTACCTTGGCTACATCTTCTGGGGTACCGGTAGCGACAATAGTGCCGCCGCCAGCACCACCCTCTGGACCTAGGTCTATAATCCAATCTGCGGTCTTTATTACATCTAGATTGTGTTCAATAACCACAACAGTGTTGCCATGATCGCGCAATCTATGGAGTACGCTTAAAAGCTGCTCTATATCGTGAAAATGCAAACCTGTGGTAGGCTCATCAAGAATATAGAGGGTTTTTCCTGTGTCCCTTTTTGATAGTTCTTTTGATAGCTTAACACGCTGGGCCTCACCGCCTGAGAGAGTGGTGGCGGCCTGACCTAATTTTATGTAAGAAAGACCCACATCGATGAGGGTTTGAAGTTTGCGCGAAACGCTGGGTATAGATTCAAAGAACACGCTGGCGTCTTCAATGGTCATATCCAATACCTGATGAATATTTTTACCTTTAAATGTTATATCCAAAGTTTCACGGTTGTAGCGCTTGCCCTTACACACATCGCAGGGGACATAAATATCAGGTAGAAAATGCATTTCAACCTTAGTTACACCATCCCCCTGACAGGCTTCACAGCGGCCGCCCTTAACATTAAAGCTAAACCGTCCGGGTGTATAGCCGCGAGATCGTGCTTCTTGAGTACCTGCAAAAAGTTCTCTGACAGGAGTAAAAATGCCCGTATAGGTAGCGGGGTTTGATCTAGGCGTTCGGCCAATCGGACTTTGATTGATATCGATACATTTGTCAAAGTGTTCAAGACCGGTAATTTCGTTGTGTGCCGCAGGTTTTAATGTGGTCGCTTTATTTAAAGCTACCGCAGCGGCAGGGTAGAGAATCTCATTGATTAGTGTCGATTTTCCAGACCCAGAAACACCGGTAACACAGGTAAACAAGCCGACCGGAATTGTGGCATTGATAGATTGCAAGTTATTGGCTTTAGCGCCAGAAATATCAAGGGATTTGCCAGTGCTTTTGTGTCGTTTTTTCGGCACAACAATGCCTCTGGCGCCGGACAAGAATTGACCAGTAATCGACTTTGGACTGTTGATAATGGTTTTACTATCCCCCATAGCGACTATTTCACCGCCATGCACGCCAGCACCGGGGCCGATATCAACAATAAAGTCAGCTTCTTTGATAGCATCTTCATCGTGCTCTACAACAATCACAGTATTGCCAAGGTCACGCAGTCGAACAAGAGTTTTAAGCAATCTTTCATTATCTCGCTGATGAAGTCCAATACTTGGCTCATCCAGGATATACATAACACCCACTAGGCCTGCACCTATTTGGCTGGCTAGTCTAATACGCTGGGCTTCACCGCCAGAAAGGGTGTCGGCACTGCGATTGAGTGAGAGATAATTGAGTCCGACATCGACCAAAAAGCAAAAGCGATCGCGAATTTCTTTAATGATTTTTTCCGCTATTTGACCTTGACGTCCGGGTAAATTAATTGATTCAAAGTATTCATAGCATTCACCCACAGGCATAGACACTATATCTTCAATGCGTTTGTTATCGACAAAAACATTGCGTGCCGACTTGCAGAGTCTTGTGCCCTCACAATCTGGGCAGTCAGACGTTGCCATATACTTACTGAGATCTTCTCTAACCGAGTTGCTCTCAGTATCTCTATAGCGACGTTCCATATTAGGGATAACGCCTTCAAAGCTATGTTCTCGTCGGAACACGGTGCCACGATCATTAACATAATTAAAGGTTATTTCTTCATCTTCGCTGCCAAACAGAATTTTCTGTTGCTGTTGTTGGGATAATTTATTCCATGGCGTTTCAATATCAAAGTCATAGTGCTCGGCCAAGCTGCTGAGCATATTAAAATAAAATAATGAGCGACGATCCCAGCCGCGAATAGCACCCTCAGCAATAGAAGCCTCAGGGTGTTGAATAATCCGATCAACATCAAAAAACTGGTGAATACCTAAACCATCACAGGTGCCGCAGGCTCCCGCGGGATTGTTAAAGGAAAATAAACGGGGCTCTAGCTCGGTCAGGCTGTAATTACAAATAGGGCAGGCAAATTTGGCACTGAACATTAAATCTTTTTCATCGCCGTCCATATAACTGATTAGTGCGATTCCCTCAGAAAGACCTAATGCAGTCTCAAAGGATTCCGCCATTCGAATACCGATACCCTGTTTGACTTTAAAGCGATCAACTACAACTTCAATGCTATGCTTTTTCTTTTTGTCGAGGGCAGGGGCTTCGTCTAAATCACATATAAGACCATCGATTCGTGCACGAATAAACCCTTGGCGACGCAAGTTATCGAGCAAATGAACATGCTCACCTTTTCTATCCTGAACAACTGGGGCTAAAAGCATTAGTTTTGAGCCCTCGGGTAAAGCCAAAACCTGATCGACCATTTGGCTCACGGTCTGTGCTTTAAGCGGGAGGTGATGATCTGGGCAGCGTGGTTCTCCAGCGCGCGCAAACAATAGACGAAGATAATCGTATATTTCGGTAATGGTTCCTACCGTGGAGCGCGGATTGTGACTGGTAGATTTTTGCTCAATTGATATGGCGGGAGAAAGGCCTTCAATATGATCAATATCCGGTTTTTCCATCATCGATAAAAATTGACGAGCATAGGTTGAAAGCGACTCGACATAGCGCCTTTGGCCCTCTGCATAAAGCGTGTCGAATGCTAGCGATGATTTGCCAGAGCCTGAAAGCCCAGTAATAACAATCAATTTATCGCGGGGAATATCCAAGTCGATATTTTTGAGGTTATGCGTTCTTGCACCGCGAACTTGAATTGTATCCATTATCACTACTTTTATTCAGGTTAAAGGGTCCATTATACGGCTCAAGCCAGGGGCCGAGCAAAGTGAAATGGAAGAATCTAAAATATTATTTGATTTTATTTTACTCATGAAACTGTAATACAGATGAATAAATAGCCTAATAAATTACACGATATTTATTTTCCCACGTGCATCTGGCTGTTACTATGGTTGGCATTACAGTAACTCATTCGAAAAGCGACTACATTGACTAATAAACCCCACAGTACAAGCAAGTTTTCCTCGGTGGAAAAACGCGCCGTTTTTTCAATTGCAAGCCTCTATGGTTCTCGCATGCTGGGTTTGTTTATGGTGCTGCCGGTGTTATCGATTTATTTTGACCAGTATCAACAGGCTAGCGCATTCTTGTTGGGTTTAGCCCTTGGGATATATGGTCTTACTCAGGCCATATTGCAAATTCCACTAGGTTTGCTGTCGGATAAAATCGGTCGTCGTCCGGTTATTTTATTTGGCCTTGTTTTGTTTATTTTGGGTAGTGTGGTGGCAGCCACTGCTGATAGTGCAATCGCTGTGGTTATAGGTCGCGCACTTCAGGGTATGGGTGCTATAGCAAGTACACTAATGGCGCTTGTCACCGATCTTACTGCAGAGCAAAATCGCACCAAGGCCATGGCCTCAATTGGGGGGAGTATTGGCATATCATTCGCCTTAGCTATGGTTTTAGGCCCTGTTGTCGCTTCAAACTTTGGTATGGCAGGTATATTTTGGTTAACAGCGTTAATGGGGTTAATCGGTGTTGTAATCATTTTTAATTTTGTTCCTAAAACCATATCAATGCGACAAAATCGTGAAACCCAAACTGATTTACAGCAATTGGGCTATTTGCTTCGTAACCCATCCTTAATGCGCCTAAATATTGGCATATTTTTTCTTCACCTAACATTAATGGCAGCCTTTGTTGTAATACCTAGTGTTTTGGTAAGACAGCTTGCGATTAACCCAGATGAGCTATGGTGGGTTTACCTCAGCCTTTTGGGTGGCGGCTTTATTGCTATGTTGCCTGCAATGATTTTTGCAGAAAAGCGCAATGCACAGAAAAAAATATTTGTCTTAGCGGTGGCGTTAATGACTATTGCAATGTTGGTTTTAGGCAGTACAGATGGTGCGTTATTAACAGTAGCAATGTTGTTTATCTATTTTGCTTCATTCAATCTACTAGAAGCATTGCTTCCTTCGTGGTTGAGCAAGGTATGTCCTGTAGGTAATAGGGGCACAGCTATGGGGATTTATTCAAGCTGCCAATTTTTGGGAACCTTTGCAGGTGGTGTTCTCGGTGGTTTTGCACTGGCCAATGTAGGTGTTGATGGTTTATTTTGGGTGTTGGGTCTTATGCTGTTATTTTGGTGCTTTGTGGCATCCACAATGGCGTCACCCAAACCCCTACAGACGCTTATCTTGCAAGTGGGTGAAACAAAAGCTAATGATTTTGTAAAAAGTATTTCAAATATAGTTGGAGTAGAAGATATACTCTTGATTGAGGGTGAAGATTTAGCATATGTTAAGGTGGATAAAAACTTAATAGATCTAAAGAGCATAGAACCCTTTTTAAATCGCAAATAGACAGGGGAAACCAATGGCACGCGGAATCAATAAAGTAATTATAGTGGGTAACTGTGGACAGGACCCAGAAACAAGATATATGCCTTCGGGCGGTGCAGTGACTAATTTAAGTCTAGCTACATCAGAATCTTGGAAAGACAAAAATACAGGTGATCAGCAAGAGCGCACCGAATGGCATCGCGTGGTGTTTTTCAACCGTTTAGCAGAAATCGTTGAGCAGTATGTCAAAAAAGGATCTAAGGTCTATATAGAAGGTTCTCTGCGAACTCGAAAGTGGCAGGGTCAGGACGGTCAAGATCGTTACACTACCGAGATTGTTGCTAGCGAAATGCAAATGCTTGATAGCCGTGGTGGTCAAGGTGGTTATGATCAACAGTCACAGCCGGACTATGCGCCTTCGGCTTCACAGCAGCAGGCGCCGCAGCAAGCGCCGCAGCAAAAAGCTTCGGCTCAGCCCTCAGCACCATCTGGCGGCATGGGTTTTGATGATGATATTCCGTTCTAGGCTATCTAGAACTCAATAAATTTTATGGAGTCAGTTATGACAATTAAAGTTGGAGATAAACTACCCGAGGGTGCTTTTTCAGTAATGGGTTCAGAAGGCCCCAAAGGAATAACCACTTCAGAGATTTTCGCTGGTAAAAAAGTCGTTGTATTTGCAGTACCTGGAGCCTTTACGCCAACCTGCGCAATTGCTCATCTTCCCGGTTTTGTTGTTAAGTATGATGAAATTATCGCCAAAGGTGTTGATACAGTTGCCTGCCTTTCTGTGAATGATGTATTTGTAATGGATGCCTGGGGTAAAAGCTCTAACGCTGAAAACCTACTTATGTTAGCTGATGGTAATGGCACCTATGCCACTGCGCTTGGGCTTGAACTTGATGGCACAGGTTTTGGTATGGGCGTCAGAAGTAAGCGCTTCGCAATGATCGTCAATGACGGTGTAGTAGAGCTGCTTAATGTTGATGAAAGCGGTTTTGACGTGTCCAGTGCCGAGGCAGTTATCGAAGCATTGTGATTTAAACTGTTACACAAAAAAGGCACCCAATGGGTGCCTTTTTTTTAGCCGCTAAATAATCAAATTAAGCGGAATATTTTTCCATAACTAGGGTGGCGTTGGTGCCACCAAAGCCAAAGCTATTGGACATTACACGATTAACCGGCTTATCTTTGCTTTCACGAAGAATTGGCAAGCCTTCAGCTTTTTCATCTAGGTTATCAATATGTGCGGAACCTGCGACAAAGTTACCTTCCATCATAAGCATGCAGTATATAGCTTCATGAACGCCTGCAGCACCAAGGCTGTGTCCAGATAGTGACTTAGTTGAACTGATATCTGGGCAATTATCGCCAAAGGTATTGCGAATAGCGCCTAATTCGGCAAGATCACCTACGGGTGTACTAGTGCCATGGGTGTTTAAATAATCCAGTGGACCATCAATATTTTCCATCGCCATTTTCATGCAGCGCTCTGCGCCTTCGCCAGATGGGGCTACCATATCAGCGCCATCAGAGGTCGCGCCGTAACCGGTAATTTCACAGATAATATTAGCGCCACGAGCTAGAGCGTGTTCAAGCTCTTCAACCACCACTGTCCCAGCACCTAGACCTGGTGCAAAACCATCGCGATCTGCATCATAGGCCCTTGAGGCTACCTCAGGGTTGTCATTATATTTGCTGGTGAGCGCACCCATAGCGTCAAACATGCCGGCCATAGACCAGTGCATATCCTCTGAGCCGCCGGCAAGAAGGATATCTTGTTTGCCTAGCTGGATAAGTTCTGCTGCGTGACCAATGCAGTGAGCACTGGTAGCACAGGCAGAGGCGAGGGCATAGTTAACACCCTTGATTTTAAATGGAGTAGCAACACAGGCTGAAACTGTACTTGCCATAATTTGCGTTACTCTGTACGGGCCAGCGCGCTTGATGCCGCGCTCACGCATTACATCGATGGTTTCGGTAAACATTTCACCAGAAACGCCGCCAGAACCCATTACAAGGCCTGTTCTTGGGTTTGAGACCATGTCTTCAGTCAAACCTGCATCGGCAATAGCTCTATCTGTTGCTATGTAGGCATAGGATGCAGAAGGGCCCATAAAGCGCATAATCTTTCTATCAATATGCTCTTTAGGGTCTATATCTAAAGTGGCGCCAACATTACATTTTAGGCCCATCTCAGCAAAGTCTTCGCGATAGCGAATACCGGAAATGCCTTCTTTTAGTGATTTTGTAACAGTTTCTCTATCATTTCCAAGGCAAGAAACT
>CALKMW010000002.1 GCA_938092205.1 uncultured Pseudomonadales bacterium
ATTGGCCCCTGAATTTTCGGTTATATTTGCAGCAGAAGAACCTGAGGTAAAGGTTGGCGCTTCGTTAGCGTTAGTGTTTTTGTAGTGGGAAGCAGCACCAAACATACCAGCTGCGCCCAAAGCGATGGTGACAATCGATAACCCACCCTCAGAACCCTCATTACTGCGCTCTGATAAGGCTTGTGCAATATCATTTACTTCAGAGTTTTCCGCACCGCCTGCGGATGCAGTAGACATATCCTCTTCAGTTGCTTGCTGCTGATCTGACTCAGGTTGCTGCTTCGCTTCAGCATCATGGTCATCATTATCTTTACGTTTTTTCTCGTTAATATCTTGATCGCTCGACACAAAGCTAAGCACTGAGCCCTCGATCAACTTAGCACTATCGCCGTCAAGAAATGCCTGTGGATTATTCTTATATAAAACCTCAATTGCCTGCTCCATTGGCATGCCCTCGGGGCGCAACTTAAGGGTAATATTCCACAATGTATCACCCATCACCACGGTATGGGTTGGCATACTAGATTGACTGTCAGACTGCTGTGCGTTTTCAGCAACCTTTTCAGCCTTATTAACATTATTTGACTGGTTTTGCTTTGAATCTTGCGAAGTAGTTTTCATTGAACCCACCATTAAACGTAAATTTGATTATTTATCTTTCGCCCATTGACTCACGAAGAGTTTTTACAATTGGCTTTAGTAAGTAACTTAGTACTGTGTTCTTCCCTGTCTTAACTTCCACAGTGGCGGTCATGCCAGGCAGAATCTGCAGCTCTGCATCTGGTCTTCCGCTAAACTTTCGTCCTTGAGTTCTAACATGCACCCGATAGAAAGGCACATCGCCTCTCTGGGTATTTTCTTCTAATGTATCTGCACTAATATATGAAAGGACACCATTCAAGTCTCCATAGATGGTGTAATCATAAGCGTCAATTTTTACAGAAACATCCATTCCCACTCTAAGGAAGCCTATATCCTGAGGCGCAACTTTTGCCTCAATCATTAGGTCATCCTCAAGCGGTACAATTTCTAATACATCCTCACCAGGGCGTATAACCCCACCCACGGTGGTTAACCGAATACTTTTAACAATACCCTTAACTGGCGCAGTCAATGTGGTGCCATCTAGCTGTATCTGCCTTTGAATTAGCAGCTGAGAAACACGCTCAAATTCTTCTTCAGTTTCGTTATATTCAGCCTGTGTAGCCTGAAAGTAATCATTACTGATTTTACCCCTTTTGGCAACCAACTCAGCCTCTTCACGCTGCAACCGAAGTATCTCTGTCTTACTAACATCGCCCTTGGCTAACAGTGGCTCATTCATCTCAATCTCTTCGCGAACTAAAGCCAAGATCGCATCTAGATTTTCAATTTCTTCACGCTTAGCCGACTGGCGTCTATCAAAGAGTAATTTTTGGCTTCTAACAAAATGAGGAAACTCATTGGCTAACTCAGAAAACTCAGGGGAAGCGCCAAATAGCTCGGCAGTTAATCGCGACATAGCAGCAGATAGCGCCGCCACCTGTGCCTTGGCCTCTTGATAATCAGCTTCGGCAGTGGTTTCTTCAAATTGCGCGACAATCTGGCCCTGATCGACTATATCGCCCACAGATACTGGAAGCTGCTTAAGAACACCACCATTTTTAGACTGAATAAGTTGAACATTGGAACTGGGAATTACCGAGCCCTGGGCACGAGTAATTTGATCAATTTCAGAAAAGTTTGCCCATATAAAAAATGAACTTAGGGCAACAAAAACAGCCCATAGCACCCAGCGCGATCCGCGCAACTCTTCATTTAAACGCTGACGCTCATTTTGTGAGGCCTCTGCTGATCTAAAAAACCATAATGGATTCATTTTGCCGCCCTCTTTTTCGCTTGCTCTGTCAAATAATCAAGCACTTCTTGTTTGGGGCCATCTAGGCTAACCTTACCTGAATCCATAACAACGATGCGGTTAACGTGCTTAAGCACACCGGCCTTGTGGGTTGCGACAACAATCACTGAGTCATCGGATAACTGTTCAAATAAATGGTTCATTACCAGCTCTTCTAATCGAGTATCCATAGACGCAGTTGGCTCATCGAGCAATAGAACCTTAGGTCTCGCTAGAAGCATACGGGTTAAACCAACCAACTGACGCTGACCGCCAGAAAGACCCTTGCCACCCTCAGAAATATTAATCTCAAGACCACTTGGATGGTTTTGAATAGCCTGATCCAACCCAGTCAAGGCTGCAGCCTTAAGAATCTGACTATCACTTAGAGAGGGTAAACCTAAAACAAGATTATCTCTTAGGGTGCCATTAAAAAGTCTCACTTCTTGGGGCAAATAACCAATATGCTCCCGCACAAACTCATTGGCAACCAGAGACATATCCATATCATCCAAGAACACAGCACCCTGCTGAGGCTGATAGAGACCAGACAATAATTTGATCAGGGTTGACTTACCTGAACCAACAGCACCAAGAATCGCCACCCGATCACCGGGTTTAAAGGCTAACTTTTCTATCGCTACTTGGGGTGCATTTTCTTCATAGGCAAAAGCGGCCTGTTTAACGCTTACCTTGCCTTCACAGGAATCTGGCACCACCAACCGTTGACTTCCCCTTTCACTGGGAAGCTCCATAATGCCATCCAACACATCCAGCGCAATTTTTGCATGCTTCCACTGAACAATCATACTGGGCATTTGCGCCAAGGGCGTTAGGGCACGGCCAGAAATAATTGAGCAAGCGATCAAACCACCCATGGTTAAATTACCGTTCACAATAGAATAGGCACCTACAGCAATAATACCCACATAGCTTAGTTGCTGAATAGACTGGGTTGAGCTAGTCGAAAAGGTGGTCAACAATTTCGACTTTAAGTCAGTGGTAGTGATGATTTGGGTAAGCTCGCGCCATCTATTTTCAAGCTTCCACTCTGCCGAGGCAGCTTTAATTGATTCAGCGCCATCAATAGCCTCAATCAGAAGACCATTTTTCTTATTTGACTCTTCCATATTTTCAGCGGTATAGCGCTCAATAGGACCTCTCATAGAGAGACCAATAATAAGACCCACCGGGATCATCATAAGCGGCACCAGAGCAACCGGACCTGCCAGAATATAGATCACAACAATAAACATTAAGGCAAAGGGCGCATCAGCCAAAATAAACAATGTCGACGAGGTCATAAAGTTTCGTACAGATTCAAAATGTCTAATCTGCGAAGCAAAGGTCCCTACAGAGCGCGGCCTACAATCAGAACGAATGGCTAGGGCCTTGGAGAAAAACACCCCTGAAAGCTCTAGATCCATGGCCTTACTTGCCTTATCGACCATATGAGATCTAACCAACTTCATTACTAACTCAAAGAAGATAGCCAACAATACACCAATGGTAAGCACCCAAAGCGTACTAAAGCCTTTTGTCGGCACCACTCTATCGTAGACCTGCATGGTATAAAGAGCCGACATCAGCCCAAATACACTTAATACAAAGCTAGCAAATACCGCCTCAAAGAAAACACCTCGACGTTTTCTTGCAGCATACATAAACCAATCCTTAGCAGAAAAGGCGGCCAACTCAGCCTGTAAACTTTGGTCCTGATGAACCTGCAACTGCACTATACGACCAGTAGCAATTTCATCGGCAGATAAATTATCTACAGTCCAATCTGAAGACTCAGCAACATACTCGCCATTTTGAAAACCGCGCAGAAGCCTTTGCTTTTCACCATCATCAGACATCCAAACCACCGGGTAATCCGCTTTAGTAAGCGCTTCGGCCGAAAGCTTAGTGATGGGGCCATCAGGGAATCTCTGGGACCAGATTGCCACTGCTTGATCAATCTGCTGCATATCATCCAAGGAAACGCCAGAATCGGCTTTTTGCTGATAAACAAAACGATGGGCAGGCACAGCAATTCCCTGCAAAGATGCAAGGCGCGATAATAATGCTGCCAGCTCCTCCCTTATTTCATCTTCCTGATAGGGGGCAACCGAATCTATCTCTAATTCATCAACTTCTGTGTTCAATGCTTATTCACCTAATAATTGGGGATTAATTTGACTGATTAAAATACGCAAACGATACAACGATGTTAAATAGAACATCTCATAATCAACCAGCGAATTTTTAGCCTGGGTAGACTCGCGCTGAGCGTTTAAAACGTCTAGCCATGATTTCTTGCCTACCGCATACTGACGCAAGTAGGACTCAATAACAGAACTTGTGGCACGCACTAGCTCTTTAGAAGGTGCCAACTGAAAAGAAGCCGCAGCATACTCGCTCCATGTGGCATTTATTTGACGGCGCAATTGGCGCTTTTCGGCTTCAAGGTTATCTAAAGCTGACTGCTTTCTTTGCTTAGCTGCAGAAATTGATGAGGCCACCGAGAGACCAGCACCTGGAGTAAATTGAACAGAGACAAAAGACTCCTCTTCAACCTGCCCATTAAGTAACTCGCCATATCTTTTCTCATAACCTAGCGATACCTGTGGATAAAGCGCAGACTTAGCCGATTTAATGCCCGCATCCAAACCCTTAGCCTCAACGGCAATTCTTGAGATCCTGGGCGACATCTCCAAGCCCAATGAAACAGTCTGCTCCAGAGTTAAGTCCAAAGGAAATGCATCGGTAACACTACGAACTGCGGTTACTGGCTGTCGGACCAATAATTCTAATGAAGAGCGCGAAACATCTAGCGCACTCTTAGCTTGAATTTGAGCAGACTTAGCAGACTGCAATCGAGCAAGGGCAAGCATATTATCAACATCGGGGCTGGTTGAAGCCTTCACACGGCGTTCAATAATTTCGAATAATCGCTGATGCTCAGCAACATTATCGTTAGCGATTTGTAATTTCTTTTCCGCTTTTACATGATCAAAAAATAAACCAACCGCCTCAAGCATAACCGTTTGTTGAGCCTCGGTTATACCATGCCTTGAACCATCTCGACGAGATTTAGCCTGATCAATTTCTGCATTGATCCTACCACCTAACCACAGCGGCATCGTTGCGGTAGTTGATTCTTGCTTAATATCGGTAGAGGACTCTTGCCCGCTAGCACCAACAGTAGGAAAGCGACTCCAATGGGCAACGCTAAGGTCACTTTTGGAAGCTCTGTACTGGGCCTCGGCACTTAAAATTAAGGGGTGAGAATCCAGTGCCAACACCAAGGCGTCGTCCACCGACAACGCACTAACAGAATGATGATTTTCAGCGATTGCTTTTAGGCAAAAAACACCTAAGCAAATTAGAATCAAAAACCGCTTAATATTACTTAAAAAAACCACGTTTAAACCACGCAAGATTATTAATTATTTATTGTTTTAATTTTAATTTCTAAACATAGCTGCAAACTTGCAGGGTATGGACTACTAGAAAAAAATTACCTCTCTAATTATCGACTTTATGTGGTATGGAAGCCAATGTCAATGCGCATTACAGCTTTATAACTGCTTCGCATTACAAATAGACATAAATACAAATATATCGGCATATCAACTTTTTTATAAGCAAAAAAAATGGCCGCAAAAGCGGCCATTTTTAAAGGGTAGTTATTCAATCATCCGAATAACTACATTACTGCTAAGCCATTAAGGCATAAGGCTAATAATATAAGCCTCTACATCAGCAGATGTTGATCGCTCAGCACCGCCAGCGATTGCACCAGATACTAATGCGTCACCTCTTAAGTTAAACAGATAACGTAGCAGTAGCAAGCCATCAGTCAATGCATCAACATTACCACTACCATCAATATCAGCAAATGATGAAGCAGCTTCTGCAACATTGGCTTCAACCTCAGCAGCAGTTAATGATGAATCAGATGAAATTGCACCTGAAGTCAATGCAGCATCTCTTAGGTTAAATGTATAACGTAGCAACATTAAACCATCAGTTAGTGCATCAGCTTTACCATCTTCATCAAAGTCCCAGCTTCCGCTTGAGAAGGGCATATCATAGGCTTCTGGAGCAAAATCATAACCAGCCGCATTACTCACAGATGAGAAGCCAATCGGCGTAGTGTCACCAGTGACTGGATCAGCAACATCAAACGATAGCGTTAGAAGCTCCGCTGGAAGCTCTCCAGGCCAGCTAGAAAACAGTGATGCCCATGCGCCTGAAACATATTTATCAGTTGCTGGGTTACCATCTAGATCTTCATCATCGTTAAATGGACCATCTGATGAGATGTTATCCGCAGCTAGAACATCTGCAAATCCAGTGAACGTCAGTGCCGAACTATCATAATGAACACTTACACCAAGGCCACTTAGAGTAGCGTCGTTATCTGAAACATTGTACTCAATCACAACATCTACAGAACCACCTATTGACGCTGACGGATCACCCTTAACAGATACTAACTGTTTTGGCTGTGGAGGAGCTTCAGTAACTGATGGATCATTTGGAGCATAATCAGCATTGTCACCTACACCATCATTATCAGAATCGGCAGTTTCAGCAGCATCATTCGGGAATGCATCAGCATTATCACCTACACCATCATTATCAGAATCGGCAGTTTCAGAAGCATCATTCGGGAATGTATCAGCATTATCACCTACACCATCATTATCAGAATCGGCAGTTTCAGAAGCATCATTCGGGAATGCATCAGCACTATCAGCAACACCATCACCATCAGTATCAGTAACTACTGGCTCTGGATATACCTGTGATCCATTAACAGAAAGGTTGTCAAATCTAACAGCTGCGCTTGAGAGTTGAATTTTTACCGATCTATCAAAGGCAACGCTTGGAATTGTAATTGTATTGTCGCCAATCACTAAAGCTGTAGCATTACCAAGGAAATCGCTGCCATTAGCCACTGTCTTATAGACTCTATAATTGGCTCCACCTTCTGGAAGTTCAGTGATATTCATTGATAATGTTTTTTCGCCTTGACTTGAGGCGCCATCAGCAACAAGTGCCAAGTCAATAACCTTAACCCAGGTTTCATGTGATTTATCATAGAAGGCTGAGCTTTCACCCACTGTGATTCCTGCCGCAGGATCGGTTGGATCGGTTGGATCGGTTGGATCGGTTGGATCGGTTGGATCGGTTGGATCGGTTGGATCTGTAACCTCAGGGTATAGCTGTAATCCATTAACAGAAAGGTTGTCAAATCTAACAGCTGCGCTTGAGAGTTGAATTTTTACCGATCTATCAAAGGCAACGCTTGGAATTGTAATTGTATTGTCGCCAATCACTAAAGCTGTAGCATTACCAA
>CALKMW010000003.1 GCA_938092205.1 uncultured Pseudomonadales bacterium
TCTGAAAGCAGGTCATAATGATTTTCCACAAATGGCTGAAGCAGAAGATCCAATTCCAACATTCCGCGCCGACTTGCCCACAACAGACGATTTTTTTGCATAATTACACCTTTGATATGAAGCAGATATTATAGGGAACTAAAGTAAAATAGGCTAAACTATCTATCTAGTTATTACCTATACGTTTGATTGGATTATTTATGAGCAATACAAATCGTGGCCTAATTGAGTTACGCGGACAAGATAGCATTAAGTTTTTACAGGGTCAGGTAACCTGCGACCTTCACCAGCTCAGTGATGACAAGGTTATTCGCGGCTGTCACTGCACCCCCAAAGGACGCGTTATATTTCTTTTTTCTGCAATGGCCAAGGGTAATGACTGCATCGTATTGGAAACGCATCCATCAATTGTCGACACAGCAATGGCTAGTCTAAAAAAATATGCGGTGTTTTTTAAAACTGAGATCACTGATATTAGCGATCAAGAGCTTGCTGTTGACGCTAAATTAAATGGCTTAGATCGACTGAGGGCTGGAATGGCTGATATTACCGCAGAAACTACTGACCAATTTATCCCTCAGATGCTAAATCTTGATGTGCTAGATTTTATTAGCTTTAAAAAAGGCTGTTATACCGGGCAAGAAGTGGTCGCAAGAGCACATTATTTAGGTGCAGTTAAACGCAGAATGTACCTAATAGCACTATCCACTGATTCAGTGCCTGAGTCAGGCCAAACTCTGAGTAATTCTCAAGGCAAACAACTGGGAACCATTGTTAATGCCGAGGCTAATGAGCAGGGTCAGGTTGAAGCTCTTGCAGTACTCTCAACGTCTAGTACCGAGATTACGTCAGTAGTGTTAGATAACACGGAAACATCCGTGGAACGTCTAAACTTACCCTATGATTTAAGCTAATTAGGCTATGGAATGATCGAACTATACAATTCTTATGCTTCGATTTTACCCCTAGTTGGTGCAGCTTCTGCGGTCATTTTTGTTATTAGCCTTTTATCCTTACCTTGGCTCGCGGCAAAAATTCCTGAAGATTATTTTTTACATAGTCAACGGCAACCAGCACTTTGGCAAGCTAATACAGGACCCATTTTTCGCTTACTACTAATGATAGCTAAAAACCTGTTAGGCTTGGTGTTATTGGCAGGCGGAATTTTGATGTTATTTATCCCTGGGCAGGGTTTACTGACCATAATTATGGGACTGGTATTAATTGATTATCCGAAAAAATTTGCCTTTGAGAAAAAGCTGGTAAGTATTCCCGCCGTATTAAAAGGCCTAAATTGGTTACGAAAAAAAGCCCACCAACCACCGCTTAAAATTGACGGTTAGCTTTGATGCAAGGCTTTCAGGGCAATATCTCGATCCGGCAACTGCCAATTAATTTGCTCTAAACCCTGTTGTTGCAAATAATTATTGGCCGCAGAAAAGTGGCCACAACCAAAGAATCCCCTGTAAGCAGATAAAGGCGATGGGTGCACCGATTTTAGAATCAGATGACGCGACGCATCTATCATGGCAGATTTTTTTTGCGCATAACTGCCCCACAACATAAACACCACTCCCTGGCGACGATCGTTTACCATCTTAATTATATGGTCGGTAAATTGCTCCCAACCCTTGCCTTGGTGCGCCCCCGCATTGGCTTCTTCGACGGTTAACGTGGCATTCAAAAGCAATACGCCCTGTTGCGCCCAACTACTTAAGCAACCATGATTGGGAGGGTCTATGGACAGATCAGACTTAATTTCTTTGTAGATATTCGCCAATGATGGCGGCACTTTAATATCAGGCCTAACAGAGAAACATAGGCCATGGGCCTGACCGGCGCCATGATAGGGATCTTGCCCAAGAATAACCACACGCACATTATCAAATGGGGTGCTATTAAGCGCCGAAAACCACTCCTCGGTAGGCGGATAAATCACAGCGCCCTGCTGTTTGCGTTGAATTAAAAATTCACGCAGTGACTGCATATAATCCTTTTCGAATTCATCACCTATGTGCTGAAGCCACTTGGAGTGAAGTCTAATCTCGCGCTGATTAACCATAGTAATATCTCATCTAACAACCTAAGTAAGCTTCATGATATAATAGAGCTCAATATTGTCTCTTTCCATAGTTTATGAAAAAGATTGAAGCAATTCACCAAAACAGATTCTAACCCCATAAATAGTTGCAAAATATTAGACGGCATTAATAGTCTAAAAAGTATATTTTTACGTATTCTAAACGCAACGATTATCCCGATTTATGCATTAGCCTTTAGGATGTTAAATGACTCAACTGAATCCCACTCAAGCAAACAATGATCAATTAATCGCGCGCTGGCTTTTGACCTGTGCGTTGGTTATTTTCGGTATGATTCTGCTTGGCGGTGTGACGCGTCTAACGGACTCAGGCTTATCTATGGTGGAGTGGCGACCACTGATGGGAATTGTTCCACCGCTAAATCAGAATGATTGGCAGGCGCTTTTTCTGAAATATCAGCAGTTCCCCGAGTACCAAAAAATCAATCTTGGTATGACCATGAGTGAATTCAAGTTCATTTTTATGTTCGAATATTTACATCGTGTATTGGGCAGGCTAATTGGTCTACTATTTTTTATACCTTTTGTTTATTTTTATTTCAGTGGTCGCATATCGCCGCAACTACTACCCAAACTGCTGTTGATGCTGGTGTTGGGCGGCTGTCAGGGTCTTATGGGTTGGTATATGGTTAAAAGTGGCCTGGTAGATGTACCCCATGTTAGTCAGTATAGACTCACTGCTCATCTGGGCTTAGCCATTATTATCTATGGCTTTATTATCTGGACCGCATTTGGCCTTATCAACAAACCCTCTGACCAACCTTCGGGGTTAGGCAAGCCTGCATGCGTTCTTAGCGGGTTGGTGTTTTTAATGATTTTATCCGGTGGCCTAGTTGCTGGAACCAAAGCCGGTTATGCCTATTCAACCTGGCCACTGATGGGTGATCGCTTTATTCCAATGGGCTTGTATGATATGAGCCCAGCTTGGCTTTCAGCCTTTGAAAACATCACCACCATTCAGTTTAATCACCGTATGTTTGCCTATTTAATCGCTATTCTTATGATCGGTTTTTCGGTGGTAGCCTTACGCTCTAATATTACTCGTAAGGTACGACTAGGCATCTACAGCATGCTGGTCTTGCTGGTGGTTCAAATTAGTTTAGGTATTAGTACCATTGTTTTTCATGTGCCAGTGGCTACTGCTGCTGCTCATCAGGTGGGTGCTGTTGCCCTGTTAACCGCACTATTATTTGTCAGCCATTCGCTGCTTAGAAGACATTAATTTTTAATTCTGGAGATATCCAATGAAGAAGGTTTTAACCCTATCAATTGCTATTATTTTATCTACTTTTGCTTCTGCCAGTTTTGCCGGTGATGCGGCAGCGGGAAAGGCTAAGTCAGTAACCTGTGCTGGCTGTCATGGTACCAATGGTATTAGCAATAACCCAATGTGGCCCAACCTAGCCGGTCAAAAACAAGGTTACCTTGTCAGCGCGCTAAAAATGTACCGTGACGGACGCCGCAATAACGCCATGATGACGGCCATGGCGAAAAATCTTTCAGATGCTGATATTGCAAATTTGGCCGCTTATTACGCTAATTTAAAATAAGCTTTTGCTATGAAACTATCCGTGGAGATCTTAACTCCACGGATAATTCAGCTACTCAGGTCTCATATGAGGGAATAGCAGGACATCCCTTATAGATGGCGAATCGGTTAGTAGCATTACTAAGCGATCGATTCCAATCCCCTCGCCCGCCGTTGGCGGCATGCCATACTCTAATGCACGAATATAGTCGGCATCAAAATGCATTGCTTCATCATCACCCGCATCTTTCTCTGCTACCTGCTGTTTGAAACGAGCCGCTTGATCTTCTGCATCGTTAAGCTCGGAGAAGCCATTTGCTATCTCTCTACCGCCGACAAAAAACTCAAAGCGATCAGTCACAAATGGGTCTTCGTCATTGCGTCTTGCAAGCGGCGATACTTCAGTCGGGTATCTGGTGATAAAGGTGGGCTGCTCAAGTCTATGTTCAACGGTTTTTTCAAAGATCTCAATTTGTACCTTGCCTAGACCCCAAATATCTTTAAGTGGAATACCAAGATCCGTGGCAATTTTTCTGGCTCCATGCTCATCACTTAAATCCTCAGCGCTCAACTCTGGGTTATAAGCCAAAATAGAATCAAATACCGATAAGCGTACAAAAGGCTTGGCAAAATCAAAGGTGATCTCAGACTGAATTTCACCGTCGGCATCTTTCACCGTATTGGTTATTTCTGTGGTACCTAAAACCTGCTGTGAAAGCTTGCGCAACATATCTTCAGTCAGGTCCATTAAATCGTTGAAGTCAGCGTAGGCCTGATAAAATTCCAACATGGTAAATTCTGGATTATGCCGAGTTGAAAGCCCTTCATTTCTAAAATTTCTATTGATTTCATAGACGCGCTCTAAGCCACCAACAACCAATCTTTTAAGATAGAGTTCTGGTGCTATGCGCATATACATCTCAATATCTAGGGCGTTGTGATGAGTCTCAAAAGGACGCGCCACAGCACCGCCAGGTATGGTTTGTAGCATCGGTGTTTCAACTTCTAGATAACCTGAACCATTGAGATAACCGCGAATAAAATCCACTACCTTTGTACGTGTAATAAAGGTGTTTCTAACCTCTGGATTTACGATCAAATCGACGTAGCGTTGACGATAACGCATTTCTTGATCGGCTAGGCCATGAAACTTATCGGGCAATGGGCGTAGAGCCTTGGTTAAAAGCTGGCAATCATCCATCTGCACGTATAAATCACCCTTACCTGACTTATGCAGGGCGCCGCTAACACCAACAATATCCCCAAGATCTAATGCTTTGGCAAAGGGACGCGCTTCTTTAGTGACATAAAGCTGGATTGTTCCGCTGCTGTCTTGGATAACTATAAAAGCACCTCGATTGCGAATAACTCGACCGGCTATGCTGCTAGGTCGGGCTAATTGTTCAAGCTCTTGTTTGGTTTTTTCACCAAAATCAGCTTGCAGATCACCCGCTTTATCAGCTGGACGAAAGGAATTAGGGAAAGCAACGCTATTCTGCTCTCGCAAATTATCTAGCTTTGCTCTGCGCTCGGCTATTAACTTATTCTCGTCTAACTTATTTTGGTCTTGTTGATCAGTCATGGTATTTTTCACTGTTAATAATTAATCACTAAAGCCCCGCTTTAAGCGAAGCAACAATAAATTGATCTAGCTTGCCATCCAATACTGCTTGGGTATTTCTGGTCTCTACACTGGTGCGTAAGTCTTTAATTCTGGCATCGTCTAAAACATAGGAGCGTATCTGGCTGCCCCAGCCAATATCCGATTTACCATCTTCAGTAGCCTGCGCCGCCTCTTGGCGTTTGCGCAATTCTAACTCATAGAGTCTCGCTCGTAACATTTGCCAACACTTATCGCGATTTTGGTGTTGCGATCGCTGATTTTGACATTGTACAACGATGCCACTGGGCTCATGGGTTAATCGCACAGCAGAATCGGTTTTATTGACGTGCTGACCCCCTGCTCCAGAGGCGCGATAGGTATCTGTACGCACATCAGAGGGGTTAATCTCAATATCTATATTGTCGTCAATTTCCGGAGAGGCATAGACTGCTGCAAAGGATGTATGTCTGCGGTTACCTGAATCAAAAGGCGATTTACGAACCAATCGATGAACGCCAATTTCGGTGCGCAACCAACCAAAAGCATAGTCCCCCGAGATCTGCACGGTAGCACTTTTAATTCCAGCAACCTCACCGGCTGAACATTCAACCAACTCTGCCTTAAAGCCTTTATCCTCAGCCCATCGCAGATACATACGCAAAAGCATTTCAGCCCAATCCTGAGCTTCGGTTCCACCAGAACCGGATTGAATATCAAGGAAGGCAGAATTTTGATCCATTTCACCAGAAAACATTCTACGAAACTCAAGGTTAGCCAGCTGCACTTCCATTGAGTCAATATCTGTCTGCACATCGTTGAGCATATCAGCATCATTTTCTTCAACGGCCATATCCAGTATTTCTCTGGTATCGGCAATGCCACTATCTAAATCTTCGATAGTTTTTACCACAGACTCTAATGATGATCTTTCGCGACCTAACTCCTGAGCACGATCAGGATCATTCCAAACATCGGGTTCTGATAATTCAAGCTCAACCTCTGTCAGGCGTTCTTTGCGATTAACATAGTCAAAGGTACCCCCGAAGCAGCTCAGTGCGAGTTTGAAGGTCATCGAGGCTATTATAAAATGGGCTTACTTCCATAGCAGTTGATCTGTGCCTTTGTATAAAGCCTGCATTCTACCCTAGCACTGGGTTCACACCAAGAAAAAACAGGCTTGATTAACTCACTGTTTGACTTCAAGATGATCTATTACATCGCTCAACACAGTAATTTCAAAGCCACATCTCGACCAATAACAGGGCAGATTAAAGACTCAATGAACAACAACTCGGTTCAACAGCGGCTAAAAAGCCACTTTTACAAGCATTTTGAAACCTCAAATAGCACATTTTTTAGCGCCATAACACCGCAACCCATAGAAAACCCATCATGGGTTAGTACCAATAAGCATTTAGCTGGGATGCTTGGTATTTCAGCGGAAGAATTAGCTAGCGAAGTCTGCTTGCACGTCATGAGTGGCGATTTATCTCAGCATTCAATTAATTCTTTTGCTGTGGCTTATTCAGGTCATCAATTTGGTGTTTGGGCCGGCCAACTTGGTGATGGTCGCGCCATTACTCTGGGCGAGATTGCTGTGGGCGATAACGATGAACTTTGGGACCTACAATTGAAAGGTGCAGGCCCTACACCCTATTCAAGATTTGGTGATGGCCGAGCGGTTTTACGCTCAAGTATTCGCGAATATCTTTGCTCTGAAGCCATGCATGGGTTGGGTATAGGTACTACCAGAGCGCTATGCTTGAGCACCGGGACAACCACGGCGGTTCGCGAAAAGATTGAACCTGCAGCTGTAGTCTGCCGAGTAGCACGCAGCCATATTCGGTTTGGTAATTTTGAACATTTTCACTATACCAACAACCCAAAAGCGGTAAAAGAATTGGCTGATTATCTTATTCAGCGCCACTTTTCTACCTGGACTGAAGACTCTAAACGCTATTATTTACTGCTACAAAATTGCGTGCTTGAAACGGCAAAAACCATCGCTCAGTGGCAATCGGTAGGTTTTTGTCACGGAGTAATGAATACAGATAATATGTCGATTCTTGGTGATACCATCGACTATGGTCCATTCGGGTTTTTAGACACCTATGATCCAGAATTTATTTGCAACCATTCCGATCATCAGGGCCGTTATTCCTTTAGAAATCAACCCTCAATCGCGCTGTGGAATCTCAATGCACTGGCTACCTGCTTTAGCTCGCTATTGGATACCAGTGAAATAACCGACTGCCTCAAACAGTACGAAAATGAATATTTAAGCCAGTATCGAACAATAATGGCCAAGAAAATTGGCTTATTGGAGTACCGACCGGAAGATGAGCAGTTGATAAATCAGTTACTAATAATGATGGCGAAGGATCAGGTTGATTACACACTAATGTTTCGCAAGCTTTGTGACTTTTCGGCCGCCAACCAATCAGTTCGCGATTATTTTATTGATCGCGATCAATTTGATAGCTGGGCTAAGGATTATTTACAGCGACTAGAGTCGCAAAACCTGACTGACCAGCAGCGATGTCAATCCATGCAAAAAATTAACCCACTGTATATATTGCGAAATTATATGGCGCAGACGGCAATAGAGGCGGCCGAAGGCGGGGATTATTCTGAAGTAGAACTGTTGCTTAAGATACTTAATAACCCCTATACCAATTACGCTGATGCGGAAAAATACGAGGGACTTCCCCCAGATTGGGCCAGTAAAATCAGTGTTAGCTGTTCTTCTTAGGGCATTAATAAAAAAATTTTTAAACAAGCTTTTACTACAAAATCACAGGGCCTTGTGCTTATAATGAAGCGTTACGGAAAAACCGCTGGGAGTCCACACATTGAAGTTAATCCACATCCTTTTAAGTTGGCTATTACTTATTTTTTGCCAATCTGCCTATGCTGATATATTTTGGTTATTTCGAGAGGCTGATGGCTCAACTAACTGGCAATATGTGGCTAATTTTGTCGGCAATATTCTTATCATTGCCTTGGCTATTACCAGCTTAAGACTTTACTTTACACGCCGTCAGGCACGCCGATATAACCATGAGCTAGAGGACATTAGATCGCAATTGGAACAGCGAGTTGCTGATCGAACCAAAACTCTTGATAAGTCTAATAAGCTATTAAAAAAAGAAGTATCTGAGCATAAAAAGACTACCGTACAACTGCAAAAATCTGAGGCCTATATCAATAGCATTTTGCAGTCTTTACCTATGATTTTGATTGGTTTGAACCAAAAAAATCAAATCACTCAATGGAATAGTCGCGCAGAAATTATTAGCGGCGTTGGCTTCAAACAGGCCGAGGGTGAAGACCTATGGAAAACCTTCCCGGCTATCACCGTCACCCCTGATCAGGTTAAGCAGGCACAGGACGACAATAAAATTATTACGGTTAAATACAGTCAACGTGGCCAGTATCAATTTGATATAACCATTTACCCGCTTCAACGCGAAAATGAGACCGGTGTGGTGATTCTTCTTGACGATGTAACCCAGCGCGCTAAGAACGAAAATATGCTGATTCAGCGCGATAAAATGTCGGCTATGGGTGAAATGGCAGCAGTTATGGCGCACGATATCAATAAACCATTAACCGCTATTATTAAAGATATTAAAACCGTTCGACAAAGTGTTGTGGATGACAACTTAGACACGGATGGTCTGAATGAGTTATTAGAAGAGACTATTATTCGTGGTCAACAGGCTAGCTCTGTCATTACAAATTTGTTGAACTTCTCAGCTAGCGGTGGCGGAGAAAAAACCCACAGTAGTATTAGCTCTGTCGTAGAGAACAGTTTGGAGCTAGCGAGTTACGTTTTATCCATTACCGATAATCTTCGATTTAGTGATGTGAAAATCACTACTGAATTTGCTGACAATCTTCCCGATATAGCCTGCTATATCACCGAATTTCAGCAGGCTCTTTTAAGTATATTTCGCTATTCATGCTATGCCTTAGACAGCATAGAGGATGTGGATTATAAGCCTGAAATACGGGTAGATATTTCTATGGCTTTTGACGATCTTTGGCTGCGCATCCAACACAACGGTAAAAGCATCAGCTTAGATGAACAAAAAAATCTATTTGAGCCATTTAATCAGGAAGATTCGACAACCAATGAGGTGGATAAGGTGATGCATCTTTCATTCTGTCACTTTATTATTACCGAACAGCATCAGGGTCAGATTGCTGTCACCTGTAATGAAGATGATGGCACCACATTCCACATCCAACTGCCGACTAAATAACCTGCAAAACTAGATAGGTTGCATGTATTGAACCAGCAGTTGAAGGCTTTCACGACCGCGAAATTGATTAATATCTAAGCGATAGACGCAGCGAACCCTTGTGGCAGTGGTTGGCCATTGTTCCGTATCAATATTAAAGTAAATGCCATCGATCGATTGGGCATTTGTAGCATCTACAGCCAATGAAACCTTTAGATGATTTTCACCGACTATACGCTGCGATCTTAGCTCAAACTCACCTTCAAAACAGGGTTCAGGAAATGCCTGACCCCAGGGGCCAGAATCGCGTAAAACCGATGCGGTATGAAGAGTGAATTGTTCAGTTTCTAATTGCCCATCGGTTTGTAATGTAGCCTGCAAATCAAGGGGGTCTATAGTGCTTGCCACCTGCTGTTGCAGAACTTTTTCAAATGACTCCAATTGGTTCTCTTCAAGGCTTAGGCCCGCGGCCATAGCATGCCCGCCAAATTTACTAATCAAACCAGGGTTTTGCGTAGCTACAGCATCGAGTGCATCACGAATATGTAGCCCCGGAATAGACCGAACCGAACCCTTAAGACAGCCGCTATCATCTCTGGCAAACACCGCGACTGGGCGATGAAATTTTTCTTTGATTCTGGATGCTAATAAACCAACAACCCCCTGATGCCAGTCAGCCTGATAAAGACATAAGGCCGCAGGCAGTTCATCTTCATCATTCAATGCCAAACCCTCAACAATTTTCAGTGCTTCGGTTTGCATATCACGCTCAATCGCTTTGCGATCTTGATTGAACTGCTCTAACAGCTGAGCACGATCCAAGGCTTCTTTAGGATCATCCGTCAGTAAACACTGGATACCATAGGAGATATCGTCTAGGCGCCCTGCTGCATTTAGTCGTGGTGCCACGGCAAAGCCCATATCAGAAGCGACCAGTTGTGCCGGGTTTTTACCCGCTATTTTAAGCAGTGCATTAATCCCCGGTCGAGCATGTCCCGCTCTAATCCTTAATAACCCCTGATGAACTAACGCCCGGTTAACCTGATCTAGGGGTACAACATCGGCCACAGTACCCAGTGCAACCAAGTCTAAATAATGCGCCATATTCGGCTCTTGAATAGCATTTTTTTCAAACCAGCTAAGCTCGCGCAATTTGGCGCGCAAGGCACTTAGCAAATAAAATGCGACCGCTACACCCGCAAGGTTTTTACAGGGGAATTCACAGTCTGGCTGATTAGGGTTCACAATAGCAGCTGCGTTGGGAAGCTTTGCACCCGGCAAATGATGATCGGTAACAATAACTTTGATACCTAGCTTATTGGCAAAATCAACGCCTTCAATGCTGGAAATACCATTATCTACTGTAATAATAAGTTGGGGTTTCTTTTGCTGTGCAAGCTCTACTATCTCTGGCGTTAAACCATAGCCATAGTCGAATCTATTAGGCACTAAGAATTCCACTGACTGATAGCCCATTGCGCTTAAAGCCAGCACCATTAGTGCCGAACTTGTAGCACCATCGGCATCAAAATCACCCACTATGACTATTTTTTGTTGTGTATGTAACACATCGACTAAATGCTCGACCGCAGCATCAAGGCCATGCATTAGCTTAGGACTGGGTAGTTTAGATAACTGAAGGCTTAAATCAGCGTCACAGCTGAGACCTCTAGTTTGATAGATTCTTTGAAGAAGCGGCGAAGTTGCCGCAGAAAAATTGGCTTTTTCAAGATCATAGCTACGGTTAACTATGCGCATTAATTAAGCCTCTTGCGACCTATAAAAATCCGGCATGCTGTCCGATATACCAGCTTACACCGCCAAGAATAGCCACAACGCTCCATATGATACCCAATAGCACCAAGCCCCTAAATGGCTTGCGATCGGTTTCATTAAAACCACTGCTAAGGTAGTTTTCGACACGCTTCATATCTTCTTTTGATAACTTATCTTGTTCGCTCATAATATCTCTTATAATCACTCTGGAATAGTTAAGTGGGCTGCCACCTGTTGCGGTGATACGTCGGATAATCTGGGTACAACACCGAGACAGGGTTCAATTAACATCTGCTTAAGTGTATCAATATTTTCCTCTATGCGAAGCATTTCTGTATCCAAAATATTGGCTACCCACCCCGCTATCTTTAAACCATCTAAGCGGATAGCCTGCGCCGTTAATAAAGCATGGTTAATACAACCCAACCTTATACCTACGACTAAGATGACCTCTGCGTTCAATTGTTTAGGAATATCAGCCATAGTTTCACGCTTATTAATTGGAACTCGCCATCCACCGGCACCCTCAATCACTAAAAAATCCATGGGCAACATACTCACACCGCGACAAAAACCAGTCAGCCTATTAGCTGAAAGCGCCTTACCCTGTTCTTGTGCAGCTATATGCGGCGCCATGGGCAAATCTAAGGCAACTGGGTTAACCTGCTGATAGCTTAACTCTACATTGGCAAGAGATTGAAGCTTTATGGCATCGTCGTTTTGCGGGCCATCACCATGGTCTTCACAACCGGCTGCAACCGGCTTTATCGCCCCAGTACGTAAACCCTTTTGATTGGCAGCCTCAATTAAACCAGCAGCGACCTCGGTTTTACCCACGTCGGTGTCTGTTCCTGTAATAAAAAAAGTTCTCTTGGCCATTTATTTCACCGCACGGCCAAAAATAATATCCCAGGTTGCGGGGTATGTATATTGGCTGGTTTTAAATTGATCATATGCCTGGTAAAGGCGTTTTAAATGTTGCTTCCCTGTAAGCTGCTTACTTTTGCCACTGTTATTATTGGTCGCCCCGACAGTTTTTAAATTCCACAATAGATCTTTAACGCTTGGGTGATATTCAACTTTAGTGGTTTGGGTTATTTCTATACTAGAAAAACCGACCGATTTTAAGGCGGCCTGCCATTGGTCGGCACTTGCAAACCGATTAATATGGATATCATCATCAATTTCGCTCCACACCTTTCGCAGCTCACACAAAGTTTGCGGGCCTGGAATGGCAAAATAAAACTGACCTTCGGCATCTAATACCCTATAAATTTCAGCCAAACTTGGCGTTAGGTTATTACACCATTGCAAAGCGAAATTTGAAAAAACGAGATCTTTCGACTGATTCTGTAATGCTAGATCTTCTGCATCGCAACACAGCCATTTTATATCTGAATTAGCTTGCTGGCTCTTAGCATAGGCCAACATTGGCGCTGAAAAATCGACACCTGTTACCTGCGCTTGAACAAACTTTTTATTTAACACAGCTGTCTGTGTTCCGGTGCCACAGCCTAAATCTACAATAGACTTAATAACACCAGAGTCGTCTAGTAATTTTAGTAACTGATCGCTGGACCATTTTTGAATATGGGCCGCACTATCGTAGGTCTCAGCGGCGCGCCCGAAAGCCTGCGCAACCTGTTGTTTATCTAACTGATACTTAGACTGGTCAATAAATTCTCGCAGTCGGTCCAATACCTCAGTATCACAGCTTAGATGTGGCAAGTGTGCCGCAGAATCTAGCACAAGAACTTCATGGGAATCTGGTAGTTGATTGGACGCATTAACTGGTACCAAACAGTCTCTGCCACCAAATATTGCCAGTGATGGACAGCGAATTTGCTCGATCGTCTGAGTGCTATCTAGCTCGGCTAAAAGCCTAAGCATATCTTTACCCGCCACAGTATCAATATCTGTTTCCATACGGCGTAATTGGCGAGTTAGTTGGCGCTGCTGTTGGTCACCCTGTGCCTGAAGCCCAGAAAATCGATTGAGGCAGGCCGAGGGGTCCTGATCCCAAATAGCCATAAATTGCTCAAAATCGGCGTTAGGCATTGCGCTTAAATAATGACTATCTGCGACAAATTTCAGGTTAGTGCTCAGCGTCACTAGACCTAATACTCTTTCGGGATGCTGAGCGGCAAAAGAACGACATAACATACCCCCGAGAGATAAGCCTATTAGATAGCACGTCTGTGGCAGTTGAGTATGCAACCAATCAACTAATGATTGCTCTGTATAATCGTCAATTGGACTGCTATTACCAAACCCAGGTAAATCTAGCGTGTAGACATCGATATAGGCACTTAGCTTTTCAGGCAGTGTTTGCCAGATATCACTATTGCACCCCCACCCATGAATCAAAACAACCGCTTCACTGTGTAATTTGGCTTCGCCAGAAGAATATAGAGTTAGCGAATGATTAACTAACTCAGGGCTTACCGAAACTGAATTTAACGCTTGATTGGTTAGCATCTATCTAAGGCATCCAGCAGTGCATCAACTTGCTGCTCACTATGGCTGGCAGATAATGTAATTCGCAGTCGACCGGTACCCTCAGGAACCGTAGGCGGCCGAATAGCACCTACCATAAAGCCACTGTCTAATAATTTTTGGTTAGCTTCTAATACCTGAGCATCAGAATCCATTAATACCGGTTGTATCGGGGTGTTGGAATCCATTAAACGCAAGCCAATTTGCTCTGCCCCAGAGCGAAACCGCGCGATCAGCTGACAGAGTTTGTCGCGTCGCCATTGATCTTTTTTAACCAACTCAAGACTGGCGCTGGTAGCTACAGCTACCGCCGGTGGCGGCGCGGTGGTGTAGATATAACTTCTAGCAAACTGCACTAAGGTCTCAATCAGAGCCTCACTTCCCGCAACAAAGGCCCCATAGGTACCAAATGCTTTGCCAAGGGTGCCCATCAGAATAGGAACCTGCTGTATATTCAATCCCAAATGTTCAACTATGCCGGCACCACTGTTACCAAGCACACCAAACCCATGGGCATCATCGACCATTAACCAAGCATCGTTTTTACCACTCACAACTGCTAACTCAGGCAGTGGCGCTAGATCGCCATCCATACTAAAAACGCCATCGGTCACAACCAGTTTTCGCCCACCCTTTGAAGCCGACAGTTTTTTATTTAGGTCGTCGCAATCTCGGTGCTTGTAGCGTTGAAACTTAGCGCGACTTAAAAGCCCACCATCCAATAGAGAGGCATGATTGAGATAGTCCTCTAACACCACGTCACTTCGACCGGCTAAGGCCCCTATAACGCCCATATTGGCCATATAACCGGAAGAAAACAGCAAAGCCCTAGGACGACCAGTAAACTCTGCTAACTGTTGCTCTAAATCACAATGCGCCTTGGTATGACCGCTAATTAAATGCGATGCACCACTGCCGGTACCATAGTGATCAATGCCCTGTTTAAAAGCATCGGCAATAACAGCATTTTCAGCCAAACCAAGATAATCATTACTGCAAAAGTTATGCACGGTTTTACCGTTGACACTCAATTGATCAGAACAGCCAGAATCAACCCTAACTCGGGATCGATAAAGGTGCTGAAGCCGGCGCTTTTCAAGGTTTTCTTGAAGTAGCCTGTCCATCGAATTAGACATAGGGGCGACTGTTAGCCCGCCCGATAGAAGAGATGATCTGTTTTCTGTTCAGCCATCGCCTGATGCAAATCAGCCTCTTGTTCTTGGCTGTCTTTTTCAACTGCACTTTTTTCCGGGCTAATACCCAGACGCTTAAGCAGTTGCATATCACTGTTAGCCTTCGGATTAGGTGTTGTCAAAAGCTTATCGCAATAGAAGATAGAATTAGCGCCGGCCATAAAGGCCATTGCCTGCATCTGCTCATTCATTTCTTCACGACCAGCAGATAGACGCACATAAGATTTAGGCATAAGAATTCTAGCCACTGCAATGGTACGAATAAATTCAAAAGGATCTAAATCTTCTTCTGTTTCCATGGGTGTGCCGGCAACCTTTACCAGCATATTGATTGGCACTGAATCAGGATGTTTAGGCAGGTTTGCCAAACCCATTAATAAACCCGCACGATCTTTTTGCTCTTCACCCATGCCAACAATACCACCCGAGCAAACCTTCATACCCGAATTACGCACATTGGACAGTGTATCTAGGCGGTCTTGGTAGGTTCGAGTGGTGATAATATCACCGTAAAATTCTTTCGATGTATCAAGGTTGTGATTGTAATAATCTAAACCAGCATCTGATAATTTGTCCGCTTGAGTTTCACTTAGCATACCAAGAGTCATACAGGTCTCTAGACCTAGGCCCTTTACTTCACGAATCATCGCCTCAATGGCTGGAATATCTCTATCGTGCGGCGAGCGCCATGCTGCACCCATACAAAAGCGACTCGAACCACTGGCTTTTGCCGCCTTAGCAGCCTCAAGCACCTGCTCAATTTGCATAAGTTTTTCTTTTTCGAGTCCAGTGTCGTATCTGGCACTTTGTGGACAGTACTTACAATCCTCGGGGCAAGCGCCTGTTTTGATCGACAACAGCGTGCTTAACTGAACTTCATTAGGGTTAAAGTTCTGCCGATGAATAGTTTGTGCCTGAAATAGCAAATCATTAAACGGAAGATCAAAAAGGCCTAAAATCTCATCGCGAGACCAATCATTTCTTAGAGTTTGTGCTTGATTAGCTGACATTTTACAGTCCTTAGGATAATTACCATGAAAGATGGCTATGATAGGCGATGGCATATCACTGTCAACCAAAATTACCATTTAAAGTTAACAGCTTTTATTGATACGACATTATGCGCTTAAATTATTGACTGAATTGTTTCAGTTGGTGTGATTGTATTAACCATAAATTGGTCTAGTCTTAGAGTCGAGGAGCAGCGAAACTCTCACAAGGATTCACCCATCTTTAGGGTGGGGAGTCCTCCTAAATAAAATACTCACACCTGAGAAATAGGGAGGGCAGTGTCTTGTGGCTGTTTCGATTACTCCTCACCACCATACAAATGGAATCGGAAAATTACAGGGATGTACAGCTGGAAAGTAAGAAGGAAAAGGAGAGCTCTCCGTCGAGAGCTCTCTATTTAACAATCACCAAATTGTCACGATGGATTAATTCATCATCGTCGCAGTAACCGAGTATTTTAATAATCTCTTCAGTACTCTTACCCTGAATTAGTTGCGTCTCGTCAGAATTATAATTAACCAGACCTCGAGCCACCTCAACGCCTTTAGCATCAACGCAACTCACCAACTCACCGCGAGTAAAACTACCTACAACTGCCGTTACACCTACAGCCAGTAGGCTTCTACCCTGCTGATGCAGAACCTTAGTCGCTCCCTCATCCAACACTAAACTACCCTTTACCTGAAGCTGCCCCGCCAACCACTGTTTGCGCGCTGCTAAAGGAGTTTTATCGGCCGATAAAAAGGTTCCAACGTTTTCTCCTGCGCAAATACGCGACAGAATATCCTGATTGCGACCACCAGCGATAACCGTATTACAACCCGAACGAGAAGCTAACCGCGCGGCCTCAAGCTTAGTCTGCATACCACCGCGACCCAAGGCGCCATTGCTAGTCCCCGCTTGAGCATCAAGTGAGCTATCTGAGGCATAGGCATGAGCAATTAATTGTGCACTTGCATCAACATCAGGGTTGGCATCATACATACCGTCTTTATCGGTCAAAATAACTAACGCATCAGCATCAATAAGGTTGGCAACCAGTGCTGCTAGGCGGTCATTATCACCAAATCTAATCTCATCGGTAACTACGGTGTCGTTTTCATTAACAATAGGCACAACTTTAAGCGCCATCAATGTTTGCATAACACCGCGCGCATTAAGGTAGCGTTCGCGATTAGCCATATCATCATGATCAAGTAAGATCTGCGCAGTTTGACGCTCAAATCTGCGAAAACTGGTTTCATAGGTCTGGATTAAACCCATTTGACCCACTGCTGCTGCAGATTGGAGCATATGAATAGTTTGTGGACGCGAATCTAATCCAAGACGAACTAGACCCTCCGCTACAGCACCAGAGGATACCAAAACCACCTCTTTGCCGGCAGATATAAGCTTAGCAATTTGTTCGACCCAAGCATCAATTGCCTGACGATCAATGCCCGCGCCGTCATTAGTTAACAGCGCACTGCCAACTTTAATCACTAAGCGTTTTGCATCACTAATAGTCTGTCTGTCCATCATAAATTACTCTGCGTAAACGACCTCGACGTCATAATCATCATCGTCAAAATCGTCATCATCACTTTCAGCCTGTTCTTTCTGTGCTTTTCGCGCCTGTTTTCGCGACTCAGCAAGCTCTTCAATACGCTGCCTTGCCTCAAGTTGCATTTGATTGCGACGTGCATCCTCAGCCACTATCAGCTCAGCATCTTCTCTTTCACGGCCCCGTAACTCATCAATATGATCCATAATCGTGGCACATAGATCTTTGGTTCCGTTCGAGGTTAATCCCGAAATTCTAAATACTGGGCCCTGCCAATTAAGCTGATCAATCACAGCCTGACAGCGCTCTTCAACCTCATCTTCAGGCAATAAATCTAACTTATTAAGCACCAACCATCTTTCACCTTCGGCCATGGTTGGGCTAAATTTCAATAATTCATCTTCAATAATCTGTGCATTATCAGCCGCTGAATCCCCTTGATAAGGGAACATATCGACCAAATGCAGCAGCAGTCTAGTGCGCGTTAGATGCTTAAGGAATCTAATCCCCAAACCAGCACCATCAGACGCGCCCTCAATCAGACCGGGTATATCCGCCACTACAAAGCTTTTGTCGGCACTTAAACCAACCACACCTAAATTGGGCACTAAGGTGGTAAATGGATAATCCGCAACCTTAGGTCTGGCCGCAGAAACTGAGCGAATAAACGTTGATTTACCGGCATTTGGCAAACCTAATAAGCCTACATCCGCCAATACTTTAAGCTCTAGCTTTAGCTCTCTAAGCTCACCCTCTTGTCCCGGTGAGGTTTGACGTGGCGCTCGATTGGTACTCGATTTATATCGCGTATTACCCAATCCATGAAAGCCACCCTGAGCGACCTTAAGCTTTTGCCCTAATTCAGTAAGATCACCTAAGACTTCGCCGGTTTCTTCATCTAATACCGTGGTTCCCACTGGTACCTTAAGGGTTAGATCTTCACCGCCACGGCCAGTGCACTCAGCACTACTACCCTGTTGACCATTTTCAGCGCGGAAGTTGCGCGTATAACGGTAATCAATCAGGGTGTTTAAACCTTCAACAGCTTCAAGGAATATACTGCCGCCATCACCACCATCGCCCCCATCGGGACCACCTTTAGGAATATATTTTTCACGGCGAAAACTCAGACAGCCATTGCCGCCCTTACCCGCTTGAACCTTTATTGTTGCTTCATCTACAAATTTCATAGGACTAGTGTACCGTCGCTAGGTAGTGTCTGTCATTTTTGGAAAAATAGTCGCGCATAAAAAAAGCCCCGCAGTGGGGCTTTTTTATGTCAGGATGCAAAAACTTATGCGGTTACAACCTGAGCATATTTTCTGTTTTTCGGTCCTTTTTGGACAAACTCAACAACACCGTTTGCTGTAGCAAAAAGTGTGTGATCTTTACCCATGCCAACATTTTCGCCAGCGTGAAGCTTAGTGCCTCGTTGACGAACAATAATGCTGCCTGCGTTAATTTTTTCGCCGCCAAACACTTTTACACCGAGTCTTTTACTCTCTGAATCGCGACCGTTACGAGTACTACCACCAGCTTTTTTATGAGCCATTTCTATCTCCTTTCAGAAT
>CALKMW010000004.1 GCA_938092205.1 uncultured Pseudomonadales bacterium
AAAGATATAAACGTTTTTTTAGCGACGTGATAAATGTTGATGGACAATTATTGACTATCCATTGTCCGAATACCGGTTCTATGAAAAATTGTTTAGTGGAAAATTCCGATTGTTGGTACTCGCTATCTGATAACCCTAAACGAAAACTTCCAGGCACTTTAGAGTTGGTAACTAATAGCTTTGGCAATCTCACGGGGATCAACACTAATCGGGCTAATCATTTAGTCAAAGAAGCCATTGAAGCCAATATTATTGCTGAATTAACTGGCTATCAGGTGCTTAGAACAGAGGTTAAATATGGTGCAGAAAATAGCCGTATAGATCTGTTGCTTGAAGATCCAGTTAAAGGACAGTGCTACATCGAAGTTAAAAGCGTCACACTAGAGGAATCACCGGGCATGGTTAAGTTTCCCGATGCTGTTACTAGTCGCGGTACAAAGCACCTTAGGGAGCTAATAAACATGGTTCAACAGGGGCACCGAGCAGTGTTGTTTTTTTGTGTCCAAGTGAATCAGGCTAAAAGGATGGAGGTAGCCGATAAGATAGATCCGCTATATGCTCAAACCTTAATCCAGGCGTTAAGTTTGGGTGTTGAAGTAATTGCATGGCGAGCTAGACTCAGTGATAAACAAATTGTTCTAGAAAGCGCTATTCCTTGTCTTCAAGATCTGCCAATGCCTGAGCGCGAAGGTTGACTGGAGCCGCAGGCATTTGTTGGTTGGCAGCCACATAATAAAACTGGTCCTCACATCGAAGTTCTACAGATTGCAGGTGATCTCCGCTACAGGGGCCTGCAACACAAAGGCCAGAATCAATTTCAAATAATGCGCCATGCAGTGCGCATTGGATAAGCTGATTTTCAACATCTAAAAACTGATTAGGCACCCAGTTCAGCGGGCTGCTTCTATGTGGGCAGAGGTTCCAGTATGCAAAAATCTTATCATCCATTCGAATGGCGAACAGTTGACGTTCCTCGATGACTAATTCCATGGCACAGCGATCTTCAAGATCATCAATAGCGCATAATGGAATTTCTGTTTTTGTATAACTATCGGTCGTCATATAAGCACTCATTTGATATCAATTTGGTGAGAATACATCTGCGAAATACCTTACATTAGAGTAACCATAGTGCGGTTTGGCGAAAAAAAGTCAATATTTGTATGGATAATCACGCGGATTTTTTGTTTATTATTGTTGGTGAGGGTATAAGATAAGCAATTCATAATTTGAATGCTCGAGATTTAATTGTATGTCGGCAGATATTGTTACAGGCTCAGTAGATACTCACCTAGTGGTTTTAGACCAGGGGGATGCTGTTAAACAGGCTATTCATAAGCAGGTGTTAAAGCCTTTTTTGGATCTTCAAAATGCCGCACAAAAAGCCGGTTTTGATCTAAAGATATGTAGTGCCTTCAGATCATTTGATCGTCAGATGCTTATCTGGAACGGAAAGGCTGCAGGTATGCGACCAGTTATGGACCCATTTGGTCATCCGGTCAACATTCAAGATCTTGGCCCATGGCAAAAAATTCAAGCGATTCTTCGCTGGTCAGCTCTCCCAGGAGCATCTCGCCATCATTGGGGTACAGATTTTGATATATATGATGCTAGTGCAATGCCAAAGGATTACCAAATACAGTTAACCCCAAGTGAGGTCCAGGGTAATGGTCTGTTTGCACCCATGCACAATTGGCTTGATGAGTATCTAGATTCGGACGAGTCAGGATTTTATCGCCCCTACGCATTAGATAAAGGCGGTATTGCCCCTGAGCGATGGCATCTAAGTTATCGGCCTATTGCCGATCAATATGTGCAGATGCTCAGTCATGAATTACTTGCGACCAAGCTTAAAAATTCAAATTTGGTACTGCTGGACACAGTTTTGGAGTATTTGGATGATATTCTGCAACGCTATATTATAGTCGACTAACGTTTTTAGAAATTGGGAAAAGAGATTTTATGAGTACAGCGGACCCTATTTGGGATTTTGTCCAACAAGAGGCAGTACAGTTAGCCGCAGAAGAGCCACTTTTAGCGGACTTTTTTCAGCGTGCAGTGCTGCAGCACAATAGCCTAGAGTCTGTTGTTGGCCATGTTTTGGCAGAAACCTTTGCTAATAGCTCAATAGCCAGTGATGATATTCAATCGGTTATTGCTGAGGCGCTAGAGGATGAGCCTCAAATAGGTATTAGTATTCGGCGAGATATTGAGGCGGCTTTTCAAAGGGATGCTGCATGTCAGTATTATTTAATGCCCCTAATCTATTTTAAAGGGTTTCAAGCGCTTCAGTTGTACCGTATTTCCCACTGGCTTTGGACAAGTAAGCGCTATTCTTTTGCGTTGTTTTTACAGAATAATATCTCTGAGAGATTTGCTGTTGATATTCATCCTGCAGCACGATTAGGCGATGGCATAATGATTGATCATGCTACAGGCTTAGTGATTGGTGAAACAGCGATTGTTGGTAATGATGTATCTATTTTACATTCCGTGACTCTCGGAGGCAGCGGCTGTCACCAAGGCGATCGCCATCCTAAAATAGGCAATGGTGTATTGCTTGCGGCTGGGGCAAAAGTTTTGGGTAATATTAATGTTGGTGAAGGGGTAAAAGTGGGGGCCGGCAGTCTGGTTTTAGAGTCGGTACCAGATCATGTGACTGTTGCCGGTGTGCCTGCCAAAATTGTCGGAACGCCTGCTGAAGAAAATCCTGCGCTAGAGATGGATCAATATATCGAATAACTGAGGCTATTAAAATGCTAAAAAAAATTGTAGCCATTTTTTATCGACGCTTTATTGTTGCCGGGGTCAATTCATCCAAAGGGCTTAAAGATGCTTTTCTAAAGGAAGAGGCTTTTCGTGTTCAGGTGCTTCTTGGTTTATTGTTAATTCCCCTAGCCTGCTTTGTTGCCAACAGCTATCTGCAACTATTATTGCTGCTATTGGTGTATTTTCTAGTGATGATCGTTGAGTTGCTGAATACCTGTATTGAAATAGTTGTCGATCGAATTAGCCCTGAGTTTCATGAGCTCTCTGGCAGAGCCAAAGATATTGGCTCTGCTGCAGTGGCGCTTTCAATGTTTGTTTTTGTGCTGGTATGGGGCGCGTTGATCGGCGTAAATCTTGGTTTTATTTAGCGATCAATCGAGACAGATACGAATCAAGTACTCTAGCTGCTTATGCAAAAGCTGCATACGATTTTCTGAAAAGCCTTGCAAAATAAACTGATGGTTATCGTATCGCTGAAATCTAGCGATAGAAGTTAGCTCTTCAATATTAAATTGATTGCAGTGCAACAGAATTAAACCTTCCTGCAATTTGCTAGCAATATCATTATTTTGCCTTTTTAGAGATAAAAGTGACTGTTCATGCCAAAAGCGAGGAGACGTCTCTATGTCTTTACTGCTGATATTCCAATTAATTTCGAGGTCTATGCTTAATTTTTTTGATAGCTGTTCAACAAGTTGTTGTAAGGTGTAGACGGCCATTAAGCAAACTAATAAGTGCTGTTTTGAGCAGTCAGTAGAGCGAATGGTAAAGCAAAAGCTATCTTCCATTCCTTCGACGCGTTCGCCGCCATACAGCTGTAGTGTGCGTAAAATACAATAATCTAACTTTTCAAATAGATGGTCTAAATTATCTTTATTGAGTTGCTGGAGAAGTCTTGGGTGATTTTTTATATTGGCGCTAATCAGAGAATAAAAGTAGCAATTATTCGGTTCATGAGAAGACTCCCCAGAGGTCGATAGTAGAGGCTGTATCTTGGTCTCAAGCGTTGAAATCTCATCTGCCAAGGGCTCATTTTTACCCGGTAATCGATCGCTTATGCGTGCTATGCGAAGAATTATTTGATCGACAAATCGAAAGCTAACATAGGTGCTAAATAGGGTAAAAACTAGCCATAACAACAGCCAGTTAATAAAAATTTGATGATATTTTTCAAAGATAGGCTGGCTATCAATAATAATTGAAATAACACCCGCTTGGGTATTTTCAAATTCAATACTTTCTGAAAAAGTTTCAGTGTCACCATTTTGTGTTTCAGCACTGGCACTTTGAGCTAAAAGTTCGCCATCAATACCATGTAAGCTGGCGCTTAAAATACGTTGATCTTCTGTAACTCTTTGAAGTGCTACTTGCTGGCTGATAGTATCGTTTCTCAAAAGCGGGGTTAGAATTGATTCATGTAACTGGCTTAGAGTTGATTTTGCTATATTTGAAACAGCTTCTTGAGCTAGCTTGTCTGCTTGAGAAAACAATAAAGGCCAGCTAAACAAACCAAAAAGTAGGCACATGCAGAGTACCGTTGCTGAGGTTTTTTTTGGCATCGAAAGTTGGCGACGCATGTTTTGCCTTTTTTTTCAGTTATTTTCCAACATATTCTATCCTATTCTCACAGCTTTTATATAATGCATCTCTTAGAAACTGTAATTGGACTGACTTTGTGAAAGATATACTCCTAATTAATGTATTTGGTGAAGATAAGCCTGGTGTTACCAGTGCAGTAACCACTGTTCTATCATTGTATGAGGTAACCATATTGGATATTGGCCAAGCGGTTATCCACGAGCAATTAAATTTAGGTCTGTTAGCTGCTATTCCAAGCGAAGCCGATACTGAGGCCTTGATTGCTCAGGTTGAATCCTGTGTTTCTGATTTAAAGATGCGGTCAAAGTTTTTGCCTATTACTGAGCAGCGCTATCAGCAATGGGTTGAGCAGCAGGGTAAGTCGAGACATATAGTGACCCTGTTAGCAAGAAAGATCGAAGCACAGCATCTGGCTGCACTGACAGCAGTGGTATCACAGTATCAACTTAATATAGATAAGATTATTAGGCTGTCGGGTCGAATTAACCTGCATGAAAGCGATCAGCTAGGGCGCGCCTGTGTCGAGTTCTCAGTCCGTGGTGATGCTTCTGATCCCCATGCGTTTAAGAAGTCATTGCTTGAGTTGGCCCACCAATACGATATAGATATTGCTTTTCAAGAAGATAATATTTTCCGCCGCAATCGTCGACTTGTTGTATTTGATATGGATTCCACACTGATTGATGCCGAGGTAATCGATGAGTTAGCTATTGAAGCCGGAGTCGGTCAGCAGGTGGCAGAGATTACCGAAGCTGCAATGCAGGGTAAGCTAGATTTCAGGCAGAGTTTTGAACAGCGATTAGCCCTGTTGAAGGGTTTAGATGCCTCCGTACTGCCCAAAATAGCCCAGCGTTTACGGCTAAATGAAGGCGCAGAGCATCTGATTAGTACCTTGAAAAAATTAGGCTTTAAAACCGCGATTGTATCTGGAGGCTTTAGCTTTTTTGGAGAGTATCTTCAGGAAATTCTGGGTGTCGATTATGTTTATGCCAATCAACTCGACGTTAAAGATGGGTTAGTTACTGGTTGTGTCAAAGGCGATATTATTGACGGTCAGCGCAAGGCGGATTTATTGGTAGAGCTAGCAGGCCGCGAAGGTTTAATGCTTGAGCAGGTAATCGCCGTGGGTGATGGAGCTAATGATTTGCCAATGCTAGATATAGCCGGTTTGGGTATCGCATTTAGGGCTAAACCGTTGGTTGAGGCCTCAGCTAAGCAGGCTATTTCTAGCTTAGGTCTGGATGGTATTCTTTATTTGCTCGGCTATTCCGATAAAGATACCGGCATTCTTGGTTAAAGCAGAATAAAGGCGGCATAGTTTTAATTCTTAGCTAGTTAAAACCATGGCCACATCAGGTATCATACAATTTTAGAACTAAGTGAGAACAAATAATGGGCAACTATTCCACCAATGAATTTCGATCCGGTCTTAAAGTCATGCTTGACGGAGATCCCTGTTCAATTCTAGATAATGAATTTGTAAAGCCAGGCAAGGGGCAAGCGTTTAACCGCGTTAAACTTCGAAATTTAAAAACGGGACGAGTATTAGAAAAAACTTTTAAATCTGGAGAGTCCATTGAAGCTGCAGATGTAATGGATTCAGAGATGCAGTATCTCTATGAAGATGGTGATTTTTGGTACTTTATGGAGCCCAATACATTTGAGCAGCATCAGGCGACAGAAACCGCAGTTGGCGATGCGCGGTTATGGCTTAGTGAGCAAGATGTCTGTGTGGTCACCCTGTACAATGGCTCGCCACTATCTGTGACGCCGCCCAATCATGTTGAATTAGAAATTGTCGAAACAGATCCAGGTTTGCGTGGTGATACAGCTCAGGGTGGAAATAAGCCTGCCAAGCTAGTCACTGGCGCTACAGTTAAGGTGCCACTTTTCCTTAATGAGGGTGAAGTTGTCAAGGTAGATACTCGCACTGGAGAGTATCAAGGTCGCGTCAAGGATTGATCTCTGATTTAGATTAGAGAGGTTTATCATAGATACTTGGTCGCCGAGCGCACAACCAAAGATATTGCACGCTAGAGCAGAGCTGTTTGCTCTGCTGCGAAGGTTCTTTGCTGAGCGCTCGGTATTAGAGGTAGACCCGCCATTATTAGCCAAAACATCCGTTACTGACCCCTATATTGAAAGCGTAAAAGCTCAAATGGGCGGTGAGTCTAGCTATTTACAAACCTCTCCCGAATTCTTTATGAAGCGTATGTTGGCTTCCGGCTTGGGTGATATCTATTGCTTGGCCAAGGCGTTTCGTGATGCTGAGCAGGGTGCTCGCCACAATCCAGAGTTCACTCTTTTAGAATGGTATCGCGTGGGCTGGGATGAGTTTCAATTAATGCAAGAAATTGAAACGCTAATCGCCACTGTTTTTAATAAATTTCATCAATCCGCAATCAATACTGAGCGTTTAAGTTACCACGATTGCTTTGTGCAGGCACTTCAACTAGACCCGCATAGCGCTTCCCTTGAATCTCTCCAAGCTATGGCTGTTAGTCAGGGTTATGCCAAGTGGTCAAACGAAACTCGAGCCAATTGCTTAGACCTTCTGTTTAGTGAAATTATTGAGCCAAAATTGCCCAGCGGTCTAGTAACTGTTTATGATTATCCTGCCTGTCAATCAGCGCTTGCTCAGACTTATACAGACAAGCATGGCAGGCAAGTCAGCCGTCGATTTGAAGTCTTCTTAAATTGTGTAGAATTGGCTAATGGTTATTTTGAGTTAACTGATGCGCAGCAGCAACGGCAGCGTTTTACAGCAGATATCAATTACAGAAGCCAAGCTAATAAGCCTGTGATGGAGATTGACGCAAAACTCGATCAAGCCATGCGGGCCGGGCTTCCAAGTTCTAGCGGTGTTGCCCTTGGGGTTGATAGATTACTAATGCAGCTGTGTGGTTTGAATTCTATTGAGGAGGTTTTGGCCTTTCCTTGGAGCAGGTGCTAACAGGGCTTGAAGTAATGATTCATAGCTTTTGAAGGCTCATTGTCATCCGCTTTGCCAACAACTTCTGCCGGGACACCTGCAACAATCGAATGGGCCGGTACTGATTTAAGCACCACACTTGAGGCGGCGACCATAGTGCCCTCACCAATATCTATATTGCCTAAAATTTTCGCTCCGGGGCCTAACAGAACACCCTTTCTAATTTTGGGGTGTCGATCACCGCTTTCCTTGCCGGTGCCCCCAAGGGTTACAGATTGCATAATTGAAACACTATCCTCAACCACGGCAGTTTCCCCAATCACTAAACCAGTGGCATGGTCAATCAAAATACCCGCACCTATTTTAGCTGCCGGATGGATATCCACCGCAAAATGGGTCGAGATGCTGTGTTGAAGCATAAGCGCCAATGATTGATTGCCCTTTAGCCAGAGACTATGTGTGACCCTATAGGCCTGTAGTGCCAAAAACCCTTTAAAGTACAGAAATGGCGTACTATAAACCGAGCATGCAGAATCCCTATCCACGGTTGCTTGGATATCGCGTGATATAGCATAAAGTATATCTTCACTGGCAAATGCTTCACGCATCAATGGTGTTAGTAACCTCAGCGGTAGGGCATGATTGGATAGCTTAGTGGCTAGGTGATAGCTAAGTGAATCGCCCATAGAGTTATGGTCCAGAACGGTCGATTGCAAAAAACTCTGCAATAACGGTTCTTGGTTAAGCGCAATGGTTGTTTCATCAATAATGTGTTGCCAAATATTATCTATTGATTGCTGTTTATTCACCGGTATACCCATTGAATCATTAAAGAATTACATTTTGATCGAGCTTGAGTGATTATGCCAGCTTGTTTTTGCAATACACCATAAATCGACCGATTTAGCCCCAGCCTTAAGTAAGGACGCTGTGGCTGCCTTAGCCGTAGATCCTGTTGTAATAACATCATCAACCAGCGCGATGGATTTGCCCTTAATTTCAAATTGATTATTGATCTTAAAAGTGGTGGCTAAAAGTTTCATACGCTGCTGTCTGGTTTGCATTTGCTGTGCCTTACCAAGATATTTGCGTGAAAAAATATGGGTTAAAAGCTCTGATTTACCAATTCTAGTGGATATGAAAGAAGCAATTGTTTCAGTCTGATTAAAACCCCTAGTTAGTATCTTTAATGGATGAATAGGCACAGGGATAATAATTTGCGGTATTTGTTTCTGCTTGTAGTCGGCTAAAAGACGTTCAGCAAAAAGGAGGCTGAGCTGTTTTGTCACTGCTGCATAAGGATTGTTTTTAATCTGTTGTATAGCAGAAGAAACAGGGTAGCTGTAGTCACATAGGGTGAAGCAGCGACGAAAGTTAGGTGGTTTCTTTTGGCATGCGGGGCATATACCTATGCATGGCAACGGCTCAGCACATCTTAGGCAAAAATTATCCACATAGGGTAATTTTTTGATGCAGTTTGAACACAGGGTTTGCTGGCTTGCATCCAATTGTTCGAGACACAGGCTGCATGAGCCGGGAAAAAGAAGTTTCTTAAGTGCCAGAAAATTTTTAGCAAAATCCATTTTGCTAGTGATCAAAAAAGACCTCCTATCTTTTAAAACCTGTATGGCTGATTAGATTACCTTGCTAGTGGGATCATCATCCTCGGCTTCACTGTCGCTTAACTTTTCATCGGCAGTGTCAGATTGGGCTTTGGCTTCTTCATTTTCGCCAAGACCGTAATCCTCGCTAAGGATACCGCCGGGTACCTTAGGCGCATAGTCGCGGGGTGGTTGAACATCTTCAGCACTAATTAATGGCTTTCCGTCCTCGTCCGTAAGGTTGAGGTCCGAACCGCCAGACTTTAACAGTTGCCTGCCAATCTCTGGGCTAGCCAAACGAATAGCGCTAGTAGCAAGATGCTCATGAATCTGACGATAGCTCTGCGACATGCTGGTAGTTAAATGAGATACTTTTAAAAAGTGCTCAGTAACCTCCTGCTGGTAGCGTTTTAGTTGACGCTCAGACTGGGCGAGTTTTTTTTCTAAATCTCGAACTGATTGATCACCAGATTTATTCTGACGGGCAAATAGATGTCCAAGACCAGCACCAATAAGAAAAAATGTTGCTGCAGTGATAATAATTGTTAGCGTGCTCATGCTTCCCTCTGAAAATTAACTAATTACCGTATAGTTTAATAGATTTATTGTACCCCAATATAGAGCTTTATACTGCATTATGCCATTGCAAAGTATTCCATTGTTGATTAAAGCCGTGCAAATAATGATGCTATGGGTTGTTTTGACGAGAATGCAACGGTAGAGTGCTGACAGCCGAAATTCATTGTGTAGATTAATGACAACTCCAAAACAGCGTTACTATGATGATTTATCCCGAGAAGGTTTTGTCGCAGACAATGCCCAAAAGCAGGCTGTTGATCATTTAGAGAGCCTCTATCATCGACTGGTTGCGAAGCATCACAAACAAAAAGAAATAAGCTTATTCGACCGAATTAAGGGTCTTGTTGTAGACCCAAAAGTAACGCCGGAGCGCGGGCTCTATCTTTGGGGCGGTGTCGGTCGGGGTAAAACCTACCTGATGGATAGCTTTTATGAGTCATTGCCTTTTGACGCCAAAATGCGTATTCATTTTCATCGCTTTATGCGTCGAGTTCATGCAGATTTAAGACTTTACAAAGGTCACGCAAACCCATTGGAAAGGGTCGCTGAAAAAATTTCCAGTGAAACTAAAATTATCTGCTTTGATGAGTTTTTTGTCAGTGATATTACGGATGCGATGATATTAGGCACCCTGTTTGAGGCGCTTTTTGCGCGGGACATTTGCTTAGTTGCTACATCCAATATACAGCCTTCAGGTCTTTACAAAAATGGCTTGCAGCGGCAACGTTTTTTGCCGGCAATTGACCTAATAGAACAACATTGTCAGGTTTTAAATGTCGATGGCGGCTCCGATTATCGCCTCAGAGCGCTAGCCAATACTACGCTCTATCATTCGCCGCTCAATGATCTAACAGATAGCGCGATTAGCCAAATTTTTGAAAGTTTGACAGCCAATGATAAAAGCACTGTTCGCCAAGGTGAAATTAAAATTAATGATAGGGTTATCCCAGTAGTTGCGATGACTTCTGACGTTATTTGGTTTGATTTCTTAGCGATTTGTGATGGCCCGCGAAGTCAGAATGACTATATAGATATTGCCTGTGAGTTCCATGCCGTAGTTGTTAGTAATGTGCCTACACTTGATATTGAAAGAGAGGACTGTGCAAGACGCTTTATTAATTTAGTGGATGAATTTTATGATCGCAACGTAAAGCTCGCAATATCAGCTGAGCTCCCGCTGAAATCAATTTATCAAGGTACTAAATTATCATTTGAATTCGAAAGAACTCAAAGTCGCTTAATCGAGATGCAAAGTTTAGAGTTTTTATCGCAGGCGCATCAGGTCGACTAGTAATTTACAGCAGATTTTTGGCCTAACGCTTGAATTAATTCGTGTTTTTGTCGAATATTGGCCTACATAGGAAAAAAAGTTGGTTTTTACATCAATCAGCACTTGTAATAGAGCAATATGCTCTTTACAATTCGCCCCCTTTTTTGGGATAGCCCAAGCTTAGGCAGGAACTAATGAAAACTTATAGTGCAAAAGCAGAATCAGTAGAACGCGATTGGTATGTTGTAGATGCGGCCGGTAAAACTCTTGGTCGTTTGGCAACTGAGGTTGCGACACGCTTGCGTGGAAAACACAAGCCAGAATACACACCTCACGTTGACACTGGCGATTACATCGTCGTTCTTAACGCTGAGAAAATCACTGTGACTGGCAATAAAGCCAAGAACAAAATTTATTATTCTCACACTGAATATCCTGGTGGTATCAAGGATATCAGTTTTGAAAAGTTATTGGATAAAGCACCAGAGCGTGTTATTCAATCGGCTGTCAAAGGCATGTTGCCAAAAGGTCCTCTCGGACGTGAGATGTTCAGAAAGCTTAAAGTATATGTAGGCTCAGAGCATCCTCATACGGCACAACAGCCTCAGACTCTAGAACTTTAACGGAATTTAATCATGGCAGACACTCAATACTACGGCACTGGCCGACGCAAGACATCAGCGGCGCGCGTATTCCTTAAAAGCGGTAAGGGCGACATTTCAGTTAATGATCGCTCATTAGATACTTATTTCGGTCGAGAAGTTGCCCGAATGATTGTTCGTCAACCCTTTGATGTGGTTGAGCTTGCTGATAAGTTCGATGTAAAGATATCCGTTTCTGGCGGCGGAAGCTTTGGGCAAGCTGGCGCTATCCGTCACGGTATTGCACGCGCACTTGTAGAATACGATGAGAACCTTCGTCCTTCTCTCAGAAAAGCCGGCTTTCTCACTCGAGATGCTCGTCAAGTTGAGCGTAAAAAGGTTGGTTTGCACAAAGCAAGGAAACGTCCTCAGTTCTCCAAGCGTTAATATGCATAGTTTTATTAAAGCCCGGCAATTTTGTCGGGCTTTTTTTTGCTTTAAAATCATAGGTTTAGCTATTTTGTGGGTATAGGCAGTATTGCTAAAAAAACTACTTTAGACTATAATCTCGCCACCTAAAAATTCATGCTTTCTGGCATGATATACATTCCAACTTTTTGTAAGGGAGAGCGTCATGAGTAATGACGGTGTCAACCATAGTCGTCGTAAATTTCTGCTGGGAGCCACGGGCGTTGTAGGCGGAGCCGGTATAGTCGGTGCAGCCGTACCCTTTGTGGCCTCATGGCAACCAAGTGCTAAAGCTAAAGCAGCTGGAGCTCCGGTAAGAGTGAATATTTCCAGCTTAGAAGCTGGTGGAAGATTAGTTGTGGAATGGCGTGGAAAGCCAGTCTACATTGTGCGTCGAACACAAGAATCTCTTGATGCTCTTAATCAAATTGAATCTGCTTCGCTAAAAGATGCAAATTCTGAAAGCGCAAAGCAGCCAGCCTATGTTGGCGGTAAAGCAAGATCACTCCAGGGTAAAGAAGAAGTGCTTGTTCTGGTAGGACTCTGCACGCACCTTGGCTGTGCTCCTATGTACAGACCAGATGTTGGTGCTGCCGACCTTGGTGGCGACCAATGGTTGGGTGGCTTTTTCTGCCCCTGTCATGGTTCGACATTCGATATGTCTGGACGTGTTTTTGTTAACGTACCAGCGCCGACAAATTTAGAGATTCCGCCACACAATTATGAGTCGGATGATGTATTGGTTATTGGTATTGACTCGGAGGTGGCGTAATGAGTAAAGAAACTGGATTCGCAGCATGGCTTGATTCGCGCATGCCCACGCTTAAGCGTGAGTGGAATCGTCATATGGCGGAATACTATGCGCCGAAAAATTTCAATTTTTGGTATCTATTTGGTATTTTTTCTCTGGTTGTATTGGTTATTCAATTAGTCACGGGTATTTGGTTGCTAATGAGCTATCAGGGCTCTGCTGAGCAGGCCTTCGCCTCTGTTGAATATATTATGCGAGATGTAGAGCTCGGCTGGATAATACGCTATGCGCACTCCACCGGTGCTTCAGCCTTCTTTATTGTGGTATACCTGCATATGTTCCGAGGCCTTATTTATGGGTCTTACAAGGCGCCGCGAGAGCTGGTGTGGATCTTTGGTATGACTATTTATGTTGCCCTTATGGCAGAAGCATTCCTTGGTTATGTGTTGCCTTGGGGTCAGATGTCATACTGGGGTGCACAGGTTATTATTTCCCTATTTGGTGCTATACCTGTTGTTGGTGAAGACATTGTTCAGTGGATTCGTGGTGACTTCCTGATTTCTGGTATCACACTAAATCGCTTTATGTCGCTGCACGTCGTCGCTATGCCGATTATATTGTTGGCACTTGTAGTTATGCATATTATTGCGCTGCATGATGTTGGCTCTAATAATCCAGATGGCGTAAGTATTAAGAAATATAAAGATAAAAATGGTAACCCAATAGATGGTCTGCCGTTTTACCCTTATTTTGTTGTGACTAAGTTAGCGCCGCTTGTAGTGTTTATCTTCGTATTCTGTGCAATTTTATTCTTTATGCCTGAAATGGGGGGGTACTTCCTTGAACATGCAAACTTTGAAATTGCCAACTCACTCAAGACGCCAGAGCATATTGCTCCAGTATGGTATTTCACCCCATACTATTCAATGTTGCGAGCAGTTCCCGATAAGCTAGGCGGCTTTATTACTATGGCTGCGGCTATTGCCGTTCTGTTTGTACTGCCTTGGTTAGATAGAAGCCCGGTACGTTCAATTCGCTACAAAGGCATTATCAGTCGCATCGCTATTTTAGTGTTCGTGGCTTGCTTTATTATCCTTGGTTACTTAGGTGTTAAAGCACCTACACCAGGCCGTACATTGTTAGCGCAAATTTGTACTATCCTGTACTTTGGTTACTTTGTGGGTATCTACTTCTGGACCCGTTATGAAACCACCAAGCCAGAGCCAGATCGCATTACCATGAATGGTGGTATGGGCTTCTGGAAATCTATGGGTGCTCTTCTTGTGGTTATTATTTTGGTGGTATTGCCGATCAAGGCAGTGGGTGCTGAAAGTGGAAAATCATGTGGGGCTATAGATTGCGACCCTTTTACGGCAGAGTTAACTGACTATGCGTCCATGCAGCGCGGGGCAAATGTGGCAGTTAACTATTGTATGGGTTGTCATTCATTCAAATACTCAAGATGGGAGCGCGTTGCTGACGACCTAAATATTCCCCATAACTTGATGATGGATAATCTCGTGTTTAGCGGTCAAAAAATTGGTGATTTGATGGAAATCGCCATGCCAGCTGACAACGCAAAGGAATGGTTCGGTGCTGTTCCTCCAGATTTAACTTTGGTTGCTAGGTCGCGTTCACCCGAATGGATCTACACTTACTTGAAGAATTTTTATGTAGATCCATCGAGACCATTAGGTGTTAACAACAAAGTATTTAAAGATGTTGGTATGCCGCATGCACTTCTTGATCTTCAAGGTTTGCAAGAATGTGCTCCTGGTCCTGTTGTTGCTAGTAATGGTGGTATCAAGCGCGACCTTCTAACTGGCGACGATCTTCTTGAAGATCCCTGCGGCCGATTTACGCTTGTGGAAAAAGGTTCGCTTAGTGAAGCAGAGTACGATCAAGCTGTTTATGATCTAACCAACTTCCTTACTTATATTGCTGAGCCAATGGCTGAGCAGCGTAAGCATATTGGGCGTTGGGTGCTATTATTCTTATTATTACTTTTGGTTCCCGCTACATTGTTGGCCAGAGAATATTCGAAAGTCATGCACTGATTAGTGATATATTTCGTCATAAGCGACGAAAATAACTTAAAATAAAATGACGCATTGCGTTAATACAATAAATGAGAGGCAATTTTGCGACGATCATCAATGACATTATTCTCCGATCCCTGTTCACAATACAGTCACAGGGTTCGCATTGTTTTGGCAGAAAAAGGTGTGACTGTTGATATCGAAGATATCGATTCAAATAATGTCACAGAAGAAATCTTGGAGGCTAACCCATACGGAACATTGCCAACACTGGTTGATCGTGATTTAGCGCTTTACGAGTCAAAGGTTGTTATGGAGTACCTTGATGAGCGTTTTCCTCACCCGCCATTACTTCCCGTTTATCCAGTAGCCAGAGCTCAGAGTCGATTGTGGGTTCATCGTATTGAAAAAGATTGGTGCACATTAGTCGATAGTATTATTGCTAATCCTGAAGCCAAGAAAACCGAAGCGATTAGAAAGGAATTTAAAGAATCACTCATTTCTATCTCTGATATCTTTGTTGAAATGCCTTACTTTATGAGCGAGGAATTCACATTGGTTGACTGTTGTTTAGCACCAATGCTTTGGAGACTGCCGCAATTAGGTATTGAACTTCCAAGTACACGTCAAACTAAACCACTGTTGGATTATATTGATCGTCTGTTTGAAAGACCCTCGTTCCAAGAGAGCCTAACAGACCTTGAACGCGAAATCCGCGCCTAAGCTATTCAGATGACCATGAAGTCAAATCGTCCCTATCTACTCAAAGCGTTTTATGAGTGGATAGTGGATTGTGACTGCACGCCTTACATTGCTGTTGATGCTCATCATTCTGGCGTAGAGGTTCCTCAAGAATTTGTTACCGATGGTCAAATTGTCCTAAATGTCGCGCCTCGTGCGGTTAGTAACTTTGAAATGAATCATCAATTTGTTGCTTTCTCAACAAGGTTTGGCGGTATTCCTATTGATATTATGGTGCCGGTAGCGGCTGTTATGGGTATCTATGCTCATGAAAATGGCCAGGGTATGGTATTTGAATTGGAAGAAGATCCAGAAAATGATCCGCCACCGATCAAAGGCCCAACTGTGGTAACATCTTCTAAAACGAAGAAAAAATCTTCAAAGTCTAAAGATAAGCCTTCGCTACGCGTGGTCAAATAAATTTCCTAAGCAAAGGCTGTGATGGAGTAATCTATGCCTGAGCCTATTGCAGTAATATCCGCAAAACGTACCCCAATAGGGGCAATGTTGGGTGACCTCTCCACTATTTCCAGCCCACAGTTAGGTGCAGTAGCTATTGCAGCTGCATTAGAATCCTCGGGGTTAAGTCCCAGTCAAATTGACGAAGTTATAATGGGTTGTGTCCTTAGTGCCGGCGTTGGTCAGGCACCTGCTCGGCAAGCGGCTTTAGCTGCAGGCTTAAATACCAGTACCTGCTGTAGCACAGTTAACAAAGTCTGTGGTTCAGGTATGAATGCAGTGATGTCCGCCTGTAATTCGTTGCGTTCTGGGCAAGCGGAAATAATTATTGCCGGTGGTATGGAAAATATGAGTCAGGCGCCGCACCTATTGCCTCAGGCGCGAACGGGTTATCGCTATGGTGAACGTCCATTGTTAGATCATATGCAAATTGATGGCCTACAGGATGCTTTTAAAGGTCAGTCAATGGGCCAGTTTGCTGAGCAATGTGCAGCCAAGTATAACTTTAGCCGTGCCGATCAAGATGCTTTTGCACTGACTTCATTAAATCGGGCTAAGGGCGCAATTGAGCAGGGGTTGTTTAAGCAGGAAATTGCCCCTGTAAGCCTAACCCATAAAAAACAAACGCGCTTCATAGAGCATGATCAACAGCCGCTTTCAGCCAATCCTGAAAAAATCCCAACACTACCAGCAGCATTCGTAAAAGATGGCACTATTACAGCTGCAAATGCTAGCTCAATCTCTGATGGGGCTGCAGCGCTGGTTATGATGTCGGCTAGCAAAGCTAAAGACAAAGGCTTGAAGCCAATCGCTTTAATTCATCAATATGATCAGGCGGCTCATCAGCCAGAGTGGTTTACAACTGCCCCAGTAGCCGCCATAGAAAAGACATTACAGCGAGTAGGCTGGAGTGTGGAGGATGTTAATCTGTGGGAAATTAATGAAGCCTTTGCGGTAGTGCCAATGGCGGCAATGCATGATTTAGGCATTGCCCATAATAAAGTCAATATTAATGGCGGTGCCTGTGCATTAGGTCACCCAATAGGGGCTAGTGGGGCGCGAATAATCGTATCTTTGATACATGCTTTGCGGCAAACAAATGGAAGTAAGGGTATTGCTAGTTTGTGTATAGGTGGTGGTGAGGCCACCGCAGTGGCCCTTGAGCTAATATAAAACCATTAGTCTACGTATTCAAAAACCTTAACCACCTTTCGAACGCCGCTATTGCTGCTTGCAATATTGGCGGCTAGATCGCCATTAGTTTTGCTGGTAACTCCCATAAGGAAAATCACACCATCCTCAGCAAGAACGGTTATTTGAGAGGCGCTAACCTGTTCTTCAAAGATTAATTTAGATTTAATTTGTGTGGCAAGAATTTTGTCATTAGTTCTTGATACCAACGAAGTATTGCCTCTAACTTGCAGTTCATTATGAACCTTGCGAACACCGGTAAATGCTCTTGCAACCTTGCCTGCGAGTAGTTTCATTTCATTGTTTGGCACTTCACCTGCCAAAAGGACTACTGAGTTAACTGTAGTAACATTAATATGAGCATCATTAAGTTCAGGGCTAGCCTTTTTAAGGTTAACACCAATATAAGTGCTCATTTTTTTATCATTTAAATTTGAGATAATGCCCTTTTTAGTGGGGTCGGGTTCAAATGGTTCTGTGGTAAAGGTGTTAACTACAGTAGTGCAACCAATAAGAAAAAATGCACTGATAGTCAGCGCTATTAATTGTCGCATTTAATTTTCTCCAAAAATCTTGTTGTCTATTAATGTGCAAAGGCACTGAATAATCAAAAGGTTGATAGCAGGGACTGAATCCTTGCCATAATCTGCACAATTAATATCAATATCCATAGGTCCTATTGCCTGGGATAGTATAAGGTCATCTGTCGCTGAAATCAGTAATAACTTGAGCCCTTTTTCCACTGCAGCATCGATAGTATTTTTTAAAAGTGTGCAATTATTACCGCTGCTAAAGACAACTAATATATCACCAACCTTTGCATGTATGTGTACTAGTTTAGCAAAGGCGTCATCATCTTTATTGCCATTGACCAAGCTATCTAGATCTAAGGCAGGAAACCCTGGTCGCTCAATCTGATAACCACTGGTTAAATAATGAACAAAAAGCTGAGACAGGGGAGATGTTACGCCATGACCGCAACTATAAATGGTTTGACCTGATAATAGTGCTTGAGTAAAAATTTCAGCCGCGTCAGCTAAACTGTTGGCACAATTTTCACCCATCGACATAGTGTTTTCAATATGATTTTGTAGATGTTGAAAAACCAACTGATCCATAATTCTGATCCCGCTTTAAAGTTAGATAAGGATATTCTTAATCCAGTTGATAGTACAGTGCAAATCTGACTCTTTCGTAGGACTAATGGCAATTGCATCAAACCTTAGAGCTGTATCCTGCCCATAATTGTTGGCGAGTAAATAATTTTCTGCGGTGGCAGTGAGCCGCTGACATTTTTTGGCTGTAATTGAATCCTCAGCACTGCCATAGCGAGTATTTTTTCTATATCTAACCTCGACAAAAACCAAAAAATCATGGTCTTTCATTATCAGGTCTATTTCGCCATATTGACTGCGATAATTTCTCGCAACTAGCTTTAATCCTCGAGCTGCTAGCCACTTATATGCCAAATTTTCAGACCATTCACCCAACAGTTTAGGGTTGGTAGTTGTGGGGCGTTTTAAGTTAATACCTTTGCCCAATAAATGGCTAAACAATGATCCCCTCCATGGGTGAGTCGGTATTAGTGAATTTCTACTGCTTTTCCTCGTTGAAATTTAGCCCATTTTTGTTCACGTTTAATTTTTCCGTCATTTAGTGAAAGTAGACCAGTTGAGCCAAATAGTGGTAGCGATTGCGATTCATCGAGATTATTCAAGTTTCTTGCAATCAAAAAACTATCATAACCAAGCGCAAAAAGTTGTCTATATGCGGTATGCAACTGATTATCGGGCTGTAAATCCTGCGGTAACTGCCCACTCAGTGTCCAGGGCATAGAGGAGAACTCGACGCCGGATAAATCGCGATCCAAGCCGCTTTGTTTAACTCCGTTATAAACATGTGAGGTGGCTATTACCGGTATATCAGAGGCATAAAGAAAATCCAAAGCCGGCTTTATTTGTCGTGCTTTAAGCGGATAGCCAAGCATAACGACTAGATCAATATCCTGCCTTCTGCGCGCAGTGTAGTTAACGCGACTATTGATAAATCGCTTGATATCCAGGCCGCGCTTTTCACTCAAATCTATTTGTAATGGTTTTTTTAATATTTTTGTAAAGTCATTCACTGAGAGCGGATAATGTAGGTTTTCCCTGAGGTTTCCACCCTTATCCGTCCAGTATTGATGAAAAAATTCTGATGATCTTTTGCCCCAACTATTTTGTGGGGTAATCATTAAAATATTTTTATGGCCCTTTTGCCATGCTCGATCGGCAATCTGAGTTAACTCATCAACTGTGGATAAGCCAAATTGAAAAAGATTATCAATGTCAGTACTTGGGTTGTTATCGAGTCGATTTAAAGTAAGGGTTGGAACAGGTAAGTCGCCTGTTGCAATTAGATCTTCAACCTCTGATTGCCGCAGGGGACCTATAACCATTTCCATGCCATCATCAATTGCCTGATTATAGACCTCAACAATCGATGTTTTAGAGGTGTCATAAAGTCTCAATTCTGGTAGGTCGAGAGCTTTTTTGCTGTCTAGGTTCATGGTTTTATAGTAGGCGCTCATAAAGCCTTGAATCAATGTCTGACTTGGCGTGTAGTAATCATCCTGCAGTGGAAGCAGTAGGGCGATTTGATCAGGGTTACTACTCCAAAAATTACCACCGCCAAAAAATGAGGGCGGTACTTTTGCCGCTGGATGACCTTTCCAATTGCGTCTCCATTGACTGAGTATATAGCCCTGTTCGTCGGGGTGGGCTAGATAGCGACGACTGCTTGCCGCTAGTTCAAGCCAACCTGATAGTGCAAACCCTTTAACCTCAGCGCTAACGAGCTGTTGATAGGGCATACGATTGGTGAGTGACCAGATGCGATCATGAATATCACGCGTATGAGTTTTACGCTTAGCCATTCGACTCAAACTAATCAAATTTTCTAAGGCCTGGTAATGGTCGCCATTAGCGACGGATACCTTAGCCTGTAATTCTAAAATGACTTGCTTTAGTTCCTTGGTTTGCCGGCTAATCAATGCATTAAATCGAGGTTGATTAAGTTGATTTGCGGCCAGTGGCATTTGGAATAGCATGAAATAATTTTCTGCCGCCAGTAGGGTGAAATCAATAAATTGTCGATTGCTAAGATTTTGCGTATTGACCATGCTCAAAATCTTGTTACTGGCCTCGATTTTCCCAGAAGCCGATAAAGCTTCTGCCCGATTAAATTTTTGCTGATCAGACATTTTGTCGACTTCTTGCAATGCAGGATCTAGCTGAAAATTGAGGTCTGCGTCAGAAAATAATACTAGCGCTTCAATATCTGTCTTTTTTTGTACGCTATTAGTTGACGCACAGCCCCCAATAAAGGCTAAGATGCTCACTACGACAAATAAAGATAAAGTATATTTTTTCATGGACTCTAATCGAACTGGTGTATTAACTATTGTAGCAACTCCTATCGGCAATCTAAACGATATGGTGCCGCGCGCAGTGCAGACCCTTCAATCTGTCAGTTTAATCGCCTGCGAGGATACTCGCCACAGTAAAAAGTTACTCAATCATTTTAGCATCGATAAACCCTGTATAGCCTATCATGATCATGGTGATAGGCACATGATAGAAAAGTTATTGTTGCGGCTTGAAAAGGGCGAGGATGTTGCGCTTATATCCGATGCTGGAACCCCATTGATTTCTGATCCCGGTTATCGCTTAGTAGCTCAGGCGCGAAGTCGGGGAATAACTGTGGTGCCAGTTCCAGGTGCCTGCGCTGCAATTGCAGCTTTAAGTGTTTCTGGATTGCCAACAGATAGCTTTTATTTTGGTGGGTTTTTACCGGCTAAAACCGGACAGCGAAAAACAGCGCTCAACGATTTAAAAGCCGCTACTGAAACCTTAGTGTTTTATGAGGCTCCCCATCGAATTTTAGAGACTGTTGTTGATATGGCTGAAATTTTTGGTCATCAGCGCCAGGCCTTTTTAGCGCGTGAAATCAGTAAAACATTTGAGACCTTTTTACAGGGTAGTCTTGATGAGTTACAGCAACAAATTTCTTTGGATACTAATCAGCAGCGTGGTGAGATAGTTTTGGTTATTGCGGGTGAGGATGAAAAATCTGCTAACACTAGTGTCGACTCTGACAAGGTTCTTAGGCTACTGCTAAAGGAATTGCCGGCCTCAAAAGCTGCATCGTTGACAGCAAAAATATGCGGTGTCGACAAAAAGGCCATGTATCAGGCTGCGTTGGAGCTTCAGGGAAAGTAGCTAGTCGTTTGGCCAGCCGCCCAAATCTTTCCAGCGATTAACAATAGTGCAAAACAGCTCTGCCGTTTTAGTAGTGTCATAAAGCGCGTGGTGAGCATCCTGATTATTAAAATCAATTTTGGCCGCCTGACAGGCTTTGGCTAACACTGTTTGCCCCAAAGCCAGCCCTGAAAGGCTCGAGGTATCAAAGCATGAGAACGGATGAAATGGGTTGCGCTTAATTTGAGCTCTTTCGACGGCGGCATTGACAAAACCTAAATCGAAATGCGCGTTGTGTGCCACCATTACCGCTCTAGTGCATCCAGTTTCGGTAATTTCACGGCGAATGGGCTGGAAAATTTCACGTAGTGCTTCACCTTCATCTTCCGCATTGCGTTCTGGATCATAGATATCAATACCGGTAAATTCGAGTGCAGACTGCTCCACGATAGCGCCGGGGAAGGGCTCAATATTTTTACTAAAACTTTCTTTAATTTGCAGGTAACCCTGGCTATCCATTTCTAAGATTACAGCGGCAATCTCTAACAGGGCGTCAGTGCCTGAGTTAAAGCCTCCGGTTTCAACATCAATAACAACCGGCAAAAAGCCGCGAAATCGTTGCGAGATTAACGAAGGCTGTAAAAGTTCCTCTGGCATATCCATTAGGATTTAAGTCTCCAGTTGAGTTTATTGCCCGCCGCCAAAGGAATAATTTCAGATTCGCCAAAGGGAACAGAGCTTGGCACTTCCCAAGAATGACGCTCAAGGGTTATGGTTGCTTGATTGTAGGGTAGGCCATAAAAATCAGCGCCGTTTATGCTGGCAAAAGCTTCCAGTTTATCCATGGCATTAGCTTCTTCAAATACTTCTGCGTATAGCTCAACAGCCGCAGGGTGACTAAAGCATCCTGCACAGCCACAGCAGCTCTCTTTACTGTCTTTGGTGTGGGGTGCAGAATCAGTTCCCAAAAAGAATTTCTTATTACCACTGACCGCTGCCTCTACAAGGGCATGTTGATGAATGTCGCGTTTCAAAATCGGTAGACAGTATAGGTGCGGGCGAATGCCGCCAGCGAGCATATGATTGCGGTTATAAAGTAAATGCTGAGGAGTAATTGTCGCTGCAACGTTGTCGCTGGCAGAGGCCACAAAATCAGCCGCTTCACGGGTGGTGATATGTTCAAAAATCACTTTTAATCGTGGGAATTTTTCAACCAGATTAATCAGATGTCGCTCAATAAATACCGCTTCTCGATCAAAAATATCAATATTGGCATCGGTGACTTCACCGTGAATTTGCAACACCATGCCAACTTCTTGCATGGCTTCTAAAACGGCGTCAATATTATCAATATTAGTTACCCCTGAATCAGAATTTGTTGTCGCACCGGCCGGGTAGTATTTGCAGCCATGCACAATGCCACTTTCCGCAGCAGCTCGAATTTCATCAGGTGATGTATTGTCGGTTAAATAGAGAACCATTAAGGGCTCCCAATTTGATCCCTCAGGACGATTGGCCATGATGCGGTCGCGATAGGCTTGCGCGCGAGCAACAGTAGTCACGGGCGGCTTTAAGTTCGGCATAACTATACCGCGGCCGAAGCCTCTTGTTGCCGACGGCACAGTGGTCGCCAAGGCTGAATCATCGCGAAGATGAAGATGCCAGTCATCGGGTTGAATAAGCGTTAATTTTTCCATAGATTAGGGGCCCTAAGTTAATCCACTAATGCTACCCTAAACAACCGCTTCAGAACAGGTTAAACAGCCCATTGAAAGCAATCAATAACAACAAATTTGCTAATCGTAACTATAAACCACACAGAAGATGTAATTTAGGGTAAAATTCGCCTCATTCTTAATCAATAGGGTTTAGTAAAGTGTCATCGGTGAATAAAGTTGTGCTCGCCTATTCAGGCGGTTTAGATACCTCAGTTATCGTTAAATGGTTACAAGAAGAATATCAGTGTGAGGTAGTTACCTTTACCGCCGATATTGGTCAGGGTGAAGAAGTTGAACCCGCTCGCGCTAAGGCCCAGGCTCTTGGCGTAAAAGAGATTTATATTGATGATTTGCGCGAAGAGTATGCACGAGATTATGTGTTCCCAATGTTTCGCGCCAATACCATCTATGAGGGTGAATACCTTCTTGGTACATCAATAGCGCGCCCCTTGATTGCTAAACGATTAATTGAAATTGCCAATGAAACCAATGCCGATGCTATTTCTCATGGCGCAACGGGTAAGGGTAATGATCAGGTTCGTTTTGAACTTGGTGCCTATGCCCTTAAGCCGGGTATTCAGGTTATCGCACCCTGGCGTGAATGGGATTTGAATTCTCGCGACAAATTGATGGCCTATTGTGAGCAGCACAGTATCCCAGTAGAAATGAAGCGTGGTAAAAAATCTCCTTTCTCTATGGATGCCAACTTACTGCATATCTCTTATGAAGGCGGCAATTTAGAAGATCCATGGTCAGAAGCTGAAGATGATATGTGGCGGTGGACTGTAGCGCCAGAAGATGCACCTGATCAGCCTACATACTTAAATATTAGCTACCAGCAGGGCGATATTGTGGCGATTAATGGTGAGTCTATGTCACCGGCTACAGTGATTGAATATTTAAACAAGGTGGCTGGCGACAATGGTGTTGGTCGCTTAGATATTGTCGAAAACCGCTATGTTGGCATGAAGTCACGCGGTTGCTATGAAACACCTGCAGGAACTGTGATGATGAAAGCTCATCGCGCAATTGAATCTATTACATTGGATCGCGAAGTGGCGCACCTTAAAGATGAGTTGATGCCTAAGTATGCCAAGCTAATATATAACGGCTATTGGTGGGCTCCCGAGCGTCTAATGCTTCAAAGCGCTATCGATCAAAGTCAGCAAGTGGTTAATGGTGAGGTTAGAGTCAAACTGTATAAGGGCAATGTCTCTGTTGTTGGCCGTAAGTCTGATGATAGCTTGTTCGATGCCAATATAGCGACCTTTGATGACGATGGTGGCGCCTATGATCAGGCGGATGCTGAGGGCTTTATTAAGCTAAATGCCCTTCGTCTTAGAATTGCAGCCGAGGCCGGCCGCAAACTTTAGTAAAAAAAAAGGGGTTAGACTTAACATCTAACCCCTTACTTTTTTAAAGGCCAAAAACGCCTAGGAAATATTTCCAGTAGTTCTAATTCTTTTCGCACCTTTCACTGGTGCAGGTTTATCCGCATCAGCTCTAAGCTTGATTTGCCAGTCAATAGCATTCTTAATAGCCATTAAGAACCCCATTACCAAAAACGCCCCGGGCGGAAGTATAGCTATTAAGAAGCTATAGCCTTCACCAAAAGGACGCAGGGTCCAACTTGCTGCACTGGCGCCAAAAAGTAATTGCATATCGGCTAGAAGTGTTCCTTGGCCCAGTAGCTCTCTTACCGCACCGAGGCATAGCAGAACCAAAAGAAAGCCTAACCCCATCATAAATCCGTCTAGCGCAGCCATACCAACAGACTGTTTGCTAGCAAATGCTTCGGCTCGGCCTAAAATGGCACAGTTAGTAACAATCAACGGGATAAATATTCCCAGAATCTGATAAAGCTCATAGGTAAAGGCTTTCATTACCAATTCAGCACAGGTTACAAAAGTGGCAATAATAATTACAAAAACAGGTAATCTGACAGCATCGCTAACATGGTGACGAATAAGCGAAACAATAATATTGGAACCAATAAGCACCATCATAGTGGCCAGGCCAAGCCCAAGGGCATTGACCACAGTGCCGGTAACAGCGAGAAGGGGACAGAGGCCAAGTAGTTGAACCAAAGCGGGATTATTGGTCCATAATCCGTTTTTAGTAACCTCTGAGATGCTGGTATTACTCATAGTGCTGGCTGCTCACTGATAGATTGATTGGTAGAACTTAATGGATTGTACGCGCTATTAAGTTCATTGAGTAAGCGTTCTTTATCTTGGTTAAAGTATTCTAAGGTTTTAGCAATTTGATGAATAACCGCTCTAGGTGTAATAGTTGCACCAGTAAATTGATCAAACGCGCCTTTTTCTTTTTTAACATTCCAAGCCTTGGCTTGTGGATTGGTTAATGATTTACCATTGAAACTAAGAATCCAATCACTTTTTCGTAAATCGACCTTATCACCTAAGCCGGGTGTTTCCTTGTGTTCAACCACACGTACCCCGGCAACACTGCCATCAAAATTAACCCCCACGATCATAGCGATATCACCGCTATAGCCCTCTGGTGTTATCGAAGGAATAATGGCTGCAACCGGTTGGCCATTAAGGCGAGCTATATGAATATCACCGCCAGATTCAAGGCCCAGTGTTTTCCAGTACTGTTTAGGGATGGGTTGAACATCTAACAATAAATCATTGTTGTGTCGCTCAACAGGAATTATTTCAAATAACGCTTTTTGTGCCGCTAAGCGTTCTGATTCAGCGATACGGTCCTCTGTTAGACGATCTGTAGATGCTAGAATCAGGGCCGTAATCAGTGCAAACAAAGCTAATAACAGACTATTTTTACCCATTGATTTAAAAATCATTAGTCGTCTATCCTCTCTGTTGCCTTGCGCCGATCAGTGTGGCCATAGGTACGTGGCAATGTATAGTTATCGATAAAGGGTGCAGTAAAGTTTGCTAATAAGACAGCGAAAGCTACAGCATCTGGGTAGTTTCCCCAGGCTCGAATTATGTAAGTTAAGATACCAATCAAGGCGCCATAAATCAGCCGTCCACGGTTACTAACAGCAGACGAAACGGGGTCGGTAAGAATAAAGAATGCACCCATCATAGAGGCGCCGCTAAACAGATGCATTAACGGCGACCCAGGGCTTTGCGAGCTGCCGGAATCCCAAAAAATTAATGACATTAAAGCAAGCGCTAACAGCATTGCCACTGGCCCGTGCCATGTAAATACACGACTGGCAAGAAGTACAATACCTCCAGCCAGAAAGCCAAGGTTGACCCACTCCCAACCTACGCCGGCAAAGAGTGCCTGGCTAAACAGAGAGTCACCTTGATAAATTTGCGCAACCGTTAGTCCTGCGGCATGTTTAAAGCTATCTAAGGGGGTGGCGCCGGTAACACCATCCATCGGAGTGCCGCTGAAGAATACAAGCTTAAGAGACTCTAAAAAGCCTGGGTGAGCAACGCCCTCTGGAAGAAGAGCAAGAGGTGCAACCCAGGTTGTCATTTCAACTGGGAACGAAATAAGTAGCACCACGTAACCCACCATTGCTGGGTTAAACGGGTTATAGCCTAGGCCACCAAATAGTTGTTTGGCCAACACTACAGAAAATAACGTACCCACGACCACAATCCACCAAGGGCAGAGTGGCGGTAATGCTAGCCCCAGTAAAACAGCAGTCACCACGGCGCTGTAATCGCCAAGGTAAAAGCCTAGGGGCCGATTGCGCATTTTTAGAATAAGCGCCTCGCTAGCAACCGCAGTGATACAGGCAAGTATCACATTAATCAGCGAGCCCCAGCCAAAATGCCAAGTTAATGCAATTAACCCTGGAATCGTAGCCCACACCACCAACTGCATAACCTTGGCAGTATTCTGAGCTCCATGAGCATGGGGTGAGGACACCTGTTTAAACGCCATTATTTAGAATGCTCCGCAAGACGAGTTCTCGCCTTTTCAAGTTTCTGCTGTGCCCCAGAAAGCGCGGCACTAAGTATATTTATTTTATCTTCGGTTTCTGCGTCTGCAGTGGCAGTATCTAATTTGTCCTGCGCCTTTTGAACACGCATTTCAGCACTTGAAACCGCGCGTTCAAGTTTTGCTAATTCTTGTTCTGGGCTGGCTTTCTTTGCAGCAGTGCGCGCCTGAGCTGCCGCAACGATATCAGCCATAGAGTCAGTGCCAGTAGCTGCTTTAGCTTGTTTAGCGGCTTCTCGGCGTGCGGCGCGTTTAGCCTCACGTTCTTTTTCAGCTAGCTCGATGCGTTGTTGGCGGAATTCAAAGCGTTCGCGCGCTTGATCAGATTTAATTTTTTCTTCCTGCGCCTTTTTTATATCACTTTTACTGCTTCGATAATGCTGAACCAAAGGAATATTGCTTGGGCAAACGTAGGAGCATGCACCACATTCAATACAATCAAATAGATTGTGAGATTCTAAGCGGTCATGATCCTTGGCTTGCGAGTACCACAATAGCTGTTGTGGTAATAGAGATGCAGGGCATGCCTCAGCGCACATCCCGCAACGGATGCAGGGCTGAGCAGGTTCATTATGCGGTATTTCCTCGACGCTAGGTGCCAGAATGCAGTTGGTAGTCTTAACAATAGGGATCTGTTGAGAGGTCAAACTAAAGCCCATCATAGGCCCACCCATAATCACTCGACTACAACGCTGCGCATCAAATTTATTATGTTCCAGCATATGCGCCACTGGTGTACCAATTAAAACGTCATAGTTGCGATTGATCTCACAGGCTTCGCCAGTCATTGTAGTTACCCTAGAAATTAAGGGTTCACCATCAACTACGGCCCGTTTAATAGCGTGAGTGGTTCCAATATTGACACAAACCATACCTATGTCAGCGGGAATGCTTCCGCTGGGTAATTCTTTGCCGGTAAGAATGTAAATCAGTTGTTTTTCGCCGCCAGAGGGGTATTTAGTCGGGAAGGACACCACATTAATACCGGTATCTTGAGTATGTGGTTCCAGTGCGGCTATGGCTTCCGGTTTATTATCTTCAATGCCAATCAGAATATTATGTGGATTACCTAAGATATGGCTAAGAATACCAATGCCTTCGACAATTTCTTCGGCGCGCTCTCTAATCAGTGAATCATCAGCAGTTATATAAGGCTCACATTCAGTAGCATTGATGATTAGCGTATCAATTGGGCGCTGAAATCCCGGGTTTAATTTGACCGAGGTCGGAAAGCCAGCGCCACCCATACCAGCAATGCCAGCTTCGGTAATAATAGATAGCAGGGCAGAAGCGCTAGTATGTTCAAAATCACTAATACCTGATTTTTCGATCCATTGATCTTTGCCGTCACTAGTGATTTCGATACACAATGCTTCCATTCCCGAGGAGTGGGCAATAGGTCGCGATTCTATAGCAGTGACTGTGCCTGATGTTGGCGCATGAATAGCAGCAGAAACAGTGCCCGCGGGATCAGCAATTTTTTGCCCCTTAAGAACAGTATCCCCATGTTTTACGCAGGCGATAGCCGGCGCGCCAATATGTTGGCCTAATGGAACCACTAATTTCTCAGGTATTGGCAAACTGCCAATAGGCTGAGTCAGCGATTGGATTTTATTTTCCGGAGGGTGAACGCCGCCCGGAGTAACCCAGGTCTGCCTCATGCCGCATCCTCATGATTTGAATCATTGTGTGTTTTATCAGTCGCAATTAGACCGTTAGGTAGTGGTGGTGCTGGCCACTGCCATTCTTTAATGCCAGCCTCTACTGGAAGCATATCAATGCAGTCTACCGGGCAGGGTTCTACGCAAAGATCACAACCGGTGCACTCATCGACAATCACCGTATGCATTAATTTTGCTGCACCTAAAATAGCATCGACGGGGCAGGCTTGAATACATTTCGTACAGCCAATACATTCCGCTTCACGAATATACGCAACAGATTTTACTTCAGCTTCCTGACCATGCTCCTGATCTAATTCGGGTGCCGGCACATCTAGAAGATTGGCAATGGCATTAATAGTTGACTGACCACCCGGCGGGCACTTATTAATTTCATCACCGTTGGCAATTGACTCTGCATAGGGTCGGCAACCCGGAAAGCCACATTGGCCGCATTGAGTCTGAGGTAATAGCTCATCGATTTGCTCAATGACCGGATCACCTTCGATTTTAAATTTTTCAGCGGCAAAACCGAGCAAAGCCCCGAAAATAATTCCGAGGCCCGCCAGAGCCACAAGAGCGGCAATAATAGGTTGCTGAATAATAAAATCGAGCATCTAGACCAGCCCGCCGAATCCCATAAACGCTAATGACATCAAGCCGGCTGTAATCATAGCGATAGCAGCACCCTCAAAAGGTTGAGGAATATCTGCTGCTGCTAACCTTTCGCGCATTGCAGAAAAAAGGATAAGTACTAGAGAAAATCCAGCGCCTGCACCAAAGCCATAGAGTGAGGCATGAGCAAAGCTAAGTGGCTTAGCAGCATTTTGCAGTGCAACACCCAGAACGGCACAGTTAGTGGTAATTAGGGGTAAAAACACACCCAGAACGCGGTACAACAGTGGGCTGGTTTTTTCGATAAACATTTTAGTGAACTGTACTACAGCGGCAATTACCATAATAAAGCTTATGGTACGCAAGTATTCTAGCTCTAGAGGGATTAGAACGGCTCTATCCACCACATAGCTGACCATGGCGGTTAGAGTCAGTACAAAAGTAGTTGCCGCGGACATGCCAATCGCTGATTCAAGTTTTTTTGACACACCCATAAACGGGCACAGCCCAAGGAACTGTACTAGAACATAGTTATTGATCAGCACTGAGCTAACCAAGATTACTGCGACTTCTTGCATCTATTACTCAAATTGCTTTAGTAAGTGTGTATTATCATGGAATCAACTACCTCTATTCAATATATAAAAAAATAGTTTTTAGTCCATTTGGGAATAACAAATTTACCGCAGAGACTAACAGGTCTCTTATTTCATGTAATATTGTTGCTAAATTAGGTAATTCTCTGGCCAGGTTCTGCACCACTGTCAGGGGAAAGTAGATAGATCCCATTATCATCACCGGCCGCTAAAACCATACCTTCAGAAACGCCAAAGCGCATTTTTCGCGGCGCTAAATTAGCAACCATCACTGTTAAGCGGCCCTCAAGATCTGTTGCTTGGTAGGAAGATTTAATCCCAGAAAATACATTGCGTGTTTCACCGCCAATATCCAATGTTAGGGCTAATAGCTTATCAGCACCCTCAACAGCTTCAGCCTTGACGATACGTGCGACCCGAAGGTCAACTTTCATAAAATCATCAAAGTTAATTTCATCGGCAATTGGCTCATCGGCTAAGGGGCCTTCAAGTATTGCTTTAGTAGTTTGCTCCACTTCTTGCTTGCTAGCTTCAACCATAGCGTCAACCTTTTCCTTTTCCACGCGCTGCAGCAGTGGTTTAAAGTTGTTAATTTGATGTCCAACTAAGGGTTGTTTAATACTTTCCCAGGTTAATTGGTCATTAAGGAATGCTTCACCATCGGCAGCCATAGTAGGAATTACTGGTTTCAAATACGTTAAAAGTAGTCTGAAGAGATTAATCCCTAAAGAGCAGATATCTTGCACCTGCTGTTGCTGGCTTGGGTCTTTATTTAGTTTCCAAGGTTCTTTTGCCGCGATATATTCGTTCGCAGCATCAGCCTGTGCCATTATTTCTCTAATAGCCTTGCTATATTCTCGCTGTTCATAGTGCTCGGCAATCTTATTGCCTGCATCACTCACCTGCTGCCAAAGAGCAGTATCGGCAATATGTGTGGATAAAATTCCGTCATTGCCCTTGGTGATAAATTTGGCACAACGACTGGCAATATTGACAACCTTACCAACTAAGTCGCTATTAACTTTCTGAATAAAGTCTTCCAGATTTAAGTCTATATCTTCAACCGAAGCAGTGAGCTTAGAGGCATAGTAATAACGCAAATACTCAGGGTTAAGGTGATCTAAATAACAGCGGGCATTAATAAATGTCCCTCTTGATTTAGACATTTTCTTGCCGTTCACTGTAACAAAACCATGAACACATACTTTAGTTGGTGTTCTAAAGTTAGCGCTAGTCAGCATGGCTGGCCAGAATAGTGCATGGAAATTAACAATATCCTTACCAATAAAGTGATAGAGTTCAGCAGAGCTATCCGCCGCCCAGAATTGGTCAAAATCTAAATTTTGTTGGTCACATAGATTCTTAAAGCTGGCCATATAGCCAATAGGCGCATCCAACCAAACGTAGAAAAACTTATTCGGCGCATTAGGAATCTCAAAGCCAAAGTAGGGTGCATCGCGACTGATATCCCATTCCTGTAGCCCACTTTCTAACCACTCACCCAATTTGTTGGCTACTTCATCTTGCACCGCGCCACTGCGAGTCCAAGATTTTAGAAACTCGGTAAATTCGGGTAGTTTAAAGAAGTAATGCGTTGATTGCTTCTCGATCGGTGTAGTACCAGAAAGTGCAGATACCGGATTGATTAAATCGGTTGGTGAGTAGGTGGCACCACAGGCTTCACAGTTATCACCATACTGATCCTCAGCCTTACACTTAGGGCAGGTACCCTTGATATATCGATCCGCTAGAAACAGTTGTTTTTCTGCATCAAATGCCTGAGTAATTTCTCGTTTGGCAATATGGTCATTTTCAACCAATCGGTTGTAGATTAACTCAGCGTATTGTTTGTTTTCATCCGAATGGGTGCTGTGATAATTATCAACACTAATATGAAAATCGCGAAAATCGGCTTCATGAATACTTCGCATATCTGCGATATGTTGCTCAGGACTAATGCCTTTTTCATCTGCTTTGAGCATAATTGCAGTACCATGGGCATCATCGGCAGAAACATAGTAACATTGGTGACCGCGCATGCGTTGGAAGCGAACCCAAACATCGGTTTGGGTATATTCGAGTATATGCCCCAAGTGAAGTGCGGCATTGGCGTATGGAAGTGCATTGGTGACCAAAATTTGGCGCTTTTTTGTCATGGTCGAGATTTTCTTTTCCGATGATTGTAATTAGACGCCACTATAGCGATTTTGCACCAACTTTTCATGTGCAATTAAGTCATTTTCACGTAAAAATTAGAAGTAATAAGAGGTCTATGTGTTAGATAAGGTTAAATATATTGTTGCAGTTGCCTCCGGCAAAGGTGGCGTAGGCAAATCAACTACTGCAGTAAATACAGCGTTGGCTTTAAGCTCGATGGGTAATTCAGTGGGTCTTTTGGATGCAGATATCTATGGTCCAAGTCTGGCTATGATGCTTGGCGTCCCAGAAGATCAGCGTCCCGAAGTAGTAGATGAAAAGTTCTTTAAGCCAGTGATGGCCCATGGTTTGGCCACTATGTCCATGGCTTATTTAACCACTGATAAAACGCCTATGGTGTGGCGCGGCCCCATGGCAGCTGGTGCATTACAGCAAATGCTACAACAAACCCAGTGGGGTGAACTAGATGTTTTAGTAGTCGATATGCCGCCGGGAACGGGCGATATTCAACTGACTTTGGCACAAAAAGCCCAAATTTCTGGTGCGGTCATAGTTACTACACCTCAAAATATTGCGCTGCTAGATGCTAAAAAAGGCATCGAGATGTTTGTTAAAGTAAAAATACCTGTTTTGGGTATTGTTGAAAATATGGCCACTCATATTTGCTCCAACTGTGGTACCGAAGAGGCTATTTTTGGCGATGGAGGTGGTGAAAAAGTTGCAGATCAATACCACACTAAATTGCTAGGCAGTTTACCCCTGGATAGTGCAATACGTGAACAGGGTGATGCGGGCAAGCCAATTTCAATTATGCAAACTAAACCAGAAATAACCGCCCATTATCTGAAAATAGCGGAGCATTTGATGGCATCGTTGGAACAATTAGAGACTGATTCATCACCGCAGATTGTTTTTGAATAGAGCAGTTTGCTGTAACCCCATAAGTCGGTATGATACGGGCTAATTTTTTTAATATAACCCTTTTAAAAGTAGCTGGAGTTAACGCAGATGAGTATTAAGTCAGACCATTGGATTCGCCAAATGTCCGAGAAAAATAAAATGATCGAGCCCTATGAGGCTGGACAGGTTCGTTATCATGGCGATGATCGAGTAATTTCTTATGGTGTTTCTAGCTATGGTTACGATGTTCGATGTGCTGATGAATTTAAGATTTTCACCAATATTCACTCGAAAACAGTAGATCCAAAAAACTTTGATAATGATGCTTTTGTCGATATCAAAGGGGACTACTGTATTATCCCGCCAAATTCTTTTGCTCTAGCGCGCACGGTTGAATATTTTAGAATCCCGCGTCAGGTGCTAACAGTTTGCTTGGGCAAATCAACCTATGCTCGCTGTGGCATTATTGTGAATGTGACTCCTCTCGAGCCAGAGTGGGAAGGTCATGTAACACTAGAGTTTTCTAACACCACAAATCTACCGGCAAAAATTTATGCCAATGAAGGTGTCGCTCAAATGTTGTTTTTTGAGTCAGATCAGGTGTGTGAAACATCCTATGCTGATCGCGGTGGCAAATATCAGGGTCAAACAGGCGTAACTCTTCCTAAAACCTAGTTAGGGGTTTAGCAAGGCCTGTCTTAAGACTTTAGCCTGTTGTTGGATGCGTCGGGTATTTTCCGGGCCGGCGCGCAACAACTGCTTTTGCAGTGGCATTAAGCTTTCAAGTTCAGGGTCAGCAAATTTATAAGCAACAGAGTCTCTGGTTAGCTTTAACGGCTCTACAATTAGCGGCGTGGTCAATACATTATCGATTGTCTGCAAGATAATTCCGTCCATCTGCCTTGGTCTATAGCCAAGTTCAGCAAAAGCTGACTCTAACAGCGGGCGCACTTTGTGGAAAAATTGCGCCATTTTTTCCATATCTATTTTTAATAAAATACTAATCACATCATCGTAGCGTTCGTAATTTCCGGCATTAAGCCAGATAACATCACCCTGTCTATGCGTGGTAAAGGTACCCTCAGGTGAGCCGAGCGGAAATATTTTTTCCGATATAGAACCACGGGCAAGACCATCCATAAAGCTCGCCGAGCGGCGAATTAAATCATCGAGACTCAACCAGTTAGATAGGCCTTCTGAAGATTGATGCTGTGACACAATATCACGCACTAGCGAGTCGCTACTGTCAAGTGAGGGCAGTGCCGGTGCAGTAGCTGTTTGCGCCGCTTGAGGGGTATTTTCCTCAGGATTTTCGGTATCGACAATCGACGTCGATGGGTTAGAGTTTTGTGGGATTTCAGCAGAGGGAGTTTCAGCTTCATTTGCGCCATTGGCTACAATGATTTGTTCAGGTATTACCCCCATTAATTCATAGTCATTCTGCTTAGACAGATTACCGGTTTTATAGAGCACCCCAAAAATAAGTGCTACAGCGACGAAGCTGCCAGTTGCAATAATAAATTTACTTGAGCCTGAGTTCTCTAATGCCATGCTTAAATCTCTGCCATCTTTTTAATAGGTAATATCGCATTACCATTTAATTGACCCTGGTCTAAAACCAAGATTTTCTTTGAATCTTTTTCGAATGTTTGCATCTTGAGGATAATAAAATCCCAATCAGTGGCAAGCCAAATCTTGGCTTTTCTATTTGCGTTATGTCCCACCCTTTCAACTAACAGACTATTAAAAGATCCGTTACTAGTGTTAATAATTTCACGCCCTAGCACCTTATATTGATACTGTTTTGATTGCCCTTTTCTGATAACAGTGTGGGCGAATTCGCTTTTTCCTGAAGCAGCATCTATTCGCAGTTGCTGATTGAGTGAAAGTCTATCAAATTGGCTGGGCAATAGGTTTATTTTGCCTGAGGTATCCTTCACAGAGTATGCAAGGGTTTTGTTATCCCAGTCAAACTGCTGAGATTCTGACTGCTTACCCATAAGGGTTTTTTGCCGCCTAGAATATTCTAATGGAACAATATCCCCAGCCTCAGAAACCTTAAAATTAGCTAATTCAGTGATCTCGCCCAGAAAATTTTTAGCCTTGGCCACAAGGCTGTATTGCTCACCTTCAATCTTTAATTGGTGGGTTGCCGCAATCTTTATGCCACCAAGGGTTGCAGAATAGCTAAGGCTATAGGGTTTAAGCTCTAATGGTTTGCTACTCTGTTGTTCAGTATATGCCGGTATTGCAAACATAAAACCAAATACTAGTATGGCCGTTAAGGCTAATCTAGATGAGTTTGTGCGGCGCAAATTAAATGAAGGAGGATTTAACAGTTTCATAAACGCTTAGACTACAATCTAGCTAGTTGGTTCGCTGGAATTATAAATAATTCCGCTCTCGCAAACTGGCTTGTTATCAAGCTTTACACCGTCATTATCCATTCTTAATCTATTGTCACAAAACCATCTGACAGCCTCAGGATAAATCTTGTGCTCATAGGCTAATACCTTTGAGGCTAAAGAGCTCTCATCATCTGAGTTTTCTATAGTAACCTGAGCCTGAAGAATAGATGGCCCACCATCTAATTCGGGGGTGACAAAATGTACAGTGGCGCCGGCTTTTTTATCGCCCGCTTCAATGGCGCGCCTATGGGTGTGAAGCCCTGGATAGGCGGGCAATAAAGATGGGTGGATATTCATCATCCGCCCTAAAAAATGATCGACAAACCCAGGTGTAAGGATGCGCATAAAGCCCGCTAGAATGACTAGGTCTGGATTAAAGCTATCAATCAATTCACTCAATGCCAGATCAAAAGACTCGCGGCTTTCAAAGGCTCTATGATCAATTGCCAAATTGGGGATGCCGGCCTTAGCCGCTCTTTCTAAGCCGCCAGCATCGGGGTTGTTACTTATAACAGCTGATACGGTGGCGTTTATTTCACTCTTTGCACAACCATCAATAAACGACTGGAGGTTTGATCCTCCCCCTGAAACTAAAATAACTAATCGTTTGCTAGCTGACGATTGAGTGCTATTAGTCATTCATTTGAACCTGTGGTTGCCCATTCTTGGTTTCTTCAATAGTACCCAGTACAAAAGCCTGTTCACCATTTTCAGTTAATAGTTTAAGAGCCTCAGCCTCAACCTCGGCAGGGACACAGATGACCATGCCAACACCGCAGTTTAATGTCCTATACATTTCCTGAGTTTCAATATTGCCTTGCTGTTGAAGCCAGTCGAATACAATCGGGCGCTTCCACGCCTTAGTATTTATGACTGCAGTGGCGTTATCGGGGAGTACGCGAGGAATATTCTCGAGTAAACCGCCGCCAGTAATATGCGCAATAGCATGAACCGGTAGTTTGGATATTAGCTTCAATAAAGATTTAACATAAATTTTTGTTGGGGCCATAAGCAGATCGATAAGCTTCTCGCCCTCTAGCTCAGTGGTAGCTGGATCTGTTTTTGTGACTTCTAAAATTTTGCGTATTAGTGAGTAACCGTTGGAATGCGGCCCGCTTGAAGCTAAGCCAATCAGTGTGTCGCCAACAGCTACTTTTGAGCCATCAATAAGTTCAGATTTTTCTGCTATACCGACACAAAATCCAGCAAGATCATAGTCTTCGCCTTCGTACATACCCGGCATTTCTGCTGTTTCGCCGCCAATTAGTGAACATCCAGAAAGTTCACAGCCATCGGCAATGCCGTTTACCACAGATGCGGCAATCTCAACGTCTAATTTACCAGTAGCATAATAATCGAGAAAGAACAGTGGTTCTGCACCACAGACGATAAGATCATTGACGCACATGGCCACTAGATCGATACCGACCGTGCTGTGTTTTCCAGAATCTAAGGCAAGTCGCAACTTAGTGCCGACCCCATCAGTCCCAGAAACTAAAACAGGCTGTGTGTAACCCGCTGGTAATTCAAAAAGCGCGCCAAAGCCACCCAGTCCGGCCATAACCTCAGGTCGGCGGGTTCTTTTTGCCGCTCCTTTGATCTTTTCGATAAGTGCATTTCCAGCGTCAATATCAACGCCTGCGTCTTTGTAACTCAACGATTGAGTTGCTTTGGTCATGAAAGAATCCTACAACAATGAACAGAAAGGGGGTATTTTATGCGGAGTTGGGCAAATTTTCATCAAGCACTGGTACAATGTTGCAAAATAATTTGGAGTCACTCTGTTGAATCGTTGGTTAATAGGCATTGTTATAGGCTTTAGTGTGGGTGTGAGTATGGCCCAAGCTACTGATTTATATCGTGTTTTAGTTCCTGTTAGCGATCAAACTACAGAGTCTAGAGAGATCGGAATCGAAATTGCTTTTTCTAAGATGTTGATAAAATTAACTGGAAATAGTCAAATTTTACAATCGCCACAGTTAAAACCTTTCCTTATTGACCCAAAAGCGTTTCTCGATTCAGTGGGTTTTAATCAATTATCACAATCAGATGCCGACGAAACTATGACCATGGGATTGGATGTAAAGTTTGATCGACCCTCAGTTGATAAGCTTTTAAAGCAAGCCCAGTTGCCGATTATTCCGGCTATTAGGCCCAATTTTTTGGTATGGCTAATGGTGGATGATGTTGAGCAGGGTCGTCGAGTATTAGATGAGTCGTCAGCCATACAGATGCAAGCAGATGATCATTTATATGAGTTTTTAGAGGCGTTTAAGCGCTCTATGCAGGCACGTGAAATTAGCTATTTTTTGCCCAGTTATGATCTCGAGGATCAACTGTCCGTTGGGGTGAAAGAGGCTTGGGCTATGAAGGTAGAGGCTCTTAATGCCGCATCTAAACGATATGATGCCGACGGTTGGTTTGCCCTTAGGGTATTTAAGGCGTCAGATGGTCAAATCAGAGGAGCATGGGCCTATCAAGAGGCTGGCAAACGTCAAATGAATGATTTTTATGGCGATTCTATGATTGACTTAGTTGGGGCATCGGTCGATCGAGTATTGGATGCTTTATTACAGTCACATACCTATATTCCTCAGCTTGAAACTGACAAATTATTAGTACAAATTGATGGTATTAGCTCCTACAAAAATTACCAGGTGGCTGTTCGTCTGTTAGAGCAGTTGGAATTAGTAGAAGCGCTTCAACTTTATTCTGTTAACAAGGATGAACTAGTGGTGGCAATTGATATAAATGGTAGCGTGGAATTGCTTCATGCTGAGTTAATTAGAACAGGTTTAGTAAAGCCGTACCTGTCATCGGACAATCGTTCAATAGGGCGCTTAACCTATCATTGGGTGAGTCTATGAATCTATCCAATCAAATGAATCTCGAAATAAAGTTGGATGATCAAGCTACATTCAAAAATTATTATGCACCCAAAGGATCCTCGCACCAGTTGGCTAAATTTGTGCTACAAGAGAGTACCCATAAAATTGCTTGCTTAGTGGGTAATAGCGGTTCAGGTTTGTCACACCTGCTTCAGGCAACCTGTCAGCGTAGCCCCTTTGATACTGGCGAAGCTGCAATTTATCTGCCGTTGAAAGAATTGCAAGATTATCCCGCAGATCAAATATTTGAGGGATTACATAGTGCGCCTATAGTATGTGTCGATGATTTACATTTGGTTGCCAGCAAAGCAGATTGGCAGGTTCCGCTGTTTAATTTCTTTAATGATTGCCGACAAAGTGGCACCAGACTTATTTTTTCTAGCCACCAATTAATAGAAGATATAGGTGTTCAGTTGCCAGACTTACTCTCAAGACTGCAATCGGGTTTAATTCATGTAGTTACAGATTTTAATGATGAAGATTTACGCAGACTTTTGCAGTTCCGTTGTAATCTGCGCGGCATGTACCTTTCTGACGATGTGGCAAAGTTCCTACTAGCAAGACTATCACGCGATTCAAAAACGCTTATTAATGCGCTTGAAACCATTGATAGTGCCTCACTAAGAGAACAGCGCCGATTGACGACGCCATTTGTTAAATCTGTGTTAGAGATTTAACTTTTATGCCTACATTGGGCAGTTTTCACAGTGCAGGTAAATATTTCTCGGGTCGTTGAACTCACTCAGATATTTTAGTGGGCTGATAAGGGTCTGCGCTTTTTCGCTTACTATCTGCGGCAGCCATGCCTCAAAACCAAAATGTCTTAGTGCGGCTGAAAAATTATGTCCAATTTCCTGAATAAACTGCTCATAAGGGGTGAGTAACCTAGATGGGTAGATTACTTCATAGTCATTTATTGCTGCCAGCTCTGCCGCCGAGTTGATGGCACTGTCTAGGCCACCCAATTCATCCACTAAACCCAACTCTAGAGCTTGCTGTCCAGTCCAAATACGACCCTTAGCCATTAGCTCAACGTTAGCAATGGACGTGTTGCGCCCATGAGCAACCAATGAAACAAACCTAGAGTAGATATTATCAACGCTGGAATGAAGAATAGATTTAGCTTGATCCGTCATTGGTCGATCTAGCTGCATTATCCCAGCAATATCCGTAGTGCCAACGCCATCAGAATAGATCCCCAGTGCCGCAAGTGATTCGTCGACTGTGGGTATCATGCTATATACCCCAATAGAGCCAGTGATGGTTGTTGGCAGAGCCAAGATTTTATCGGCTTCGGCAGCGATCCAGTAACCACCTGAAGCGGCATAGCTCCCCATAGAAACAACCACCGGAAGATTGAGTTGACTGTAGTAAAGTGCATCTCTAATGACATCCGAGGCAAAAGCGCTTCCCCCTGGGCTATCAACGCGCAATACCAGTGCTTTGATAGATGGGTCGTAATGTAGCTCGTTTAAAATTTGTGCCAAGGTATCTGCCCCAACAGTCCCCTCCGGTTGCTGGCCATCCAAAATATTACCCTTGGCTACTACCACAGCAACTTTAGCCGCGGGGCTTGGTAAGACACTTTGCTCACGCTTTAAATGGGCTAGATAGACGGGAAGATCAACTGCACTATATTCACCATTCATATCATTGGGGATTTGTTGATTAAGGTAGTTGCGCATTTGGCTTCTGGTGGCAAGATAATCAACTAGACCTTCCTGCTGAGCCAAAACTGCAATGTCGCCATTAGCTGCCTGCAACTTGCTGTCGAGGTTGTTGGCAAAGTTATCGATTGTTCCACTATCTAGTCCCCGGAGTTGCTCAATTTTAGAGGTATAGGATTGCCACAGTCGATTAACCACATCAGCAGTTTCTTCCTTGGCTTGGGGCGACATATCATTTCTTAAAAATGGCTCGGCAGCACTCTTATACTCACCAGCACGAAATACATTGACCTTGATTTTAAGTTTATCTAAGGCTTCTCGGTAATAGCTGCCGTAGGCCCCAAAGCCATTAATCAGCACCGCGCCCATAGGGTTGAGTAAAATCTCATCGGCATGAGCGGCTAAAAAATATTGTGACTGATTAAAGTTATCAGCCACCGCAATAATAGGTTTCTGGGATTTTTTAAAACCAATCAATGCATCACTAATTTCATCAAGCTTTGCTATTCCGCCTGCCTCAAGATAGTCGGTGGCAATCACTAGATGGGTGATTCTATCGTCTATGGCCGCCGCATCTACAGCATTAATAATATCCCTAACCAATGTTTCAGGATTGGTCTTTGATTGGTCAGCTAGCAGTGTATCTATGGGGTAAATATAGGTCTGCTGGTCGACAAGTATGCCGCTGGGGGCCAAATACAGTGCACCTTTCTCAGGCATGGGTGGCAACTGATCGGCAAACATTCCTACTAGCGCAATAATTAATAGTGCGGTAAGAAGAACGCCAATAGTGGTTTTAATGGCTTTAAATATTGTGCCTATAAAGCCAAAAAAACGTCGGATAATTGAAGGGTTTTCGGTTGCCATTAAAATTTACTTTCCACGGTTATAAGTCGGGATTTAACTGTTTAATACGGGTATACAGCATAGCGCCGCAAAATAAAATAACAGTCAATGTGAGTTCTGTAATATCCAGTGCTGAGGGATCGGGTTTGGTGACACCAAATACCGCCGAAGCGAAATAAAGCAGGAGTACAAAACCCATCCATATTAGGGTTCGCATATTGTCCATAAAGACACCGGGTGCAAACATTACTAGCGGCAATAAAACGATTAAATAAATAACGGCTGGCTGGCCCTGTTGCCATAGATTTGCTGCCAACACAGCTATAAGCAAACTGTAGCAAATTTTTACTAGATTTTTTAATAATGTGATTTTGTCATTTACAGTCAAGGTAATTGGCCTTTATAAGTTAATTTTTAAGAGTAGTTGCTAGCAGAGCAAGTCGCTTGCCCTGAGTTTGGCATATTTTTTGTTCATCAATGCTCAAGGTATCACTTTCCACATGGCTTGCACCATAGGGAGTTCCGCCTTTTTGAGTACTGGAAAGTGCACTTTCAGAGTAGGGTATACCGGCGATAAGCATGCCATGATGCATAAGCGGGGTCATCATCGATAATAGTGTTGCTTCTTGCCCGCCATGCATTGAAGATGTTGAGGTAAATACGCCAGCTGGCTTGCCAATTAGAGCGCCACTGGCCCAAAGGCTGCCGGTGCCATCTAAAAAATATTTTAAAGGGGCGGCCATATTGCCAAAGCGTGTTGGACTGCCTATTAACAGGCCGCTGCAATTTGCTAAATCTTCCTCAGTACAGTAAATATCCCCGTTTTCGGGAATGGTCTGCTCAGTTGATTCACAGTTGGTAGAAACGCTAGGTACTGTTCTGAGTCGCGCTTCGACTCCGGCCATTTCGACACCCTGAGCAATTTGCTCAGCCAGCATTTTCACATGTCCATTGCGGCTGTAATAAACAATTAGTACATAGTGATGTTGATTAATTTGGGCCATTAAATAATCTCCAAAACGGCTTCAGGAGGCCGGCCAATAGCGGCGCGATCGCCGGCTACTACAATGGGTCTCTCTATAAGCTTTGGGTTTTTTATCATTACCTCGATTAACTCATTCTCAGTTATTTCTTGGCCCTTTAGGTTTTCTTTGTAGTAGGCTTCAGATTTGCGAACTAACTGACTAGCTTCTAGCCCGAGTTTATCTAGTAGGTCTTTTAGCTTCTCGGCGCTGGGAGGGCTGTCGAGATATAGGTTAACCTCAGGTTCTATGCCTTTGTCCTTAAGAAGTTCAAGCGTTTGACGAGACTTAGAGCATCGTGGGTTATGGTAAATTGTTATCATTTGAAAGCAGTCCAAGTAAAATTCATTTGTTACAAAAGTAATCCATAACCAATTGTAATCATTATAGTTAAGTAATTGCCATGAGTGGCATAATAATTAATTCATCTAAGCAAGGGTTTTCACAACATTATGATACGGATAATTTTTCTTGTCAGCTTTATGTTAATTAGCTGCAGCAGTGAACAATCTGCCAATGATTCATTCAGGCTAACCAATAACTCAAGCGTTGATATAGAGTCGCCGGGCAAGATTTTGGTGATTAATTATTGGGCCACTTGGTGTTCACCCTGTCGTAAAGAAATTCCCGAGCTTAATGAGTTAGATCATCAGTTGAGTAATCGCTTGGATGTTATTGGGGTCAATTATGATGGTGTGGTTGGCGAGCAGCTTCTACAAGAAATGCAAAATTTAGGTATTGAGTTTGACAATTTATACGCAGACCCTCGCAGTATATGGTCGCTAGAGCCAGTAACAGTATTGCCAGAAACCCTAATTATAAATAGTCGCGGAGAGCTGATTCATCGTTTACTTGGACCTCAAACTAAATCTTCCCTTGAGGCCCTGATTAATGCCATATAAGTGCTTTGAGCAGTTACTTTAGCTTTCCGAGGTGCTTAGAAACTACCTGAAGACTTGGTTTAAACAATCTTGGAGTGGATGCAAGTATATGCCCGCTTTCGAGGAACGATTCGCCGCCGTTAAAATCACTCACCATGCCGCCAGCTTCGCGCACTACAAGGACGCCTGCTGCGATATCCCATGGTTTGAGATACATCTCCCAAAAGACATCCATTTTCCCTGCTGCTAGATAAGCTAAATCAAGCGAGGCAACCCCAAGGCGACGAATGCCTGCAGAGTTATTGGCAAATTCTTGCATACAGGCAAGGTATTCAGACATGTAGTTGAATGAAGGGGCGCTAAAGGGAATTCCGGTAGCGTAAAGTGCGCCAGCCTGCTCTTGGCGGCCAGAAACACGAATACGACGACCGTTTAGATGAGCGCCTTTGCCTCGACTAGCAGTGAATTCTTCACGTTTGAATGGTTCAATAATAACGGCGTGTTCCAGCTTGCCCTTGATACGGCAGGCAATGGATATGGCGACATGAGGAATGCCGCGAACAAAATTTGTTGTACCGTCGAGAGGATCAATAATCCACTCAACTTCGCTCTTTGGATCTCCGCTGCGACCGGTTTCTTCACCCAAAAAAGCATGGTCAGGGTAGGCTTTTTTAATATGGTAAATAATGGTCTCTTCGGAGCGTCTATCCACTTCGGTCACAAAGTCGTGACGACCTTTTTCATCAACCTTAATGAGGTCCAAGTTGTCAGCCGATTTAACGATCATTTCTCCGGCTTCTCGGGCGGCGCGTAGCGCTATATTAACCATAGGTTGCATAGTGGTAGTTTCCAATTGATTTAAAGAGCGCGCGCATTGTACCAGATTCAAAAGATCAATAAAGTGCCGTTATTTGGTCGCCCTCATCAAGCCTATTTGATATACAGATATTAGATGTAAAAATATCAGCAGAATTCTGGTAGAATCGCGACCCTCAAAATTCGAGATGGTCAGAGCCATCTCTTAGTGACTACGAAAGAGGTGCATTTTGCCCACAGCAGCCCGTCAAGCCAATATCAAAATAGTATTAGTTAATACCGCTCATCCCGGCAATATAGGTGGCGCTGCGAGAGCGATGAAGAATATGGGCCTAACCGAACTTTGTTTGGTAGAGCCGCGCGAGTATCCTGCGCCCAGAGCGGTTTGGCGTTCGGCTGGAGCGCGAGATATTCTTACTAACGCGACCGTGGTAGAAACCGTAGATGAAGCGATTGCGGATTGCTCGCTAGTTGTGGGTACCAGTGCAAGAGAGCGAAGAATTCCCTGGCCTTTGGTTAATCCAAGGGAGTGTGGTGAGAGAGTCTGGGCGGAAGCTGAAAATCACAAGGTTGCCTTGTTATTTGGCCGCGAAGATCGAGGCCTAACCAATGATGAGCTGCAAAAATGTAACTATCATGTGCATATTCCCTCAAATCCAGAATACAGCTCACTTAATCTAGCCACCGCAGTGCAGGTATTGGCTTATGAGGTTCGCATGGCCAGTCTGGCAGATGAAAAGGGTGAGTTACCCGCTTTGAGCGAGTGGGATCAGTCAATGGCAACGGCAGAAGATTTAGAGCATTTCCATAACCACCTTGCAGATACTATGGCAGCGCTAAATTTTTATGATCCTGAGAACCCCAAACAGCTTCTAACTAGATTGCGACGTTTATTTAACCGTGTGCGCATGGATGAAATGGAAGTTTCTATCCTCAGAGGTCTATTATCCGCTGTTCAGCGTAAAATTAAGTAGCAGTTAGTTTAATTGACTAAAATAGTCAGGTATTAGATAATTAGTCCAGTAGAAACGCTTAAAAAGGTGGATTATGCGACTGACTACAAAAGGACGATATGCGGTAACAGCAATGATTGATTTGACATTGCATGCCCAAGACAAGCCGATTTCATTGGCTGAGATCTCTGGCAGGCAGTCAATTTCGCTATCCTATTTGGAGCAGTTGTTTTCAAAATTAAGGCAGTCAGGTCTGGTTACAAGTGTTCGCGGGCCTGGCGGTGGCTATCATTTAGCAATACCCAGCGATCAAATATTTGTGGCTCAAATTATTAATGCGGTAAATGAATCTATTGATACCACTAGCTGCAGAGGCAAAGGTGATTGTCAGGGTGGTGAGATTTGTTTAACCCATAGCCTTTGGCAAGATTTGAGTGTGCAAATACACGAATTTTTAAATGGTATTTCGCTTGCGGATTTAGTCGCAAAGCGAGATACCCAAAAGATAGCCCAGCGACAGATAGATCAGTTGCTGGTTTTAGATGATAACTTGCAGGCACAAGCCTGTTAATCGTGGAGAAATGAATGAATCTTCCAATTTACTTGGATTATGCGTCTACCACCCCAGTTGACCCAGCGGTTGCTGATCAGATGGTAGAGTTTCTAACGCCTTCCGGCCATTTTGGTAATCCGGCATCGCGTTCCCATATGTTTGGCTGGCAAGCAGAGGCAGCGGTAGAAGATGCACGCTCTGATGTTGCTGGTTTGATTAATGCAGACCCGAGAGAAATTGTATGGACTTCAGGTGCAACTGAAGCAAATAACTTAGCCATTAAGGGTTGTGCGCACTTTAATACGCGCAAAGGTAAACACATCATTACCTCTAAGATAGAGCACAAAGCAGTGCTTGATACCTGTCGACAGTTAGAGCGTGAAGGGTTTGAGATTACTTACCTTGATCCAGACAAGCACGGCTTGATTCAGCCGCAAGCCATTGCTGATGCGTTGCGTGACGACACTACTGTGGTGTCTATTATGCACGTCAATAATGAGCTAGGCACGCTGAACGATATAGCTGCGATTGGCAAACTTTGTCGTGAAAATAAAGTATTTTTCCATGTAGATGCCGCACAAAGCGCGGGCAAAACAGCGATTGATGTTGAGGCTATGCAGGTCGATATGATGTCGTTTTCTGCGCACAAGCTCTATGGACCAAAGGGTATTGGGGCGCTGTATGTTCGTCGCAAACCACGTGTAAGAATTGAAGCGCAGATGCATGGCGGTGGTCATGAGCGTGGTATGCGTTCGGGTACTCTACCAACGCATCAAATTGTCGGTATGGGTGCGGCTTTCAAATTAGGCGCTGAGTTACTTGACGAGGAGTCTGCACGCATTGAAAAGCTTCGTACACGTCTTTGGGAGGGTGTTTCTGATATGCAGGAAGTCTACCTCAATGGTTCAAGTAACCAGCACGTGCCAGGAATTATTAATATCAGCTTTGCCTATGTTGAGGGTGAGTCTTTAATTATGGCATTGAGAGACCTAGCAGTTTCATCAGGATCTGCCTGTACCTCTGCCAGTCTTGAGCCCTCTTATGTACTGCGGGCACTTGGCTTAAATGATGAAATGGCTCATAGCTCAATTCGCTTCAGTATTGGTCGTTATACCTCTGAAAAAGATGTAGATGATGCTATTGCCAAAGTAAGGCATGCCGTAGAAAAGTTAAGAGAATTATCACCACTGTGGGATATGTTCCAAGATGGTGTTGATTTGGATCAGGTTGAATGGGCAGCCCACTAAGGGTGTCAAACGAATTATTTGTAGTAATTAAATAGGGTTAAAAAAATGGCTTACAGCGAAAAAGTAATTGATCATTACGAAAATCCACGCAATGTCGGAAAGTTAGACGACAACTCAAAAAACGTGGGCACTGGTATGGTTGGAGCACCAGCCTGCGGTGATGTGATGCGACTTCAAATTCAAGTGAATGATGAAGGCGTTATCGAGGATGCCAAATTTAAAACCTATGGTTGTGGTTCTGCTATTGCCTCAAGCTCGCTTTTAACCGAGTGGGTAAAAGGTAAAAATATTGATGAAGCAGAGCAAATTAAAAACACAGCTATTGCAGAAGAGTTGGCTCTGCCTCCAGTTAAGATTCACTGCTCAGTATTGGCTGAAGACGCGATCAAAGCTGCTGTTCGAGACGTTAGAGAAAAGCAGGAGAAGTAAGCGTGGCAATAACCATGACACCCGCTGCCGAATCACATGTTGTTCGGCACCTAGAACATCGTGATAAGGGTATCGGCATCCGTTTGGGCGTTCGCACTACGGGGTGCTCTGGTCTGTCATATGTGCTTGAGTTTGTCGATGAAAAAGCCGAAGAAGATGTGGTATTTAATTGCGGCGATGTACAGTTAATTATCGACCCTAAAAGCTTGGTGTATCTCGATGGCACTCAATTAGATTACGTCAAGGAAGGGCTAAACGAAGGGTTTGAATTTATAAACCCCAATGTCAAAGATGAATGTGGTTGTGGAGAAAGCTTCCATATTTAACTTTGCTTTGGATTTTTCCAAACCAATCAGGTTTATGCATTGAATAATTCTAAGAATTTCTTTGAAATCTTCTCCCTTGCAGTGGCTTGGGAGGTTGATTTTGAGCAGCTTGATATAAAGTTTCGAACGCTGCAAAAAGCACTTCACCCCGATCGCTTTGCCAATAAAAATGATTTCGAAAAACGCCTTGCCGTGCAAACGGCGGCTACCATCAATCAAGCCTACGAAACCATCAAAAACCCCCTGTCTAGAGCGCAGTACCTTCTGCAGCTAAAAGACTTGGATGCCAGTCAGGAAAAGCATATCACCTCTGACGGACAATTTTTGATGGATCAAATGTTATTGCGCGAAGCCCTAGCTGAAATAAGGGGTAGCGAAAATGCTAAAGAAGCATTGGTTTCCCTAAGTATCGAAGCGCAGCAAACTGCGGCAAAAATACAGAGTGAGTTTGCCAGTCAATATCAGCAAAAAGCGTATAATGAAGCATTTGAAAGCTTAGCTAAAATGCAATTTGCAATTAAGTTTATTGATGATATCAATGAGCTCGAAGCAGAATTAGAGGATTTATAACCCGTGGCACTCTTGCAGATTTCAGAACCAGGACAGTCTCCGCAACCCCATCAACGAAAGAATGCGGTGGGTATCGATTTAGGGACCACAAATTCCTTGGTTGCTACGGTTAGAAGCGGCTCTGAGGTTATTTTGCCAGACGAGCAGGGTAGAGACCTTTTACCTTCAGTGGTGCACTATGAATCCGAGGGTGTCAGTTGCGTTGGCTATGAGGCTGCAGAACATAATAGCAGTGATCCACTAAATACCCTTTCCTCGATAAAGCGCTTGCTTGGTAGAGGCGTTGCAGATATCAAAACTCTGGGTGATAGCCTGCCCTATGAATTTACTACCGATGATGGCGGCATGCCCAAAATTAACACGGTTCATGGTGCCGTCAGTCCAATTCAGGTGTCCTCTGAAATATTGCGTAAGCTTGCCGGACGTGCAGAATTAACCCTTGGTGGCATGCTTGATGGCGCGGTAATTACGGTTCCAGCTTACTTTGATGATGCCCAGCGTCAGGCAACTAAAGATGCGGCAACGCTTGCTGGTATCAAGGTGCTAAGGTTATTAAATGAACCCACTGCGGCGGCAATAGCCTATGGTCTAGATGCAGAGGAATTTGATGACGAGTCTCAGCAGCGCACAATAGCTGTATATGATCTTGGGGGTGGTACCTTCGACATCAGTATTCTGCGTCTTTCAAAAGGTGTTTTTGAGGTATTGGCAACCGGTGGCAATTCGGCGTTGGGTGGCGATGATTTTGATCATGCCATTGCCAACTGGTTGCGCACTGAATTAGACATGGGTGAAACCCTTAACGTATATGAGCAAAGAGTTCTTCTAGAGGTTGCTAAATCCACCAAAGAAGAACTTTCAATCAATAATCAGGTTGAGCTAGATATACTAGATACCAGGCTAGTGCTTACTCGAGATTGCATGCATCAATTAATCGATGATCTAATTGAACAAACACTAACAGCCTGTAAGCGTTCAATGCGCGATGCAAATATTAAAGCAGATAGCATTGATGAAGTAGTGCTAGTAGGTGGCTCAACTAGAATGCCAAGAGTTGCTGCAAAAGTTTCTGAGTTATTTGGCTTAGAGCCAAAATGTACTATCGATCCTGATTTGGTTGTAGCTATGGGTGCGGCCAAGCAAGCAGATGTTCTAGTAGGAAATAATTCTACCGCAGATATGCTATTACTGGATGTGATACCGCTGTCTTTGGGGATAGAAACTATGGGTGGTTTAACAGAAAAAATTATCCATAGAAACACCACAATTCCCGTTGCTAAGGCGCAGGAATTTACCACATTTAAAGATGGTCAAACCGCCATGAGTATTCATGTGGTTCAAGGTGATCGCGAGCTGGTTTCAGATTGTCGTTCTCTGGCGCGCTTTGAGTTGCGGGGCATCCCGCCCATGGTGGCCGGCAGTGCCAAAATTCAAGTGAGCTATCAGGTAGATGCTGATGGTTTGCTCAATGTGTCAGCGCGCGAGCTAAGCAGTGGTGTCGAGTCTAGGATTGAGGTTAAGCCATCCTATGGCTTATCCGATACTGAAATCACCCAGATGTTGCAAGATTCTTTTAGTCATGCCCGCGATGATATGCGTTTACGTGCATTAAGAGAGCAGCAGGTCGAAGCCGATCGTATGCTCGAAGATCTTCGCGCTGCCATAGAAAAAGATGGCCAATCATTGCTCGACGAATCAGAGTTGCAGTGTTTGCAAGTGACATTGGATGAATTAAAGCAGTTGCGTGATAACACGGATGACCACCGTCAATTGGCTGCACAAATCGAAGTTGTAGGCAAAACCAGTGAAGAATTTGCCGCCAGACGTATGGATGCTAGTATAAAACAAGCATTGGCAGGGCTTAGCCTTGACGATGCATTAAAATAAACGTTTTCGGACAACCTAACTATGCCAAAAATTGTATTTTTACCGCACCATGAAATTTGCCCAGAGGGTGCAGTTGTGGAAGCCGAAAAAGGCGAGAGCATCTGTGCCGCTGCACTGAGAAATGGTCTTGATATAGAACATGCCTGTGAGCTTTCATGTGCCTGCACCACCTGTCATGTGCATGTTAGAGAGGGTTTGGATTCTCTGTCTGAGGCCGATGAGCTAGAAGATGATTTCTTAGACAAAGCTTGGGGCTTAGACCCAGATTCAAGGCTGAGTTGTCAGGCAATGGTTGAAGAAGAAGACCTAGTGGTAGAGATACCTAAATACACCATTAATATGGTGTCTGAGCGACATTAATAGGAGCTATAAATGCTTAAATGGACCGATATAAATGATATTGCCATTGAACTGGCAGATAATCACTCAGATATAGACCCGCAATATATTAATTTTGTCGATCTGCGTAAATTAATTCTCAGTATCGACGGTTTTTCTGATGACCCAGATCGCTGTGGTGAGAAAATCCTCGAAGCTATTCAAATGGCATGGATGGAAGAACTCGATTAATTCAGGTTTAGCGCAATTGATTGATAAAATCATTGTGACCCGCCTGTGCAATAGGTAAAATCCGCACCCACGCCGCTAAGGCAAAAATTACTATTAAATTAAAGTCCGAATTGGAGACATCATATGGCCGTTGAACGCACTCTTTCTATTATTAAACCTGATGCCGTAGCAAAAAATGCCGTGGGTCAAATCCTCAGCCGTTTTGAAGCCGCTGGACTACAGGTTGTTGGGCTTAAAATGCAACAGCTAACTCAAGAGCAAGCTGAAGGTTTTTATGCTGAGCACAGCGAACGTCCATTCTTTAAAGACCTTGTTGCTTTTATGACTTCTGGCCCTGTTTCAGTTCAGGTATTGGAAGGCGAAGGTGCTATCTTAAAGAATCGTGATCTTATGGGTGCGACTAACCCTAAAGAAGCTGATGCTGGTACTATTCGTGCTGACTTTGCTACTTCAATTGATGCTAATGCAGTTCACGGATCAGATTCTGAAACCTCTGCAGCACGCGAAGTTGCTTACTTTTTCAGCGATAACGAGATTTGTGCTCGTTAATTATTGCGAGATAAATAATGCCTGATAGTGCATTAAATACAGCTGAGCAGTTCACGCCCCAGCCGGTTAAAACTAACCTGTTGGGGCTTTCTGTTTCCAAGCTAGGCGATTTCTTCGAGCAGTTAGGGGAGAAGCGGTTTCGTGCCACGCAAATGGTGAAGTGGATTCATCAGATGGGGGAGCAGGATTTTGATCAGATGACCAATCTATCAAAATCGCTGCGTGAAAAACTTCACGAAACGGCAGAAGTTCGCCTGCCTGAAGTGGTTAGCTGTCAAGATTCCACCGATGGCACCCGCAAATGGCTAATTAAAGTCGAAGGCGGAAGCTGTATTGAAATGGTCTATATTCCTGAAAAGGATCGTGGCACCCTCTGTGTGTCATCGCAAATTGGCTGTGCATTGGATTGCAGTTTTTGTGCAACAGGCAAACAGGGTTTTAATCGCGATCTCAGCACAGCGGAAATTATTGGTCAGCTATGGATAGCCGCCCAATCATTTGATCAATTTGCAGCTAAGGCACCACGAAGGGTAAGTAATGTGGTGATGATGGGCATGGGTGAGCCACTAATGAACTTCAATAATGTGGTTGATGCGATGAATTTGATGATGGAAGACAATGCCTACGGGCTGTCAAAGCGTCGAGTTACCCTAAGTACCGCTGGTGTGGTTCCTGCATTGGATCAATTGGCCGGTGTAACCGATGTGTCTCTGGCAATCTCTCTACATGCGCCCAACGATGAGTTGCGCAATGAGTTAGTGCCTATTAATCGCAAATACAACCTTGCACAATTTGTTGAAAGCGCTAAGAACTATATTGAAAAAATGCCCGATAACCGGCGCAAGGCAACGGTTGAGTATACCTTGATGGATCAGGTTAATGACCGCTCTGTGCATGCCCGAGAATTGGCCATATTACTGAAAGATCTACCCTGTAAAATAAATCTTATTCCGTTTAACCCATTCCCTGGGTCTGATTACAAGCGAGTGACCAATACTGCACTCAATCGTTTTCGAGACATTCTACAGGGGGAAGGGTACACTGTGACGGTGCGCACAACGCGTGGTGATGATATTGCCGCGGCCTGTGGCCAACTTGCAGGTGAGGTTAATGACAGAACCAAACGCCAACAACGCTACAAGAATAAGCTGGCGGCGGAAGAAGTTCCAATTAAACTGCTAGACTAATTATTCGATAGCTAGTGATCACAAAGACAGAGAAGCCAAGAGATTAAATACTGTGTTTAGCGGAAACCCCATAGTAAGACGTAAATCTCGACAAATTATGGTCGGTGATGTACCTGTGGGTGGTGATGCACCTATTTCTGTGCAAAGTATGACCAATACCAGTACCTCTGATGTTGCGGCCACTGTGGCACAGATTGAAAGAATTCAACAGGCTGGTGCAGATATTGTACGGGTCTCAGTTCCCTCTATAGAAGAAGCCGAAGCTTTTGGCCAAATCCGCAAGCTGGTTAATATCCCTTTAGTAGCAGATATTCACTTTGATCATAATATTGCCCTGCGGGTAGCTGATTTAGGCGTAGATTGCCTGCGTATTAACCCGGGTAATATTACTCGTGAAGATCGCCTTCGCGAGGTTATTGCCAAAGCTAAGGATAAAAATATTCCGATTAGAATTGGCGTCAATGCTGGTTCATTGGGTAAAGACTTACTGCGCAAATACAACGAACCCACCGCTGAAGCGATGGTTGAGTCGGCAATGCGCAATGTCGATCTTTTAGATAAGTATAACTTTCAAGATTTTAAAGTCAGCGTCAAAGCCTCAGACGTTTTTATGGCAGTAGATGCTTATCGCGATCTAGCTAAACGCATTGAGCAGCCACTGCATTTAGGTATTACCGAAGCCGGTGGGTTACGCTCTGGTACGGTAAAGTCGGCGATTGGTCTGGGTGCTCTATTGATGGACGGGATTGGCGATACAGTGCGTATTTCCCTAGCCGCGGACCCTGCCGAAGAGGCGCGAGTGGCATGGGATATGCTGCGCAGTTTGCGCTTACGCAGTAAAGGCATAAACTTTATTGCCTGTCCCAGCTGTTCTCGGCAAAATTTTGATGTGATTAAAACGGTTAATGAACTAGAAAACAGGCTCGAAGATATCACTGTGCCTATGGATGTATCCATTATTGGCTGTATAGTTAATGGCCCGGGTGAGGCAAAAGAGTCTGACTTTGGTTTAACCGGGGGAACACCGGATAATCTTGTGTATCTTGATGGTAAGCCAGATCATAAATTAGAGCAGGGCAACCTAGTTAACCAGCTAGAAAAAGAAATTCGCGCCAAGGCTCAGATAAAACAGGCTCAATTAGAAACTGCACAACAGAATATAATAGCTAAGGGCTAGTAAAGGGAAAAAGCGCTTTGGGGATGTACAGATGAAAATCCAGTCGATAAGGGGAATGAACGATTTGCTTCCCGAGCATTCTGCTATTTGGCAGTACGTCGAAGCGACCTTAGCTCGTATGCTTGCGGCCTATAGCTACAAAGAAATTCGCTTTCCTATCCTAGAAAAAACCGATTTATTTAAACGTGCTGTGGGCGAAGTCACAGATATCGTTGAAAAAGAAATGTACAGCTTTGACGATCGTAATGGTGATCGACTCAGTTTGCGCCCTGAGGGGACAGCTGGCTGTGTCCGTGCTTGCATACAAAATGGCTTATTACACAATCAAACACAGCGACTTTGGTATACCGGCCCCATGTTTCGACACGAGCGGCCACAAAAAGGTCGTCTACGTCAGTTTCATCAAATAGGTGTTGAAGCCTTTGGCCTAGCAGGCCCAGATATTGATGCTGAGTTATTGCTTTTAACGGCGCGTCTGTGGCGCGAGCTAAATATCGATCAAGCCCTTGAGTTGCAAATCAACTCCTTGGGTACGGCTGAAGAGCGTGCGACATATCGCCAAGCGTTAGTTGCCTATCTAGACGGCTACAAAAATGATTTAGACGAGGATAGTCAGCGACGCTTAAGTACTAATCCCTTGCGTATTTTGGATAGCAAAAATCCAGATACGCAATTATTGCTCAAAAATGCACCTGCACTTAATGACTTTTTAGGTGCTGAATCAAAACAACATTTTGAGCAAATTTGTGCTGTACTCGATAATGCCGGTGTTAGTTATGTCATCAATCCAAAACTAGTAAGAGGCTTGGATTACTACTCGCAAACCGTATTTGAGTGGGTGACAACAAGCTTAGGTGCTCAGGGCACTATCTGTGCCGGTGGGCGCTATGATAGCCTAGTCGAATTGCTGGGCGGTAAGCCTTGTTCTGCTGTGGGATTGGCTATTGGTTTAGAGCGTTTAATAATGTTGCTTGACGAGTTGGGCGCAGTGCCTGATAGTGTCGACCAGCAAGTAGATATGTATTTAGTCGCCGTAGGTGACGAATCCTATCAGGCTATGCAATTAGCCGAGCAGTTGCGAACAGCTTTGCCAGCCATTCGTATAGAAACACACTGTGGTGGTGGCAGTTTTAAATCGCAAATTAAAAAAGCCGATAAAAGCGGTGCTGCGGTGGCCATTATTTTAGGTGAGGATGAATTATCATCCAACACCGTGCAAGTAAAGTTCCTGCGACAGGAGCGACCCCAAGAGACAGTTGACCAGGCAAGCTTGGTTGAATTTTTAACAACAAATTTTGAAAAATAAGGAACGATTGTGTCAGATAACTTATCCGAAGAAGAACAAATAGAAGCGTTTAAGCAATGGTGGGTAGATAATGGTCTCAAGCTTGTTGCAGCAGCTGTTATAGCCATAGGCGGAACCCTAAGCTGGCAGGGCTGGCAGAGTTCTCAGCAAGAGTATGCCGAACAGGGATCGGCGATTTACTCAGCTATGATCGATATTGCCACTACCGAAACTGATCAGCCTTTAACTGATGAGCAAAAGCAGGACATCAATGCATCTGCAGATCAGCTAAAACAAGATTTTTCTGATACTGGTTACGCGCACCTATCCGCACTTCTAAAAGCTAAATTAGCTGTTGATGCAGATGAGTTAGAGGGCGCCGCTAGCGAATTACAGTGGGTACTTGATAATGACCCAGCAGAAGAGATTAGATTGCTGGCTAGCCTGCGTTTGGCGAGAGTTGAAGCAGCAAAAGGAAATGCCGAAAAAGCCCTAGCCTTACTTGATGGGCAAGATGCAGGGAAATTGACCTCGGCTTATGAAGAAGCAAAAGGGGATTTTCATCTATCTATGGGTCATTTAGAAGCTGCATATAGCGCTTACCAATTGGCCTTAGACACAGAAGAGTCAGGGAATTCTACTCAGCTATCTATTTTGCGTTTGAAGTTAAGCCAAGCGAAACCTGTTGCTGAAGCTGAAGAGACACAGGGCGAGTCTTAATGAAAATTAGCAGGTCAATTTTTGCCATATCAGTCAGCTTAGCTTTGATGTCTGGCTGTAGTATTTTTTCTGCAAATGATGAAATAGAACCTGCTAAATTAGAAGATTTTGATCAGAAAATTTCCTTAACTAGGGTTTGGTCAGCTAAACCAGCGGTTTCCAATAATAGTTACTGGAATCCGTTAAAGATGGCGGCAAGTGAACAAACGGTGTTTGCCGCAGATCACAGCGGAACGGTGGCTGCCTTAGACGTTGTTGCTGGCAGTGAGACATGGTCGGTTAATTTAGAACTGCCAATTTCTGGTGGCCTTGGCTACGGTGATCAAAAAGTTGTTTTCGGTACTATCGAGGGGCAAGTTTATAGCTTAAATGCTGAAGATGGTTCCGTTTTATGGTCGTCCTCAGTCAGCTCAGAGATTCTCTCAACCCCATCGGTTAATAGCGATATAGTTGTTGCCCAGAGTATTGATAATCGCATCTACACTTTTGATGCTGAAACCGGCAAAGAGCTATGGCAGCACGACGCGGGCGCACCAATTCTCAGTGTTCGCGGTAATAGCTCATCGGTGATATTGAATAATACTGTGATAGCGGCATTCGATAACGGCAAGCTAATTGCTTTCAATAGCGAAAATGGGTTACTTATCTGGGAAACACGCCTGGCAGTCCCCAAGGGTAGAACAGAGCTTGAGCGTATGATCGATATTGATGGTGAACCCATTTTAGTGGGCGATATTATATATTCGGTTAGTTATCAGGGTCGTTTAGGCGCCCTGACTCGGGGAACGGGCAGAAATTTGTGGTTCCAAGACAGTTCGTCACACTTCAGCCCGGCCTATAATGAAGGTAAGTTGTTTGTCACAGAGGCAAAAAACCATTCAGTAAAAGCCTTTAAAGCCGGTAATGGTCAACTATTGTGGACTAATGATCAGTTAGAATACCGCGAACTTAATGGTCCCGCTGACTTTGATAATACTGTGGCGGTTGCTGATGCGGAGGGTTATTTACATCTTCTTGATCCAGAAACCGGTGTTTTTGTCGGTCGAGCAAAGGTTGATGGCAGTGGTGTAAGTGCGCCTCTTCTAGTGGTAGGTGAAACGCTTTTGGTCCAGTCGAATAATGGCTCGGTAAGCGCGTTTAAAATTCAATAGGGATTATTATCCCGCAATGCAGTAAAATGCCGCACATTAACAGTGCGGCTTTTTTTATTTATGATTCCAGTTATAGCTCTTGTCGGACGCCCCAATGTGGGTAAGTCCACTATCTTTAATCGACTCACTCGTAGTCGAGACGCCTTGGTGGCCAACTATTCAGGCCTAACACGCGATCGAAAATACGGTGAGGGCGAGATGTTTGAGCGCCGTTTTATGGTGATAGATACGGGTGGTATCAGCGGTGAAGAACAGGGCATTGACGCTGGCATGGCCGAGCAATCTCTTCTAGCCATGGATGAAGCGGATATCGTGCTATTTGTGGTGGATTGTAAATCAGGTATTGTCGCAGCCGACTACACAATTGCTGAAAAGCTGCGTCAAAAGAACCGCAAGGTCTATTTGGTAGCCAATAAAATTGATGGCGTCGACCCTGCTGAAGCCCTTGCCGATTTTTATCAACTGGGTTTTTCTGGCATGTTCCCCACTACCGCTACCCATGGTCGTGGTGTTAAATCCATGATGGAAGAATTATTAGAGCCTTTTGCCCCAGTGGTTGCAGAAGAGGCCGATAATGACAGTATTAAAATTGGTGTAGTAGGGCGTCCCAACGTGGGTAAATCTACCCTAGTGAATCGATTGCTGGGTGAAGACCGTGTGGTGGTCTACGATATGCCTGGAACCACTAGAGACTCCGTATATATTGATTATGAACGCGACGAAACCAAATACACCCTTATTGATACTGCCGGTATTAGAAAGCGTAAAAATATAAAGCTAGCGATTGAAAAATTCTCCATCGTTAAAACCTTGCAGGCGATAGATGATGCCAATGTTGTGGTGCTGTTGGTTGATGCGCAAGAGGGTTTGGTTGAGCAAGATTTACACCTGATGGGCTCTGTTATTGATGCCGGTCGTGGGTTGGTTGTAGCAATTAATAAATGGGATGGTCTCGATAATGATAAGCGCGAGCATATTAAGGTTGAGATAAAACGCCGACTACGGTTTGCCGAATTTGCCGACGTGCACTTTATATCAGCGCTGCATGGCACTGGTGTGGGTCATCTTTATAAGTCGATTAATGATGCCTATCGCGCCGCGACCGATGCCTTGAGTACAACCAGACTGACTAAAATCCTTGAGGGTGCGGTAGAAGATCACCAGCCACCCATGGTGCACAACCGCCGTATTAAACTGCGTTATGCTCATGCTGGCGGAAGAAACCCCCCAGTGATTATTATCCATGGTAATCAAACAGACTCTGTACCCGCACAGTACACCAGATATTTAGAAAAGGTATTCCGTCGGCAGCTAGGTTTGCATGGAACGCCTATTCGCGTCGAGTATCGCACTAGCGATAACCCCTACAAAAATAAGGCGGTTAAACCTGGTGATAGACCAGCGCAACGCGGCAAAAAAATTACTAAGTACAGTAAGCGTAACGAAAAGAAATAATTAGCCTAGGGTTTTATTGTTTTTAGCAGTTACTGCAAGTAGTAACTGCCCATCAGCTAATTGGCCGGTAAGGCTGTCGCCTGTGGTTACCCCATCAATCGAATTAATTACCTTGCCATCCGTATTGCGAACAACCGCATAGCCACGCCCCAATGTTTTTAGCGGGCTCACCGTATCTAAGAGGTGCATAGATTGGGCCAGCTTAAGTTCAAGCCTTTCTTGTTTTTGGTTAATAGCCTTTTTAAGCTGCTTTACTGCAAGCGATAATTTTTGTTGTTTTGCTTCAATTTGATATTTAGGGCTTTGCCGACATAGTTGCTCAGTTAGCTGATTGCCTTGAATTCGATAACCCTCTAATTTAGCGCTAATGGCGCGACGAAGACGAATATCCAAATGGTCCAGATGTTGAGCCTGTTGCTGTAGCTTAGTGCCCGGATGTTGTAAGCGTTTTTGCAGATGACCAAGCTGTTGTTGATAGCCGCCTAAAATTCGGCGCTGAATATCATATAACAATGATTGATAACGGCTAAATTGTGCATGCATCTGTTGCCCATCGGGGCTGATTAACTCTGCTGCCGCTGAGGGTGTAGGCGCGCGCAAATCAGATACAAAATCGGCAATCGTAAAATCAATTTCGTGGCCCACAGCGCTGATAATGGGTAACCGACTAGCGGCAATGGCTCGCGCTACTTCCTCGGTATTAAAAGACCATAAATCTTCAAGTGAACCACCACCGCGGCTAATAATTAAGGCATCCAAGTGTTGGCAACTATTGGCATCAGCCAGCGCTTTAATAATTTGCGCGGGTGCCTCATCGCCCTGCACTGCGGTAGGGAATATACTTATTTTTATCGCCGGAAAGCGCCTTTTAAGTACCGATAAAATATCTTTAATAGCTGCGCCAGTGGTGGAAGTGATAATGCCAATATGCCCAGTTGAGGCAGGCACGGGGCGTTTATTTTCTGGACTGAATAGGCCCTCAGCCGAGAGCTTGGCTTTTAACTCTTCAAATTGGCGCTGCAGGGCGCCAAAACCCGCTTCTTCCATATGTTCAATAATTAACTGATAGTCGCCGCGATCTTCATACAGCCCAGGTTTACAGCGCACCAACACCTGCATACCGTTTTTGGGTCGAAATTTAACCCGCTGATTGGCATTGCGAAACATAGCGCAACGCACCTGAGCATTTTTGTCCTTTAAACTAAGATACCAGTGTCCAGATGCGGGGCAGGCAAAATTGGAAATTTCACCCTCAACCCACAGCATAGGAAAATTGATTTCCAGTAGTTGCCTAACCCTGCGGTTAAGTTCACTAATGGAGAATATTTGGCGTTCGCTGGTTATATTATTCATTGCGCTATTGTAGGTTTAGATAGCAACTAAAGTCACTAGCCGAGTAACTATTCTTAAGAACGCGAGATAGTAGTTGTTTACTCAGGGCGGTGGGATGTATAATGCACTGCTTACTTTTAAAACTAGCTGAGGTAAGCGTTCCCTATGTTACGCATCGCTCATGAAGCACTAACCTTTGATGATGTTCTCCTTGTACCCGGTTATTCCGAGGTAACAGCCAAGGACGTCAATCTAAAATCTCAACTTACTCGTGATATCAGTATGAATATACCGCTGGTTTCAGCGGCTATGGATACTGTGACTGAATCTCGTCTTGCCATAGCTATTGCAGCTGAGGGTGGCGTAGGTATCATTCATAAAAGCATGAGTATTGAACAGCAGGCCAAACAGGTATGGGCTGTTAAGAAATACGAAAGCGGTGTGGTTAAAGACCCGTTTACTATTGATGCCTCTGCCACCTTGCAGCAACTTCACGATCTAACCGTTGCCAATAATATCTCTGGTGTCCCCATTCTTGATAATGGTAACCTGGTGGGTATTGTCACTCGCCGCGATGTACGCTTTGTAGAAGATATGAAGTCTCTAGTAACATCGGTTATGACACCAAAAGAGCGCTTAGTCACTGTAAAAGAGGGCGTTGACCCGCAAACTGTGCGCGCCTTACTGCACAAACATCGAATTGAAAAAGTCATGGTAGTTAATGATAATTTCGAGCTTAAGGGCTTGATTACCGTGACTGATATCGACAAAGCCGAACAGCACCCCAATGCTTGTAAAGACGACCAAGGTCGTCTGCGTGTTGGTGCCTCTGTCGGTGTTGGCGAAGATACAGATGCTCGCGTTGAAGCCCTAGTGAATGCAGGGGTTGATGTTCTAGTTGTAGATACAGCCCATGGTCATTCCAAAAATGTTATCAATCGAGTGAAGTGGATCAAAGATAATTACCCCCAAGTACAGGTTATTGGTGGCAATATCGCCACAGGCGAAGCCGCCAAAGCACTAGTGGATGCCGGTGCCGATGGTGTTAAAGTGGGTATTGGCCCAGGTTCCATCTGTACCACACGCATTGTGACTGGTATTGGTGTACCTCAGGTTACTGCCATTGCCAGTGCCGCAGAAGCCATCAAAGGCTCTGGTGTTCCAGTGATTGCTGATGGAGGTGTACGTTACTCGGGAGATATTTCCAAAGCGATTGTTGCCGGTGCAAGTTCAGTAATGATGGGCTCTATGTTGGCCGGCACAGAAGAAGCGCCCGGCGAAATCGAGATCTATCAGGGACGTTCTTACAAGTCATATCGCGGTATGGGTTCATTAGGCGCAATGTCGCAAAGACAGGGCTCAAGTGACAGATACTTCCAAGATGCTAGTGCCGGTGCTGAAAAGTTAGTGCCTGAGGGTATCGAAGGCCGCGTACCCTATAAGGGTCCAGTGTCGGCGATTATTCACCAAATGTTAGGTGGGTTACGTTCTTCAATGGGTTACACCGGTTGTAGCACTATTGAGCAGATGCGTACCGTACCAAAATTTGTGCGAGTAACCTCGGCAGGTACTAGCGAAAGCCATGTACATGATGTGCAAATTACTAAAGAAGCACCCAACTACCCAGCGGGCGGACGTTAATCCGAACGGGTTGTTAGGTAAACTATGATTAGGGGCTGCGCACAGGTGCAGCCTCTTTGTTTAAGGTAAGCTAATGTCTGATTTACAGTCGCAAAGAATTCTAATTCTCGATTTTGGTTCTCAATACACCCAGCTGATTGCAAGGCGTGTAAGAGAAATTGGTGTTTTCTCAGAAATTCGCCCCTGGGATATCACCGAAGCCGATATCAAAGAATTTAATCCCAATGGGATTATTCTTTCTGGCGGCCCAGAATCTGTTACCGAAGGTGCAACCGCACCTAGCGCACCAGACTGTGTCTTTACTATGGGCATTCCTGTATTGGGTATTTGCTATGGTATGCAAACCATGGC
>CALKMW010000005.1 GCA_938092205.1 uncultured Pseudomonadales bacterium
AAACAGGACTGCATGGCATTTTTTACCAAACAAAGCCTACATTTAGGCATGGCGCTAACAGATTGATACAGATTGCAGGATAAACAGGCCAATGAACAAACAAGCAATTATTGATGAAATGCAGGTCCTACCCAGCATTGACCCTAAAATAGAAATCGCCCGACGCGTTGACTTTATCAAACAGCAAATTAAGGCTTCAGGCTGTAAAAGCTTAGTGCTTGGCATTAGTGGTGGTGTGGATTCATTTACCTGCGGTCGGCTGGCTCAATTAGCGGCACAGCAACTGAGACATGAAACTGGCAACAATAACTATCAATTTTATGCTGTTCGCTTACCCTATGGCACCCAACAAGACGAGCAAGATGCGCAAATATCCCTCGACGCTATCAACCCAGACCATGTGCTTACGGTCAATATACAAGCTGCCACAGATGCGGTAAATCAGCAGGTTTGCGCCACCCTTGAGCAGGCAAAACAACCTGCATCCAATGAGGCTATCGACTTTGCTAAAGGCAATGTCAAAGCCCGCGTTCGTATGACCAGCCAATATCAAATTGCCGGACTAGTTAATGGACTGGTTTTAGGCACAGATCATTCCGCTGAAAATATCACTGGCTTTTATACCAAACACGGTGATGGCGCCTGTGATTTAGCCCCTCTATTTGGGCTTAATAAGCGTCAGGTTAGGCTTCTAGCCCATAACCTTGGTGCCCCGGATTCAATTGTCAATAAAACTCCAACCGCCGACCTAGAGTGCCTAGACCCGCAAAAAGAAGATGAGGCGGTATTGGGCTTATCATACGACGTGATTGATGACTTTCTAGAAGGCAAAGAGATTTCTGCGGAAAACGAAAAGCGTCTAATCGAAATCTACAATAAAACCCAACATAAGCGCCTGCCGATAGCGACCATTTACGATTAATTAACTACTTTTGATACCACCACAGGGTACTAACAGTAAAGGGCTGTGAACCAGTTCTAGCTGAGTTTAACAGTCGATTTAGCCTAACACCTTGAACTAAATCAATTTTCGCCTTAGATACCAGATCCTCAACCTGAAGATTCAACTGCCAATATTCATTGCTTAAATCACAGTCTAAATGGCTTTCTGCAGGTCCTAGATCAAGACATTTAAAATATATTATTTTGACTTTTAGGCCAGTGGCTGTAATGGTCGTAAAATTAGCAGAAAACTCACCCAGCGAATTAAGGTATTTAGAATAGCTAGCAAAGTGATCTTGATTATTGATAACGACATCAATGGCTTTAATAGCGGTTTTTTTAAGCTGCTGACCCCGTTGAAAGTTAGCTACAATTTGACTACTTATATTGGTCGAATTGACCACAGCAACGGCCACATACTGCAAAAATAACAGCATCAGAAGGGTTAAGATAAGTATAGAGCCAAGCTGTTGTTTATCTCCCGCCATCAAACCCATATGCCTTGTTATAACTTATTCATAATCGGCACTAAAATCTTAAATAACTCATAGTATCCATGGTCCTGTATGGCATAGATTCTATTAGCATAATTAAGTACTTTGCCTTTTTGGCTTTGGCCCTGCCAGGAGCTTCGCAATAAAAAATGCACTCTAAGTGCAACTACCCTTTTCCACTGTGCATCGGTTAAGGGAGCCGACAAATACTCTTCTCCACAGCCAGAAGTGACGTCTAATTTGCGGACTACATACTCCACCTGAAAATCTTGCACCCCATCAACCAGTGGCTCTGAGTTCAAATATCGACCTTTTAAAAACCGCCGTTGCTTTAAGATATTGTCGTTGGAAACATAATAAAGTGTCTGCTGCCAAGCTAGACCAGGCTTGGGCATAGTGCCTTGCCTCAAAATAAAGGACGCTGAATGGTCACCGCGCTCAATGATGGGATTCGGAGAAGCAAAGGAACCCTGAATATATATTTGCTGTGATTGCAATTTATTACTTGGTTGTTTTTGATCAATTGCCGATCTGTGCAATAAGATCATATCTGTGCCGGGCAAAACAGTATCACGACCACAGAGCTTATAATCATTTGCCACATTATCAATACCCGCCACAGCATAGGGCATCGCCTTAACCACCTGGCCTTTGCTCATAGTCTGACATAGGGCTGGCGCAGCTGAACCTGGAAGACTGACTGTATTAAAATCGCCAAAAAAACCGGCAAGACCTATTTCTCGGCTGAGTAATCCTATTAAATACTGGGCGGATTCAAGTACCTCAGCTGAAGCTTCTATTTCCTTTACAACCCACAGGGTTTTACTAACAATATTGTGGATAAAACCTACCAAAACTAAGCCTATACTGGCGGCGATTAACAATTCAATAATGCTATATCCGCAATCTCTGTTTGATGTGTAGCCCTTCAATTGCGTCTTATCTGGTTGTTATCTGGGTCTGAACAAAGTGCATCATAGACTCTTATTTTTTGCTCAGCATAGTCTTCCTGCAGAGTACTTTGAAGATTTTCACCAGCATGATATTGGGTCGCTTTAATTTTTAAGATAAGCTCGGTATAGGCTAAAATAGCTGAACTTATAAACAACAGACTGACCAGTAACTCAGTAAAAGAAAATCCAGCCTGTGAATGTTTATGCACGCTAAAATCGCCAGTTACTGCTACGGGCGCCAAGGTGATTAACCCAAAGCACCTTATTAAGCGACTTATCGCCAATAGGAGTAGCTTTGGCTTCATATCTCGGCTGACTAGAAGCCGGCTGTGTAAGTTCAAGCTTGTAATAAGGTTTTAAACTGTCTGGAGTGACCATATTCAATTCAGCTAAAGTTTGTGCATAGGCTGAATGTTGTTGCCAAAAGCTTGCCTGACGACTGGAAACCTCTAACAAAAATGCTTTGACTTCTGCTTCGCGCCCCTGATCAAATATTGCTTGATTATTCGCAGAGCTCAGCAACAACATTGTTCCAATTATTGCCACAACCGCCATCAATTCCATTAGGGTAAATCCATTTATACCGTCGCCATATTTTCTATTCGCTGTATTAACGTCCATATTCATCCTTTGCGCAGCCCTTACTTTAGCTTTATTTGCAGTCTATTGGCTTTCCTAACCTTTCATCATAACCATCTGTATTTTTATCTATTGAGAATCGAATTCTTCCACTCCTAAATACGATTACCTGTCTGGCAAAATCACTTTTCAAGGGATTACAGATCATTACATTTCCCGATTCCATAGATTCGCCGGTTGCTTTAAAACGAAAAAATGGCCGCCCTGCCCCTGATAACTTAATTTTAAAGTCGTTAATACCAATATCTTGGTACAAAGGCTCATCCACACTCCAGCGATGATCAGCATTAACATCTTCAAACACTAAAAACCGCTTACCTAACTGCGAAACACAGGCAGAATTTTCGTCTGCCAAGCATGCTTTTACCCCTATATGTTTTGCTACAGCAATACTGCGTGCCAGTTCCAATGAACGTTTAATCTCCCATGCTTTTAAACTAATCATCTGCCTATTTTGATAGTCAAAATAAGAAGGTACGACTAACAGTGTTAACAACGAAAAAATCACTATAGTCATTAACAATTCTATAAGTGTGAATGCACACAATTGATTCCTTGTATGAAACATAAAACTCCCTTTATGAAGGTAATTGAAGCAGAAAAAAATCACTTCGTATAAAAAAATACTGATTTCTGTGACAAAGAC
>CALKMW010000006.1 GCA_938092205.1 uncultured Pseudomonadales bacterium
TCCGTTGTGACTATTGGTTCGTTTGATGGTGTGCATTTGGGCCATCAGGCGATACTTCAGCAGGTTATTGATAAAGCAAATAGCTCTAATAGTTTGGCTGTTGTTATGACCTTTGAGCCACAGCCTCAAGAGTATTTTTCGGCCGAAACAGCACCGCCTAGATTAATGCGTTTGCGGGAAAAAATTGAAGCCCTTTTAGACTTTGGTATCGACCTGGTTGTTTGCTTGCGATTTAACCATGAACTTCGCAGTTTAACTGCATCAGAGTTTGTGCAAGATATACTGGTCGACGGGATCAATACTAAGCATCTAATAGTGGGAGATGATTTTAGATTTGGCTGTGACCGAAAAGGCGATTTTGATAGTTTAGTTGCCATGGGCCAACTACAGGGTTTCAGCGTACAAAATACCCAAACTGTTGAGCGGAAAAATCAGCGAGTAAGTAGCACATTGGTGCGAAAGCTGCTTCAGCAATCAGATTTTGAGCAGGTGTGTAATCTATTGGGGCGTCCATTTTCGATTAATGGCAAGGTGACCTTTGGTCAACAGCTAGGGCGAAAATTGGGATTTCCTACAGCCAATGTTAACCTTAATAGATTTAGAGCACCGCTGGCTGGTGTCTATGCTGTTTGGGTGGTTGTTGAAGGTGTTGGTAAACGTATCAAAGGTGCGGCAAATGTCGGCGTTCGTCCAACCATAGGCGATATGCTAAAACCTATTTTAGAAGTACATTTGTTGAATTTTGACCAACAAATTTATGGTCGAAGAATTAGTGTTGAGTTTGTTCACAAAATTAGAGATGAACAACAATTCACCAGTTTAGATGATCTGTCTGACAGTATCAGTGACGATGTAAGATTGATTGAGCAATGGTTTGAAAATAATAACCATTAAATCAAATAAAATGGAAAAGTTTAAAAAATATGACCGATAGTATTGATTACAAGACAACCTTGAATCTGCCAAAAACTGATTTCCCTATGCGAGCTAACCTCGCACAGCGGGAGCCGGCAATGTTAAAGCAGTGGCAAGACGATGATTTGTACCAGCATATTCGAGAGTCTAGGGCTGGCTGTGAAAAATATATCCTTCATGATGGCCCTCCCTATGCTAATGGTGATATTCATTTGGGTCATGCGGTTAATAAAACTCTTAAAGATATTGTGATCAAATCAAAAACACTGAGTGGTTTTGATGCCCCTTATATTCCTGGTTGGGACTGTCACGGTCTACCGATCGAACACAATGTTGAAAAGAAGATTGGCAAGGCAGGGGTCAAGGTAGAGTATTCAAAGTTTCGACAAAAATGTCGTGACTATGCCCTGCGACAGGTTGAGGGGCAACGCAAAGACTTTATTCGCGTAGGTGTTCTTGGTGATTGGCAAAACCCTTACCTGACTATGAATTTTGATGTGGAAGCCAACATTATTCGCGCTGTTGGCAAAATTGCCGAAAACGGTCATTTGGTCAAGGGCTACAAGCCTGTGTATTGGAGTGTTGTTGGTGGCTCTGCACTAGCCGAAGCTGAAGTTGAGTATCAGGATAAAACATCCTTCTCAATCGATGTTGCCTACAGAGTCGATGCCAAGGATCAGTTGCAAAAGCTCGAGTCCGCATTTAATGGCTTAGCCGGTGAGGGGCCAGTTAATTTCTTAATTTGGACCACTACGCCATGGACAATCCCCAGCAGTCAGGCGATTAGTATTGGTGCTGATTTAGAATACAGTTTAATACAGGCGGGTGCCAAAAGGCTTATTATTGGTGCCGACTTGCTTGAGTCCGTTGCTGAGCGTCTTGAACTCACAGATTACCAAGTTCTTGCCAGCTGTCAGGGTGCTGCGCTAGAAAATATTATCGCTAACCATCCATTTTATACGCGTGATATTCCGGTACTATTGGGCGATCATGTGACTACTGAAGCCGGTACTGGTTGCGTTCACACAGCGCCAGATCATGGTTTGGATGACTTTGCAGTTTCTAATAAATATGGCATAGGCACACTCAATTACATTCTCGATAATGGTGTGTATAAGGACGATGTAGAATTGTTTGCCGGTTTACATGTTTATAAGGTGGACGAGCAGGTTATTGAGGTTTTGACCGAGCGAGGTCAGTTAATGAGTTGCGGTAAGATTACTCATAGCTATGCCCACTGTTGGCGAACAAAAACCCCGCTTATTTATCGCGCTACGCCCCAGTGGTTTGTGTCCATGGATCAAAATGGTCTTCTCGACAAAGCTAAAGCGGCTATCAAATCTGTCAGTTGGCACCCTGAATGGGGTGAGGCTCGTATACAGGGCATGTTAGATGCAAGCCCCGACTGGTGTATTTCACGACAGCGCACCTGGGGTGTGCCGATTGCATTGTTTGTGCATAAGCAAACAGGAGAGATTCATCCACAAACCGCAGATATTATTGAGCAGGTAGCCAAGCTGGTTGAGCAGCGCGGTATGGATGCATGGTACGACGCCGAGACATCAGAACTATTGGGCGCTGAAGCGGGTGAGTATCAAAAAGTCACGGATACTCTCGATGTATGGTTTGATTCAGGCGTCACCCACGCCTCAGTAATTGGTGCCCGCGATGAGCTAACTTATCCTGCAGATCTTTATTTGGAAGGCTCTGATCAGCATCGAGGTTGGTTTCAGTCGTCCCTAAAGACGGCAATTGCCATCAACGGTACTGCGCCCTATAAAGCTGTTTTAACCCACGGATTTACTGTGGATGAGAATGGCCGCAAGATGTCCAAGTCGATTGGTAATGTGGTCTCACCTCAAAAAGTGATTAATGAGCTAGGTGCGGATGTATTGCGCCTTTGGGTTGCCAGTGCTGACTTTAGTGCTGAGATGACAGTGTCCGACGAAATCCTCAAGCGAGCGGGCGAATCCTATCGAAGAATTCGTAATACAGCGCGCTATTTCCTTTCAAATATTGATGGCTTTGAACCACAGCAGCATTTGGTTGAAAATACACAATTGCTCGCATTAGACCGTTGGGCGATCGATTGTGCAGCTCAGCTGCAAGAACAAATTATCAGCGACTACAATAATTTTCAGTTCCATCAAATTTACCAGAAGTTACATAATTTCTGTGTGCGGGATATGGGTGGTTTCTATCTGGATATTATTAAAGATAGAATTTATACCTGTGCAGAAGACAGTCTGCCTCGCAGATCGGCGCAAACCGCTCTGTATCATATCAGTGAAGCTTTTGTACGGTGGATAGCACCTATTCTAAGCTTTACTGCGCACGAGATATGGAGTCATATGCCGGGCGAGCGCAATAAGTATGTGTTCACTGCGCAGTGGTACCCATTGCAGCGCTTATCTGACAGCGAAGCGATTACCGAGCAGGATTGGGCGGTTATTTTGCAGGCCAAAGAGGCGATTAATAAAGTTATTGAAGATCAGCGTAATCAGGGTAAGGTTAAAGGCTCGCTTGAAGCCGACATAACAATCTATGCTGATCAGTCAATCCATGATTCTTTACAGAAGCTGGGCCAAGAGTTACGTTTTGTCACCATTACCTCCAAGGCTGAACTTATGCCTATACAGCAGGCTAGTGGCGATGCGGTAGATTCGGTATTAGACGGCCTTAAAGTTATTGTTAACCGGTCCCAAGCTGAAAAATGTGTTCGTTGTTGGCACTTTATTGATGATGTGGGTAGCAATGAAGAACACCCGACAGTCTGCGGTCGCTGTATTGAGAATATTTCGGGTCAGGGAGAAACCCGTCATTATGCCTAATTACAAGCTGTCTAATAGTAAGCATGTCTGGCTTTTATTAAGCATTGCAGTTGTGGTTTTCTTTGCTGATCAGCTAACTAAGCTGTGGATTGTTAATCAATATGTATATGGTGCCTCGGACGCTATAACTAGTTTCTTTAACCTGGTTAGAGTGCATAATTTTGGCGCAGCATTTAGTTTTTTAAACAATGAAGGTGGCTGGCAACGCTGGGGTTTTAGTGTTTTTGCGGCATTGGTAAGCCTGGTTATCTTAGTTTGGATTACTAGATTATCACGGCAGCAGATATTAGAAGGTTTAGCTCTTGCGCTGATTTTAGGAGGCGCGCTAGGTAACCTGTATGACCGATTAACCTTAGGTTATGTGGTTGATTTTCTCGATTTTCATTGGTCTGGCAGGCATTTCCCTGCGTTTAATATTGCAGATAGCGCTATCTCTGTAGGCGCTGTACTTATTCTTGTAGAAGGTTTTATGAAGCGCCCGGCAGATGATTCAGGCAAAAAGACAAAGGACTAAATGTCTATTATGAATGTAACTATAGATCAGGGCGCTAAGGTCACTATGAGTTTTTCTCTATCGCTCGAAAATGGTGAGTTAATAGACTCTAATTTCGACACGCAGCCTGCCACATTTGTACTTGGCGATGGTAATTTATTGCCTGGATTTGAGGTGCCTCTAAAGGGGCTTTCAGCTGGTGATAAAGGTGAGTTTGTGATCTCCCCTGAAAATGCTTTCGGTCAGCGTAATCCAGAAAATATACAGCAGTTAGCGCGCGATAACTTTGATCAAGAATCACTTAATATTGGCGATGTTTTTTCGTTTCAAAACGGTGAAGGTGAGTTGCCTGGTGTAGTCATAGAGATTGGCGAAGACTCGGTTAAAGTCGATTTCAATCATCCGTTAGCCGGGCGTAATATCATCTTTAAAGTTGATATTATTGATGTAGCCCCAAACTCGATTCACTAATGTTAACTAGAGGTGTGATCTATGGATATTAAACTTGCAAACCCTAGAGGTTTTTGCGCAGGTGTAGATCGCGCTATCGATATTGTCAATCTGGCGCTCGATCAGTTTGGTGCCCCAGTCTATGTTCGCCACGAAGTGGTACACAATAAATTTGTGGTAGATGAGTTGCGTGATCGCGGCGCAGTCTTCGTGGATGAAATAGAGGAAATACCCGACAATGTCGTGGTGATTTTCAGTGCTCATGGGGTATCACAAAAGGTTCAAAAAGAGGCTGCAGGGCGGAATTTGAAAGTGTTTGATGCCACCTGTCCATTAGTGACAAAAGTGCATTTGGAAGTCAGTAAATTTAGTACTGACGGTAAAGAGTGTATTCTTATTGGTCATGCGGGTCATCCAGAGGTAGAGGGTACCATGGGCCAATACGATCATAGCTCTGGGGGTGATGTTTATCTGGTTGAAGATGAGCAGGATGTCCTCAATTTAGAGGTTAAAAATCCTAATAACCTCGCTTTTGTGACTCAAACAACCCTATCAATGGATGATACATCAAAGGTTATTGATGCCTTACGTCAAAAGTTCCCTAATATTGAGGGTCCGCGTAAGGATGATATTTGTTATGCCACGCAAAACCGTCAAGATGCCGTTAAGCAACTCGCGCTTGAGACGGATGTAGTTTTAGTGGTTGGTTCGCCTACCAGTTCTAATTCAAATCGACTGCGAGAGTTGGCTGAGCGCTGTGGTTGTGACGCCTACCTGATCGATGGTGCGGACGATATTCAACAGCAATGGATAGCAAAGGCCAAATCAGTGGGTGTAACAGCAGGAGCCTCGGCACCCGAGGTCTTAGTGTCTGGAGTGCTTGAGAGGCTAGTAGCCTTGGGCGCAAAGCCACCAAAGGAACTTGATGGCGTTATCGAAACAATTAGTTTTTCTCTTCCCCGCGAACTGCGCAGTTAAGTCCTAAGATTTCTGTTCGATATAGCTAAATAACGCCTTAGTTGAAGGGTCCATTTTAGAGGCACCTGAATCTTTATCTAACAGATTATTCGCCATCTTTTTGCCAAGCTCTACACCCCATTGGTCGAACGAATTGATATTCCAAATACTGCCTTGGACAAATACCTTATGCTCATAAAGTGCAACCAGTGCGCCAAAGTTTTTCGGAGATAATTCATCCATTAGAAGCGTGTTAGAGGGCTTATTGCCAGGGTAATAGCGGTGTTGCTCACCTACTGGTGCTGCTTGCCCCTCCATTAGCGCCGAGGCCTGAGCCAGCATATTGCCAAGAAGTACCTGATGGTGCTCGGCGTTACTAAGATTGTCCTTAATCGCTGCGATAAAATCAATCGGAGCCATTCGGGTTCCCTGATGAAGCAATTGGAAAAAGGCATGCTGTCCGTTGGTGCCTGTCTGTCCCCATAGTATAGGGCCGGTATTGTAGTTCACCGGTTCGCCATCAAGGCTAGTCGACTTACCATTACTTTCCATATCTAATTGCTGAAGGTAAGAGGGCAGAAGTACCAAGCGCTCACAATAAGGAATAATGGCTATGGATTGTGCGTTAAGGAAGTTGCTATACCAAATGCCCAATAAGCCAAGAATAACAGGCATATTTTTTTCTAGGGGCGCATTTTGGAAGTGCTGATCCATCTCTCTAGCACCCTCAAGCATCTGCTTGAAGTTTTCAAAGCCAATGCTAATAGCAATAGATAAGCCAATACTCGACCATAGTGAATAACGACCACCCACCCAGTCGGAGAATTCAAGAATTTGATTTTCAGGAATGCCATAGGCTATTGCCGCTTCAGGGTTGGCGGTTAAGCCGATAAAGTGGCTGCTGTTTTTAGGGTTTTCAAGTCCTAATTCATCGCTAAACCACTGGATCGCAGTTTTGGCATTGAGCATAGTTTCTTGAGTGGTAAAGGTTTTACTGGCAATAGAAACCAGTGTGGTCTCAGCATTTAACTTTTTAAGCGTACTAAGAATCTGAGCGCCATCAACATTAGAAATAAAATGCACGTTGATTGACTCATGGGCAAATTCTTCAAGTGCCGTACAGGCCATCTTAGGGCCCAAGTCAGAGCCACCAATACCTATATTAATAATATCAGTAATAGCTTTTCCTGTGCTTCCAACCCATTTACCACAGCGAATGTCATTGCTAATTCGCTCAACAGCTTTTAGTTGCTTTTCAACCTGCTCTGCTCTTATGGCGCCATCCTTAGATGTATCGTCTGATGAGGCTGCTCTTAATGCAGCATGGAGTACAGATCGGTTCTCGCTGGTATTTATAGCGTCGCCAGAAAACATAGCATCGCGGTGAGAGGCTAATGGTGATTGGTCGGCAAGATTAAGTAATTGCTCCCAGATTTGATCGTCTATCAAGTTTTTAGAAAAATCTAATTTCAGTTCACCCGTCGCCAAGGCATATTTTTCAACTCGATCAGCATCGTCAGCAAAAAGCTGATTGATGGTAATTGGGCTGGCAGATGTTTTAATTTCTGAAGCCAATTCTATTAGTCGATTCCAAGCTGGCGTGTTTAGGGGCGTATAGGGAGCATTATTCATCTGTAATATCAATCCTGTTGGGCGCAATAAGCGTCAGTATAGTAAACCGTCTTTTTATTAAGTTTTAGTTTTTTGTAATAAAATTACAAAAAATAACCATTCTACTGATTATATATGGTTAACTTTTGTAATTTTGTTACAATTGCGCCTTAAATTATATGGAGCCAATATGGGTCATCTCAATAAACAAATAGCAGCTGTAACCGAGCGTATTATAAAGCGTAGTGCAACTTTACGCTCTGATTATTTACGTCAGTTAGAAGAAGATTTCAATAATCGTCCTGAGCGTGGCAAGTTAAGCTGTGGCAATTTGGCACATGGCTTTGCTGCCTGTGGTGAAGAAGACAAAAATAGTCTAAGAATGATGCAGGCGGGAAACATAGGCATAGTCACGGCTTATAACGATATGTTGTCTGCGCATCAGCCTTACGCTACATACCCTGATCAAATTAAGCAGGCAATGCGAGGAATGGGCTGTACAGCTCAGGTTGCAGGTGGTGTTCCGGCAATGTGTGACGGCGTCACTCAGGGGCAAGATGGCATGGAGCTTAGTTTGTTGAGCCGTGATGTTATTGCACAGTGTACTGCGATTGGCTTATCGCATCAGATGTTTGATGGTGTTTTGGCGCTAGGCATTTGCGATAAGATTGTTCCAGGTTTGTTGATGGGTGCACTGTCATTTGGATACCTTCCAACACTATTTGTGCCTGCAGGTCCTATGGAATCAGGCCTGCCAAACAAAGAAAAGCAAAGAATTCGTCAATTATATGCTCAGGGTGAGATTGGTCGAGAAGAGCTGCTACAAGCAGAATCTGACTCCTATCACAGCCATGGGACCTGTACGTTTTACGGTACAGCAAACAGTAACCAGATGGTGCTAGAAGCATTGGGGTTACAACTGCCGGGCAGTTCTTTTGTAAATCCAGATAATCCGTTGCGCGAACGATTAACCAAAGAAGTCTGTTATCAGGTGGCGCGAATCACTGCGCTGGGTAATGATTACCGACCCATAGGCAAGGTGATCGACGAGAAAGCTATTGTGAATGGCACAGTTGCGCTGCTGGCCTCTGGTGGTTCAACAAATCACAGTATGCATCTTGTAGCGATCGCAAGAGCTGCAGGAATTATCCTTAATTGGGATGATATCTCAGATCTTTCAGCCGCTGTTCCTCTTTTGGCTAAGGTATACCCAAATGGTCACGCAGATGTGAATCACTTTCATGCGGCTGGCGGAACAAGTTGTATGTTCCGGCAGTTGTTGGATGCAGGCTATATGCACCCAGACGCGACGACAGCTTGGGGCGAAAACTTTTCTGACTTTACCAAAGAGCCTACATTAACTAATGATGGTAATCTGGAGTGGAATGAGTCACCGCAAACACCCTTAGACCCTGAAGTGTTAACAACCGTAGATAAGCCATTTTCTGAAGAAGGTGGCCTGCGCCTAATGCAGGGTAATTTAGGTCGTGGTGTTATAAAAGTTTCAGCTGTGGCTAAAGAGAATCACATTGTTAAGGCTCCAGCAGTAGTTATCGAAAGTCAGGATGACCTAGAGCCATTATTTAAAGCTGGAAAGTTAGAAAAAGATTGTATTGTTGTTGTGCGATTCCAAGGGCCAAAAGCCTTAGGCATGCCAGAGCTACATAAATTGACGCCATTTCTTGGAACCCTTCAAGATAAAGGCTTTAGTGTTGCCCTAGTTACCGATGGTCGTATGTCGGGTGCCTCTGGTAAGGTGCCAGCGGCTATTCATTTAGTCCCCGAGGCAATTGATGGCGGCTTATTAGCCAAGCTCCAAGATGGCGATATGATAAGTTTAAATGCTGAAACCGGTGAATTGGCTTTTGTCGGTGATATGGATGAGCTCGAGAGTAGAGTTCCAGCACCTCAGCCCTCTGCAGGACAGCGGGGATGTGGTAGAGAAATATTTGCAGTTAATCGCAATAATATTAGTGACGCTGAGCAGGGCGCTTCATTCCTTTATCCCGAGAGTTAAAAATGACTATTGAATGGAATCTTGTTGCCGATATCGGTGGAACCAATGCTCGGTTTTCTGCAGTGCTTGCAGGTGAAATGGAAAGCCAACACGTGTTTCATCATTCGGTTGAAGAGCACCCTAAATTCACCGATTTATTGGTTGATGTGTTAGCAGAAATTGCAGATGCAACAGGTTGGAGGCATGCGCCTAAAAGTGCCTGTTTTGCGGTGGCCTGTCCAGCTGACGTTGAAGAAATTACTTTTACTAACAGTCATTGGCACTTTACCAAGTCTGAACTAGAGCAATTATTAGGCTGTCAGCAATTATTTGTGATCAATGATTTTGAGGCTGTGGCTCATGGAATTACAGAGTTAGGTGGCAACGATTTGGTGCAAGTAGGTGGCGGGGATGCAATTCCTTCTAAACCAATTGGTATCCTCGGTGCAGGGACTGGATTAGGTGTCGCAGGCTTAGTGCCGACAGAAAATGGCTATCAGGTTCTAGATTCAGAGGGTGGCCATGCAGATTACCCGCCAACAACTGATAGAATGGCGGCGGTGGTCGGTGTATTGCGTGAAGAATATGGCAGAGTGTCCCTAGAGCGGTTGCTTTCGGGTAAGGGTATTTTTAATATCTATCGATCACTCTGTACCATCAACAATATTGAAAAGGCCTACGAAACCCCGGCAGAGGTTGCCGCCGCCGCGCAACAGGGCAGTGACGAACTAGCGTTGCAGTCTTTGAATATGTTTTGCTCAGGAATGGGCAGTGCGGCAGGTAATTTAGCACTTACCTATGGTGCAAAAGGCGGTATTTACATTGCCGGTGGCGTGGTGCCGAAATTTATAGATTTTTTTATCAATAGCGATTTTCGTCATAAGTTTGAAGAAAAGGGTCGCTTTGTTAGTTATTTAAAGCCAATTCCAATTTTTATTGTGGTTAGAGAAAATTTAGGACTGCTTGGTGCGGCGAAGAAACTGAATTAATTTTGAGGAGTAACAGGTGCAAAAAATGTTAGCGGGAAATCCAGTAATCCCAGTAATAACGCTGGATCAAGTAGAAGATGCAGTGCCATTAGCCGAAGCGCTTGTTGCCGGTGGGCTAAAAGTATTGGAAGTAACTCTTCGTACAGAAGCGGCTGTTGAAGGTATTCGTCAAATAATCAAGCATGTTCCCGAGGCTATTGTAGGCACAGGTACAGTTTGTAGTGAAGAGCAAATAAAGTTGTCTGAAGATCTAGGCTGTCAGTTTATGATATCGCCAGGTGCAACAGATAATCTTTTAGCTATTGGCAGTAAGTCCTCAGTGCCATTTTTGCCAGGCATATCGACTGTTAGCGAGCTGATGAGAGGTATGGAATATGGCCTTGAAAACTTTAAGTTTTTCCCTGCAGAAGCAGCCGGTGGCGCACCAGTAATGAAGGCCATGGCGGGACCATTTCCAAATATTAAGTTTTGCCCAACTGGCGGTATTGGCTTGGGCAATGCCTTAGATTACTTAACCTTGCCCAATGTAATGTGTGTCGGCGGGTCATGGATTGCCAAGCCAAAAGATATACGAGAAAAACGCTGGGCAGAGATCGAGCAGTTAGCGCGTGAAGCGGCTGCAATAGTATAGAATACGAAAAATAAGTAGTAGTATTAGACTACCGAGGTATAAGCATGAGTAGTAGTAAAATTGATTTAGTTCTATTTGGGGCGCGAGGCGATCTTTCTCGTCGAAAGCTTTTTCCAGCACTTTTTCAGCTAGATAAAGCCGATTTGTTGACCCCTAATACGCGCATAGCCGCTATTGCGCGCCAAGAGCTTGATTCTTCAGAGTTTGTCGATCAAATGGGTGAAACACTTAAGACCAATCTTGGTGATGACTGGTGCGATACTGTTTGGGCTAGATTCAAAAAACGTATTGAATATATTCGTATCGAGTTTTCTGATAAAGACCAGTTCAAGGCACTCAAAGAGTGGTCAGACGACAGTCGAACGCTGATCTTTTATATGGCTACACCACCTAGTATGTTTGGTACTATTTGTCAGCATCTCGACGATGCAAACTGCATTGATTCCAAGTCTAGAATTGTGTTGGAAAAGCCGATTGGACATGACTTAGAAAGCTCTAAGTTAGTTAATGATACAGTGGGTAAATTCTTCCCAGAAAGCGGTATCTACCGCATTGATCATTACCTAGGTAAAGAGACTGTACAGAACCTGCTGGCACTTCGGTTTGCCAATCGAATTATTCACAGTCAGTGGGATAATAGCTGTATTGACCACGTTCAAATTACAGCGGCAGAGACAGTAGGTATTGAAGGGCGTTGGACCTACTATGATGGTGTAGGACAGTTGCGCGATATGGTGCAGAATCACCTGTTACAGTTGCTGTCTCTAGTGGCTATGGAGCCGCCAAATAAGATGGAAGCGGATGAAATCCGCGCGGAGAAAGTAAAGCTTCTTAAAGCTATGATGCCCATCAACAAAATCAATGTTTCCGATCATGCGGTGCGTGGCCAGTATTCAGCGGGCTCTATTGCAGACGAACCAGTAGTTGGCTATATGGAAGAAGAGGGTAGTGCTGAGGTTAATAGTAATACTGAAACCTTCGTAGCTCTAAAAGTCTTTGTTGATAATTGGCGTTGGGCTGGCGTGCCGTTCTATCTTCGTACTGGCAAAAGAATGCAGGAAAAGGTAACGCAAATTGTGATTACCTATAAAGAAAACCCTCATGCGATCTTTTCTGATGATGACTCTGAAGCAAATAATCGCCTGGTTATTCGCCTGCAGCCCAACGAGGGTATTCAGCTTGAGATGCTGTCTAAAAAGCAGTGTATGAAAGAGCGCTCAAGTCTTGAAAAACGAACGCTAAATCTGGATTTCCTAGATCCAAATGAAGACGGAAGAATAGTAGATGCCTATGAGCGACTACTTTTAGAGGTATTGAATGGGGATCAATGGTTATTTGTTAGCCGTGATGAAGTTGAAGCCTCATGGCAGTGGTGTGATGAACTGCTGCAAGCATGTTCTGATAAGGGCGATGGTGTTAAATATTACAGTGCCGGTTCTTGGGGTCCAGGAAAATCGGAATCGCTCATGGAAAATGATGGTAGAAGCTGGTATCTAGCCTAAACTATTGCTAAGCGGGAGTACATTATGGATTTAAAACAGTTTGAAAACACCTCTGCACTAGATATGTCATTGTCGGCAGAAGTGAGTGAGCGTCTAAAAAAAGCTATTGAAAAGCAGGGTAAGGCCTCTCTGATTCTCTCTGGCGGCAGAACCCCTATGGGTTTTTTCCATCAGCTATCTCAGCAGGTTTTAGACTGGGAAAAAGTCACCGTAACTCTAGCCGATGAGCGTTGGGTTGATAATGCCCACAAAGATAGCAATGAAAAATTAGTGCGAGAAAATTTATTGATCAATGAAGCTCATTGCGCACAGTTTTTGTCACTTAAAAACTCAGCTGAAAGCGCTGTTGACGGTCAGGCCAAGCTTGAAGCAGAGCTATCAGAGTACGGTCAGTTCACTGTGGTGATTTTGGGTATGGGCGACGATGGTCACACTGCGTCTCTTTTCCCTGGAGCTACAGCGCTTGCATCAGGTCTAGATCTTGATTCAGGTTGTAGTTGTATTGCGGTTACACCAACAGCAGCACCACATGAGCGTATGAGCATGACTTTGCCGCGTTTATTAAACACAGACTGCCTAATTATCCATATAAGTGGAGAAAACAAACAAAAGGTACTTGAGCAGGCTCAGGCAGGAACCGATGCGACAGAGCTTCCTATTAGGTCAGTGTTACAACAATCACAGGTGCCTGTGACTGTATATTGGGCAAGTTAGGATTTAATTAAAAAGAAAGATAAAAAGCCCTCTGTTATTACTGCAGAGGGCTTTTTTTTTGCTAGCGTATTTCGTCGCCGACGCGAACAATTTTCAGGGTGTTGGTGCCGCCCTGAACATTGACAAAGTCGCCCTTAGTGATAAGAACCAGATCGCCATCAGCAACCGCATCATATTCACGCAGTTTTTCCACTGCCAAATGGTTGATATCAGACGGTTCCAGAGTAGAGGTTTCAAAAGGAACCGGCACAACACCTTTATACAGCGCGGTAATTTCACAGGTACCTGCTTTTTCAGCAAATGCATAGATTGGTAAGGATGAGGTGATTCGGGACATCAACAATGGCGTGAAGCCAGTCTCAGTCATACAGATTACCGCTTTAACACCCTTGAGGTGGTTAGCAACATACATTGCCGATAAAGCCAAAGACTCATCAATGCGTTCAAAAGTCTCATCGATTCTGTGTTTAGAGCGTTGGGTTAGAGGGTGCTTTTCAGCGCCTTCAATCACTCTAGCCATAGCGGTAACGGTTTCAACAGGATAGCTACCTACGGCAGTCTCAGCTGAAAGCATAACAGCATCGGTTCCATCCAACACGGCGTTGGCAACATCAAACACCTCAGCGCGGGTTGGGGTTGGTGCAGTAATCATTGATTCCATCATTTGTGTAGCGGTAATAACTACTTTATTCGCCGCCATAGCCGCTTCAATCAATTGCTTTTGAACAGCGACCAAGTTGGCATCACCAATCTCAACACCCAAGTCACCACGAGCAACCATCACACCGTCAGAGGCTTCGATAATGCCGGGTAAGAATTCTTCAGTAATAGCCTCTGCACGCTCAACCTTAGCGATAATATGTGCACTACTACCAGCATCTTTAAGAAGCTTTCTAGTAAGCTCAACATCAGCCGCTGCTCGAACAAAGGAAATGGCAAGATAATCCGTTTTTAAGGCAGCCGCAGTTTTGATATCAGCTTTATCTTTGGGGGTTAAGGCATCAGCAGAAAGACCGCCGCCAAATTTGTTAACACCTTTCTTACTTGAAAGTACGCCGCCCTGAACCACTTTACAGCGGGCTAGGCTTGCAGACTTTTCTAAGATATCAAAGGTTAGGCGGCCATCATCTAATAGCAATACATCGCCAGCATCCATATCTTCCAGAAGTTCCTGTTCAATATAAACAGCATCCTGATTGCCGGCCTCTTTATCCATATTGCTATCAAGGCTAAATATATCACCCTCAGCGAGATCAATTTTAGCGTCATTGGCAAAGCTGCCAATACGTATTTTTGGACCCTGCATATCACATAGAATACCCACAGGCATTTGCAATGACTTAGCAATTTTGCGAATAGTCATTGCGCGCTCAGTATGTTCCTCAGCGCTGCCGTGAGAGAAGTTCAGTCGGAAAACATTGACGCCTGCCTGAATAAGCTTAGTCAGGTTGGCTTCATCACTGCTGCCAGGCCCAAGTGTTGCGAGGATTTTGGTTCTTCTTGGCATAAAAAATTATTCCGCGTTTAAGAGTACAAGGCTGTTGTCTAGCATGCGGTTTGAGAAACCCCATTCGTTATCGTACCAGGCCATAACCTTTACCATAGATCCGTTAACACGGGTTTGCAAAGAATCAAAGTTACTTGAGTAAGCAATATGATTAAAGTCAGCAGACACTAGAGGTTGATCGCAGTAGCTCAATACGCTTCCAAGATCACCCTCGGCTGCTGTTTTAAGTACCTGATTAACTTCTTCTACACTGGTATCTCTTCCAACATTAATCACTAGGTCAACCAGAGAAACATTAATAGTTGGTACACGAACAGCCATGCCATCAAGCTTGCCTGCTAATTCAGGAATTACATCTGCAATTGCAACAGCTGCCCCAGTTTTTGTTGGGATCATTGACTGGGTTGCAGAACGAGCACGGTAAACGTCTGAGTGATAAACATCACTTAATTGTTGATCGTTGGTATAGGCGTGAACAGTAGTCATATAACCAGATTCAATACCCATAGCCTCTTGCAGAGGTGCTACCAAAGGTGCAAGACAGTTAGTCGTACAAGAAGCATTCGAAATTATCTCATGAGATGAGGTTAGTTGATCGTGGTTAATACCATGAACAATCGTAGCATCAACACCAGAGCCAGGGGCAGAAATAATTACCTTCTTAGCGCCGCCAGCAATATGAAGTGCGGCTTTATCTCTTTTTGTGAAAACGCCTGTACATTCAAATACCACATCAACCCCTAGGTCACCCCAAGGAAGATTGGCAGGGTCCCGTTCACAGAACCACTTAATTTCATCTCCATTGACAGTCATTTTGTTATCGCCAACTTCAACCTGTTGGTTAAATCGACCATGGACTGTATCAAACTGAAGAAGGTGAGCGCTGATTTCAACATCACCCAAATCGTTAACTGCAACAATTTGAAGTTTATCGTGAAGCTCAGGACGTTCGTAATAAGCTCTGACAATATTGCGACCAATACGGCCAAAACCATTAATGGCTATTTTGAACATAGGAGGGAAACCTTGATTTGTAGTAAAATTACAAAAATTATAATTTTTCACAGCGTTTTAATCAATTGATAACCGTTTTTTTTACTTATAATTGCAAAAAGACGTCAATATTTGGGCTGTTTTGTCGGTAAACGCAGTTTTTTGCCTCATTTATCCTAAATTCTTGGTTTGCAACGAAAGCAAACTCAAGGCGCATGAAAATGGCGCTACAGTTATTTCATTAACCCCAAAACTCTGAAGTCTTTCGAATATACGTAGTCTGAGTATGGATGCATGCTTTTTTGAATTTCCAAGTAAATATTTTCTTGTAGCACCCAGAATAGACCGCCTAGTTATTTTTAGATATACAGCAGATTGATGTGGCTTTGAAAATGGGTCAATGTGATTAAGATTTACTCGGACAGTTAAAACAGGTGTATATTAATTCACTTTTGATTTTTTGTGCTTTTATGGCATGATGGTTTGATTCAATACTGTTTAGTTTTCTATAAAAATCAATGATTTGGTTGAGCTAATAGACTAAATTAAA
>CALKMW010000007.1 GCA_938092205.1 uncultured Pseudomonadales bacterium
AAGTAGTATTTTTAAAGACAAGCCGATTAATAGCGAAGAGGTATATAGGTTTTTTAATGAAGGTGTTAACCCAGATTCAGGAATAGTCATGTACCACAAAAATTTATTAATCTGTGATGCGCAAATTGATGGTGAAGGTAATCATAGGCTATTGATGCAATGCTCAGATTCAAAAACTAGGCAAAAATGGAACAAAAAAGCAGTAGCAAAAGATAATAGTAATAACCTCAGTGGAATGGGAGCGGGAATGCGCTGGTGCGACGACAAACCTGTAGATTATTTCAACCAGGTCAAGAATGAGTTGACTGATAAAAAAGAGTTTTCCGCGAAAACTCCTAGGTTTGGTTGTGAGGAGAGAAAACAAAAGGAGGGCGCGGAAGATAAATATAACCAAGAGCAGAATAGCAGCGAGCTTACTGAATTTGATGCCCTTGAGGGTCAATTGAATGAAGATCTTCGGGAGGTCCTCATGTCCCAGAGAGATGCTTGCGAACCGCACAAAAAAAGTCCTCGGCCAAGCCAAGAAAAATCTTTGCTTAATAAGCCGCCAAAAGCGCCTTCTTGCTATAGGGTTCCTAAAAAAATTGGAGACAACATAGACTGCGATATTAAGTTATTTGAACATAATAGCTCGGGAGAAACTAAGTGCCTAGTGCGAGAAGAACGCGAAATTGAAATTGACAACTCAAAACAGGACACAGATAAGGGTTATTGTTCTGGAGCTGGTTGCTATATGCAATAGTAAGCTACTTATAGTGCCTAACAGCTTATGTACTTTTGTTGGTAACAGGAAATCATTTTTTCTAATTGCAGTGTTGGTCAATATTTAACGGTCAAATCCACTATTAAGGCTTGGGCTAGTTGGCTTGGTAGTAATCAAGGAGGATTAACAATGAATATTATAGTGAATGGAAGACACCTATGGCGGTTGTTTGGTGCATTGGCGATTATGGTAACTTTGGCGGTGACTCAAAGGGCTTATGGGGCGGCCCCTGAAAAGGCTCAGGTGATTGAAGGTGGTATTCAGCAATACCAATTGCAAGCAATTAATAACTTTAAAAAGAGTTTTCTTGAACATATAACACAGTCGTCAGACGTTTATATCAACCATATCAAAGCGGGGTTGCATCCAAGGGAGTCCAAGCGACGGCAACTAATGCCCTTATTTCCGTTAGCTGCCGGTGAGTACCTAGAGACGGCATATACCAGCCAAGCTTTTTTCGCAGCTGCACTGAAACTAGCGGCTACTGGTGTGATTGAGATTAGTCTACAAGAGGCATATGCGCTTTCGCAGGTGCTAGGAAATACCAATGCCGATCTAAAAGAGCTAAATAAAGCACTAGCTGATCTTGCAGGTTGTCAGTTAAATAGCGGCGAGGGGACAACAGTATGCGAACAACTAAAGGCTAATTTAGAACCCTTATTAGGTATGGATTTTGGGGCTACTGATTATATAGCTAACAACATTCTGGCGTTGTACAACAGAGTGGCTGAAAGATTCCATCAAAACCCAAACCCAAACTCAAGCTCAAACCCAAACTCAAACTCAAACTCAGGGCTAAGTATTATTGAAATGGGTCATATATGGCGCGTCTATTTTGCAAGCGGACACCATATTACATTGCTTGAGGATTTTGTAACCGATGCGGTGCAGAGAAAATATAACTATTTTAAGCGCGAATATTTCAATCAGCTAGGGCAATGTGAGAATAGTCATTGTACATACAGCGTTAAGGAGAAATTTGATAGCCAGTTGGCGTCTACAAATGTATCAGCCATTATTGAGCGCTATTTTTCTGAGCATCAAGATTCATCTAACGATCAATCCGTAATTGTGTATAGGGATCTATCAGTCTGTCAGGCTTGTGCCTGTGCCTGTAAAAGAAATAAAAGGTCTCTAATGCAAGCGTGGGAAAAGCAACCGGATCCGCTTCAGCCCTGCTCATCCGATGAATCTATTGTAGATACATCTTTCACCGATTTAACAACAATCAGTGAAGAGATAGAAGGTGAGGATGAAAGCGAAAACAGGGATGAAAGCGAATATGAGGATGAAAGCGAAAGCAAAGGCGGGGTTGAAAGCAAACGCCAGTACCTAAGTATCTCAGCTTCACCAATAATTTATCACGTGCCGCCTCTAGAGGCGTCTGGTACAGGCCCGCAACAACGTGAACAGCAATTGTGCTATTCGATCTATAACGACTCGCAACAAAGTCAAAGTCAAAGCCAAAGCGAACGAGAAGAGAGTAGTAACAGTATTACTGAATTTACTGTTCCAATTGGTAGTAGGTCTGAATCGGTCATTGCTTCTGAACCATCCCCACAAAACGAGGGTTGTTGTTCTGGAATATGCAGTTTGCAATAACAAATAATGCAGACAAATATATTGGGCATTGAAGGGCTGGATGGCAAAGCATAAAAATGTGCGAAAAGGTATTGATGCAGTGTTTTCTATATGTAGTACAGCAAACTGCCACTGGTGAGGCATTGCACTTTATTAAATTTTAGTTTGGTTGGTATTAATCAGGGAAGGTTAACAATGGATATTATGGCAAATGGAAGGCGCTCTTGGCGGTTGATTGGCGTATTAGCAATTATGTTGGTTTGGGGTATGGCTCAAGGATTTCAACAGGCTTATGGGGAAAGTTTTACAGAATTACCCTCAGAAAGCACAAAAAAAGAGTTAAAAGATAAGGCTATTAAGGATTCACATCAAATATTAGAGTTTCATTATTCAAACGAACTCGCTCCGTCTAAAAAGAGGAATCTGACAGCATTAGCTTTAGCTGCGTTAGCTTATGATGTGGCTACTGCTGCTTCAGAAATCGGTATTCTATCTGATTTAGTGGAGGCGCTAGGATTTCAATACGCTCTATCTTGTTCTCAGTCAGGCTATAGTTTTAACCAATTATGTCAAAACCTATTAAGTTTGAGTCATATCAATGACATGGCGATTGTCGATTTGAGTCGTATCAATGACATGGCGATTAATGATGTGATTGAAAAAATTACAGATTTATATGCTCAAGTGGCAAAGAAATTTCATAATGATTTCAGTAAAGGGTTACGTATTATTGAAACGGATATTGTAGTCATTATCTATTTTCCAGATGGTAATAATATGGTGTTGCCAACTAGCTATATGAGAATGGCAGATGGATATATCTTATGGAAAAAGTATGAAGCATTTAGGCATTATTTCACAAAAAATCCTGCAAACTGTGGCAGTAAGAGTAGTCTATGTGAATTCATATTCACGGGTAAAAATAAACTTTCAGACATGAGATCTATTGCCGAAGAATTAAGTAGTATTTTTAAAGACAAGCCGATTAATAGCGACAAGGTTTATCAGTTTTTTAATGAAGGTACTAACCCAGATTCAGGAATAGTCATGTACCACAAAAATTTATTAATCTGTGATGAAGCCAATGCAGATAGGCGGCGGCTGGAAGGGGGAAGCAATGACGTTGACTGTAAAAATGAGAAGCAGGAAGCTGATTTTTCTAATATGTCGGAAGTGCCTGATGAGCTTGGCTTCGAAACTTTTGATAGCCCCCGCCGTGTATTTATGGGCGTTTATTTTAAAGATGTCAGTAAATTAAGCGCCAAAGAGCGAATCAAGCTGAGAATTAATCGGCGGCGGGGCGGAGTTATTGTCGCGTATCTGATGGAACAATCTCCCGCAGAACAGGCGGGCCTATTAAAAAATGATATTGTTGTTAGTATTGATGGTCAGCCTATTAATTCAAAAAAAGAAGTTTCCAGTATATTAGAGCAGCACTCAGATGGTGATAGGCTAGAGCTCCTCGTGATAAGGGGCGGCGACACCGAGCAAGTAACGATAACGGTCGAGTTAGTTGAAAAAAGTCTACAGTGCCTTCCAGATAGGCCAAATTCGCCGACAACTTCCGAGGATGTTGCATCTTGCGCTCAGCCTTCAGAGTTATTTTGTATAGATGAAGATAACTCTAAAGAGGGAAGTTCCAATGTTATTGGAATGGATGCTTCCTCCGAGGATATTGCATCTTGCGCTCAGCCTTCAGAGTTATTTTGTATAGATGAAAATAACTCTGAAGGGGGAAGTTCCAATGTTATTGGAATGGATGCTTCTGCTCCTGATGTCAGCCGCGATCACAGTAATTCTCACGCATCGAATACTAATAAAGAAGGCAGCATTAAGATTGATCAATATCCTGAAAAGCCAGCAGGCAGAAACAACACAAACTCTTGGTGTAGTCGTCTGTGTAAATGTCTTAGGTTTAGCTGGTGATCTGGAAAAACCTCAGGCTTGAGTAAAGGAGGGCGACACTTTCGCTGTTTAAAAATCTAAAGTTTATTCCCCTAGGGGAGAAGTTTAGGCGAGTATAATAAGCCCTTATCCAATCGTATCGCAAAGGATGCCGCGCAAACTATTGGGTAGGGCTTCGGTAATTTCAGCCTCGACAAACTGACCAATTAATTCATGGTTATCAGTTGAAAAGTTAACCACGCGGTTGTTTTCTGTGCGTCCCTGAAGCTGTCCGGGGTCTTTTTTGGATACGCCGGTGACCAGAAGCCTCTGCTGGGTGCCAACCATACGTCGACTTATTTCAAAGGCATTTTGAACAATACGATCCTGCAGGATTTTCAGCCGCTGTTTTTTTACGCTCTCATCTTCAGTATCTGGGATGTCGGCGGCGGGGGTGCCGGGTCTAGCGCTATAAACAAAGCTAAAAGAAGTATCGAAGCCAATTTCCTCTATGAGCTTCATGGTGGCGGCAAAATCGGATTCAGTTTCACCGGGGAAGCCGACAATAAAGTCTGAAGAAATACTAATATCTGGTCGTATTGCGCGTAGACGACGTATTTTTGATTTATATTCAATGGCTGTGTGGCCGCGCTTCATTGCCATTAAAATTCTATCTGAGCCGCTTTGCACAGGCAGATGTAAGTGGCTCACCAATTCGGGTACCTTGGCATAAACATCAATAAGCGCGTCAGAAAACTCGACTGGATGCGATGTGGTGTAGCGAATACGGTCAATGCCTGCGATTTCAGCAGCGTAGGTGATTAATTCAGCCAGATCACACACAGACCCATCGGGCATGTCGCCTCGGTAAGCATTAACATTCTGCCCTAGCAGATTAATCTCTCTCACGCCTTGCTGAGCAAGTTCACTGATTTCGGATAAAACATCGGCTAGTGGTCGGCTTACTTCTTCACCTCGAGTATAGGGCACAACACAAAAGGTGCAGTATTTAGAGCAGCCTTCCATAATCGAAACAAATGCGCTAACTCCATCGGCTTCGGGCGTGGGTAAGCGATCAAATTTTTCTATTTCGGGAAAGCTGATATCCACAGCTACAGTGCCATCTTGTTTTTGCGTTTCAATCATTTCGGGCAGGCGATGCAATGTTTGTGGCCCAAAAATAACATCAACAAAAGGTGCTCGTTTGGCAATAGCTTCGCCTTCTTGACTGGCGACACAGCCGCCTACACCAATTACTAAGTCAGGGTTTTTGTCTTTGAGATTTTTCCATCGTCCCAATTGGTGAAACACTTTCTCCTGTGCTTTTTCACGAATTGAGCAGGTATTAAGCAGTAAAACATCAGCTTCATCGGCATTGTCTGTGGCCACCATATTGTGGCTTTCGCCAAGCAGGTCTGCCATGCGCGACGAGTCATATTCATTCATCTGGCAGCCATGAGTTACGATATGCAATTTTTTTACAGATTCAGTTGCCATGAGAGAAACGCTTTAGTGTTTATTAAGGTGGTGAGCATTATAGCTTTACGTCATTAATTGGCAATATTATCACGCGTGTTTTGTGTTATGATTGCCGCCGTTTTTTTACTAGTAGATGTGTGATTTTTAAATGACTAATGAGCCTATATACAGAATTACTTTCTTCAATCAGGGAGAGGTTTATGAAATATATGCCAAGCATGTGTTTCAGAGTGAGTTATGGGGTTTTCTCGAGGTAGAGCAATTTGTGTTTGGAGAGCGATCAAAAACGATCGTTGATCCGGCAGAAGAAAAATTAAAAAGCGAGTTTTCATCGGTTAAGCGCAGCTTTATTCCGATGCAATCCGTAGTGAGAATTGATGAAGTAGAAAAGGAAGGTGCCTGTAAGATTTCTGAGGCGCCCAAGGGTGGCAATATAAGCCCATTTCCATTTCCCAGCGTGGCGGGCATCAAGCCAGTTCAAGAATAAGATTGGCTTATATAATTATAAAATTGATGGTCAACCGTTTTAATATTAGCCAATAATCGTTAAGTCGGCACTTAAATAGGTTGTAAACACAACCCGCGGTGTATACTTTACATATCTGTATGGTAATGTTTTCCTTCGGCTTTTAAAAAAACATTTACCAAGTTTTTGTAACCTTCAGAGTAAGATTTATGTTGGAACAGCAGGCGCTAAAATTATTGCCCTTTGAATTTGCTCGAGTGAATCGAGTGATCGTGGATAGCGAGCAGGAGCAGCTAATGGTTGGCCCAGCAGCACCGCTATGGGCGATCGCTGAGGTAGGGCGTGTGACGGGTGCTAAATTGCCAGTGACCCATCTGGCTGAGGCTGAATTTGATGCTCAGCTTAGTCAAATTTATAGCGGCCGTTCAGGTACGTCCGAAGCGGTTATGGAAGATATCAAAGATTTTGTTGATATGGAGTCTGCGGCAGCAGATTTAGAGGATGTAAGTGATCTTTTAGATGCAGAAAATGATGATGCGCCGATTGTTAGGTTGCTCAATGCTGTGCTGACAGAATCCCTAAAAGAAAATGCCTCTGATATTCACATAGAACCCTACGAGAAAGAGGCCTTGGTGCGCTTTCGCCTAGATGGCGTTCTTAGAACAGTATTGACCCCATCTGTGCAAATTGCACCATTATTGATTTCGCGCATCAAGGTAATGTCCAAGCTAGATATTGCTGAGAAGCGCTTGCCGCAAGATGGTCGTATGAGTGTTTTAATCGGTGGTCGCAATATAGATTTGCGAGTTTCTACCATGCCCTCAAGTCATGGAGAGCGAGTGGTTATGCGATTGCTTGATAAGGATGCGGGCAAGCTCAAGGCGCAGCAGTTAGGTATGCCTGAAGACACCAAGCAGGAATTGGATCAGCTTATTTCAAGGCCCCACGGCATTATTTTGGTGACAGGCCCTACTGGCTCGGGTAAAACCACTACGCTTTATGCTGCATTACAGCAAATGGACCGTCAACGGCGCAATATTATGACTGTTGAAGATCCGGTGGAATACGATCTTCCGGGTGTTAGTCAGACGCAAATTAATCTTCGTGCGGGCATGACTTTTGCTCGAGGTCTGCGCGCAATTTTGCGACAGGATCCAGATGTTATATTGATTGGTGAGATTCGCGATGGCGAAACCGCAGAAATCGCAACTCAGGCTAGTTTGACCGGCCACCTTGTGTTATCCACTCTGCATACCAATACTGCCGCTGGCGCTATTACCAGATTGCAAGACTTGGGTGTTGACAGCTTCTTGTTGGCTTCGACCGTAAGAGGCATTATTTCCCAGCGTCTTATGCGTAAGCTCTGTACCCACTGCCGCAAAGAGGTTCCTGCCGATGAGTATCAAAGTGGCCTACTAAATATCAAGAAAGGCACCCCAATCTACGAGTCCCAAGGCTGTGAGCATTGTAATAATACAGGGTTTGCGGGTCGTCAGGCATTATTTGAGTTGGTCACTGTTAGCGCTGAACTACAGTCACTCATCCATGAGAATGCCGGTGAAATAGAACTAGAGCAATCAATTCGTCAGCAGGTCCCAAGTATTCGTGAGGCAGGATTTAGTCTTGTGCGTGAGGGAACTACTACGGTAGAAGAAGTGCTTCGGGTTACGAGTGTGTAAACAGCTATGCCGACTTTTGATTATGCAGCCTATGATGTTTCCGGAAAGTTAGTAGACGGTGTTGTTTCTGCGGATTCAGAGCGTCATGCGCGACGTATTTTAAAAGAAAAGAAACTGCTGCCATCAAAGCTTACCGAAGTTGCAAAATCATCGCCTAAATCTAAATTAGGCAGAACTTCCAAGGTCAATGAATTTGATCTTTCCCTCGTATTGCAACAACAGGCCATCTTGATACAGTCAGGATTGCCGCTTGAAGATGCAATGCGTATGACCATTGAGCAGGCTGAAACAGATCGGCAAAAAAGAATGGTCGAAAGCTGGCGCTCTGAGATTATTGAAGGGCGAAGCTTCTCTGAGGCCATGCGCCGCTCGCCCTATAAAATTCCCGAAAGCGTTCTTGCTGGTGTTGGGGTTGGTGAAGAGAGCGGACACCTACATACCGTTTTAATGCGCTTAGCTGAAGATATTGAAACCAGCGCTGAAAATAAGAAAACAGTTACCAGAGCGTTAATTTATCCGGCGACTCTTTTGGGCGCCTCTATGCTGGTTGTTTCTATGATGATGGTTTGGGTTGTGCCTAAAATTACCGCCATTTTCATCAGCTCAAATCGTGAACTGCCAACTATTACAAAAATTATTATCGCCATCAGTGATTTCACTCAGCAGTATGGTTTATATCTGTTGTTGTTTGGGCTTATATTGGGTGGGACTATTTCCTGGCTTTTGCGCGACGATGATCGCAGGAAACGTTGGCATCAGGTGGTTCTGGGTTTGCCCGGCTTAGGCCGATGGACAACTATGGCTAATGTTGCTGATTGGTCGAGAAGCCTTGGCGTGCTTTTGGGTAATGGCGTGCCGGCGTTGGCCGCGCTTAAAATATCATCGGCAGTGGTAACCAATCTTTATCTGCGCAGTAAAATGGAGCAGGTGACAGAGAGTATGCGTAGAGGTGTATCGCTGCAAAAAGCCTTAGAAGAAAACAAAGTAGGTAGCGGGTTCTTGGTGCATATGGTCGGTAGTGGTGAAGCCTCAAGTGAATTAGATAAGATGTTAATGCGTGTATCAGATTATTACTCGCTGCGTTTGGCTAACGCGGTAGAGGTATTTTTAAAGTTAATCAATCCAATTCTTATTATTTTTATGGGTGGTATTATTTTGTCGGTAGTTGCGGCGGTAATGTTGCCGATCATGGATATGGGTAATATGGTTTAGAGCTTGGCAGGGTCAATAAATTGTCAGCTAAAGTTATACAAGGGGATCAAAAATGAAAGTAACAAACAAAAGAAAACAAGCGGGTTTTACTCTAATCGAAATGATGGTTGTGGTTGCGGTTATTGGACTGTTAATAGCTATGGTTGGACCAAGGGTTTTTAATCAGGTTGAAAAAGCTGAGCGAACCAGAGTGGCGCAAGATATCAGGGTAGTTGAGAATGCATTAAAGTTTTATCGCCTAGATAACTTTAGATATCCAACTCAGTCTCAGGGTTTAGAGGCACTAGTTACGGCCCCTGCAGGCGTTGATAATTGGAATGGACCCTACTTAGATGCAGTGCCTAATGATCCTTGGAAAACACCTTATCTTTATGGCAATCCAGGCTCAAAGGGTAAAGATATTGATGTCTATACCTATGGTGCCGATGGCGTCTCTGGTGGTGAGGGGTCAAATAAGGATTGGGGTAACTGGAACGTCCAGTAAGGATTGATTTTGCAGACCAAATGCGGCCGCCAAAACGGTTATACACTGATAGAAATTATGGTGGTGATTGCAGTTCTTGCATTGATTGCAACTATTGCTGCCGGTTCTATCAATCAGACCATGAACAGGCGCTATGCCAGCGAGGCTGAACAGCTTTCGGTTTGGTTAAATCAACTTGCTGATGTGGCTGTTATGCAGGGTGCTGCTTTTGGGGTTGCTTTGGAAGTTGATAAAAAATCCAAAAAAGTGACTGATTTAAGTGCGGCAATTTACTACCGTAATCAATGGGTAAGGGTATCCTTTCCTGAGCCGGTAGAGCTTGGTGATGATGCAGCCATTAAGTGGCTGCCAGATAATCCTGATGAAAAAGCCCTTTTTTCGCAACAACAAAATTCCACCCAAGATCCTTCTAGCAATAGGGGTGAAAAATCCACCAAGAAGAAAAAGCCGATTGAGCCGACTTTAATGTTCTTGCCAGATGGCTATGCCGAGCCAGCGGGTACTTTTCATTTGAGTTATAGCGGCTATGAAACAATCTATAGTTATTATTGGGATGCGGAAGAGTTGCTTATTAAGATGGAGAAAAAGAAAAAGTGATTTACTCCAGTTCAAAAGCAGGATTCACGCTGATTGAAGTTGTGGTTGCACTGGCTATTTTGGGTTTAGTGTTAGGTGGCGCTATTTCAACTGTGCATCAATACGCCGACCAGCGCGGGTATCTTAATAGCAAGATGATTAGCTCTCAGGTTGCCTGGAATACATTATTAAATAAGTACCGACATGCTGAAGGCTGGGTAGGGCAGAAGGATAAAGGCGGCATTAAGCAAAAAGGCATGGAAAGTCAGAATGGTCAGGATTGGAACTGGTTTCTTGAGGTTAAGCCAGCGGTGGGTAAAGATTTATATCGCTATGAGGCCAGGGTTCAGTTGAGAGGCAGTGATCGCAATTCAAGTGCTTTAACACTGTATTTAATCGAGAATTAATCGTGAGTTTACGTATATTCTCAAATAAAAAAGCGCGCTTATCTCAGGGTGGTTTTACCCTGATAGAAACACTTGTTTCGCTATCCTTGTTGGCAATAATTTCCTTGATGTCCTATCAGGCGATTGAGGTTGTTATCGGCGCCGATGAGCGCAGTCGAAATGATCAGTCGAGCGGTATGCAAATTCAAAGAGCATGGCAGATTATTCATCGAGATTTATTGCATCTAAGAAATCGTCCATTTAAAGATGGATTGGGCGGTCAGCAGCTTCCTTATGAAACGGATAGCAGTCAGTTTGGGGTTCGCTTTACCCGTGGCGGCGGTCCAATGGTGGCGACAAATCCTAGTGGCATTAGACGAATTAGTTATAGTCTTACAGACGAAGGGCAGTTTATCCGGCAATCATGGGGCATAACTGAGTCGCTAAGATACAGTGAGGGCGTGTCGCTTGTGTTGCTTGAAGATGTGGCAGAGGTTTTGTTTGAGCATCTGGATACTTTAAATGGCTATACCCCCGATTGGCCACCACCTAAACAGTCTAATTCTAGCCCTTTACCCAAAATGGTAAAAGTGACCATAAGGCTCAAAAATAATATTGAAACCTCAAGACTGTTTTTGGGGGTGAACTCTTGAAGCATAAGTCGCGAACCAAACAAGCCGGTGTTGCCTTGATTGCTGCATTAATTTTGATGACTAGCATAGTGTTGGTTTTGGGTAATATATTTTATCGTCATCAAATAAATGTGGCTCAGGCGTCGTTATCCATGCATCAGGATCAGGCTTTTCTTTTGGCTTTAAGTGCTGAAAGCTGGGCAAGACAGCTATTAGATGAAGATGATCGAAAATTCGATCATTTTGATGAGATATGGGCTCAGGCTATTCCAGCGATGCCGGTTGACGGGGGCTTAATCAATGGCTGTATTTCTGATTTGCAAAGCCGTTTTAATATTAACAGTTTGTTAGCCTATAAAAATTATACCGAGTTAGTTTCTGCTATCAGCGGTGACAAAAGTAGTTTTGCTAAGGTGTGGACCAATCTATTGCGCAATCAAGAGATACCCTATGATATTGATCGTTTAGCAACGGTGATTGATTGGCTAGATGCTAATTCTTCCACTATGGGGTCCAATGGTGCTGAGAGAGATATCTATGAGGGCCTAATGCCACCGCAAATGATTGCAGATTCGCCGATGGTGCAGACTAGTGAATTAGCTTCCGTTATCGGCTACAGGGTTGCAGAGGTACAGAGGCTGATGCCATTGATGTCAGCATTGCCGGTTTTGCAAAATAAAAAGCCCAATGATAATAATATAATTAATATCAATTTAAATACCGCATCTAATGAATTGCTAATGGCTTTAGGTGGCGATGTTGATACTATGTTTACTGAGGCTGTAACCGCTAATCGCCCCCTAGAAACCATAGAGGAATTTTATGAGATTTTGGCTTTCGATTTAGGCTTTACGATGCCTGATATAGAGAACCGTTGGCCAAGAGAACTGGTTGGGGTGGCCTCGCAATTTTTTGAGTTATATATTGAAGTTATTCTTGGGGAAGCAAGAATTGAAGTAAGAAGCATTATAATGCGCAGTTCTAATAAGGATTCGGTTATAATCTCCAGAGATTTAACCACAGTGCCTGCTAGTGTTGAAAAGGATAGCGCATCTGGGTTTTTGGATAAGCTAACACAGGGCGCTGATTCTGATAAAGATTCAGACATTATAGATGACCAGCAAGTACTTCCAGCTTGCATAATGATTGGGGCTTAAAATGACATTGCCGGTGGACCATATTCACAATCTTGATAGCTATATCACTAATGAGGGTGAGGCTTTTGAGTCGGTGGCAGATTCTGAACTAGTCAGTATGGACCTGTGGGTGCCATCTGAGTGTGTTGCGGTGCATACGATTGACGCGCCCTCGGCACCTCGTCGCAAGTGGGAAGAATTAATCCCGTGGATTCTTGAAGACAGGTTGTTACAGCCTATCGAAGATATGCACTTTGTCGTATCCGGTCAGACCCCTGAGGGGCAGCTTCAGATTTTAGTGGTCAGTCAGTTAGAGATGCAACATTGGCAGCGTATCGCTAAAAACTCTGGTGTTGTAGCTAAGTCAATGTATCCTGATTATATGGCGCTGCCTTACGAAGCTGACAGAATTAGCGTCGGCTGGCGTGACGGGGTATGCCTTGTTCGTTATGGCGTCATTGATGGGTTTGCTGCCAGTGCAGATATGGCATGGCCTCTTGTTCAATCATTATTAGATGATGATAGCAGCCTAAAGGTTTCCTTATCTATTCCAAGTGATTTGTCGGTGCCTGAGTCAATTACTGATCGTGCTGATATCAATGATTCAGAGGTAGATTGGCAATTTTCTGCGTTGCCTAGTCAATGCAATTTACTTACCGGTGAATTTAAATCAGCAGTATCCTCAGCCTCATTGCTTAAATGGCTGCCAACCGCTGGTTTGGGGGTGTTAACAATATTGTTATCTGCAATGTATTTGCAGGTCGCTAGCGCCAATATTTTAGGCCAAATAAGTTTGGTAGAAAATCGTCTAACACAAAATTACAGCCGCTTATTTCAAGGCAAAAGACCCGCTGCCAGCGACGTTAAAATTGAGGCTGAAAAGAAATTGTCGGATTTAATGTCTCAGCGTATCAGTCTAAATACTGAGCCGGTAGCGAGTTTGATGGCTGTGGAAAAATTAATGACAGGCTGTGGTTGTCAGCTTAAAGGGCTTCAATACGAAAAAGAGGCTTTGGTAATACAGGTTCAAAATGGTTCCGCCTTGAAAAAACGTAATTTAAATATACCGGGTTATCAGGTTGCAGTGACTCAGATGCCTGGCGATGACGAAAATGCAATAGAATTGCGACTATCTCCTCGTAAACTGGAGGCAGCCCAATGAAGAATGCACTCTTAGTTATACTGGATTATTTTTCTGCGCTGCAGCCTCGAGAGCAATTAGTTTTGAAATTGGGAGCAATTGCCTTAGTCCCTATACTGTCATTGATGTTTTTATTGCCAAAATGGGACTCATACAGCCTCTTGAAAACTGAGCTTGATGGTTTGCAGACGGATATAATGTGGCTTGATGAGCAGCATGCCACGGTCGAGAGAGTTGCCAATAATTGCCCCGAACTGAATAGGCAAAATATCGAAAATAAAGTGAAGCTTACGAACCTATTGCGCCGCAATCAGATTCAGGTAGAGTCTGTTTCTCAGGAGGACGAAAGTATTATCTTTTCGCTCTCTGGTAAAGACGGGAACCAGTTTATGAAATCAATCTACGCAATTGCTTGCCAAGGTTATAGTTTTAATGAGCTAAGTCTGTCACTAGATGCAGCGGATCCGGCAATTTTAAACGCTAAATTTGGGGTTCAGCGTGCTAAATAATTTTTTACTAAAAGACAGACAACAATTAATCCAGTTATTGCCTCTGGGCTTAATGTGTTTTTTAACGTTGCTGCTTTCTGCGATGCTATTGATGGAAAAGATCAAGACACCACAGGAAGTACTGATGGTTGATCAGGCAAACTATCCTGCAAAGGTAAGTTTTAACTGGTTTGGCGCTAAAGAGATAGTCGCAAAGCCAGTTGACCTGGATAATATTTATGACGACTTGCCCACGGCAAATATTAACGCACAATTACTAGGTGTGTTGCTTGCGGGTGATGAGTCATCTGCTACAGTTAAATTTGGTGGTTCCAAAGAAGTAGTGCATTTCGCCGGTGAAAAGCTAGATACAAAAACCACTATTGTGGATATTCAAAGCTATCGACTAGTTGTTAGGCAAGATGGTGTTAACAAGCAAATGTTAATGAAAAAACCTGACTCCATTATTGAGCAGTCACAGAGTCCAGATGCTACCTCAGCAACACCAGATAGTGGCTTCTCACTAGCCAATATGTTTGGTGCAGTGCCAGTGATTGCCGGCGGTCAAACAGGTTTTAAAATTAATCAGTTATCATTAGAAATGCAGCAACTGGCAGATATTCAGGATGGCGATATTGTGACTAGTGTAGATGGTGTTTCTATTCGCGATATAATGGCAAATCCGTCTGAATGGCTTAAGTTTAGTGCCTCTACAAACCTGCCAGTAACAATTTTACGAGACGGTGAAGAGCAAATTGTCTATATCAATGCCGCTAGTCTATCCGCTAAAATGATGCCTAACGTTGGATTTAAGCCTTAAAATGAAATTACATATAAAAAAACGGTTACAGTTTATGAAAGTCTCTCAGTCGAGAAAATTACCTGCTCTTATCAAATGGTGTGCAACGCTTATTATTTCGCTAGGTTTTGTTGCTGAGGCAATTGCCGCGGACATGGTAAAGATCAATTTCCGTGATGCGGATATTCGCAGTGTTATCGAAAGTGTTGCCGAAATTACCGGTGAATCATTTGTTCTTGATCCAAGAGTGAAAGGCAAGGTAACCATTATTTCTCCAGAATCAATTGATAAGTCACTGCTGTATGAAGCCATATTGTCAGCTATTCAGGTTCAGGGCTATCAGGCTATTCGAGATGGCGCTGTAACTAGAATAGTGCCGTTTAACCAGTCATTTAACTTTGCAGGTGGTGGTAAAAGTGTTCTGGTAACCGAGATTCTCAAAGTCCGCTATGTTCAAGCGGCGACATTGATTCCGGTGTTAAAGCCGTTAATGAGTAATGGTGCTAGAGTACAGGCTTATAACCAGAGTAACTATCTGGTGGTATCGGATATTCGCTCGAATGTAGATCGGTTAAAAATGTTACTCAGCGAGCTTGATGACCCTGATCAGACAGCGGTTGAGGTAATTACCCTAGAGCATATTTCAGCCGCCGAGGCTGTGCATATCGCCGGTCAATTAAAACAACTGCAAAAACAAGATCTATCGCTAGTAGAGGATGATTTAAACAATCGTGTGATTGTTAGCGGTCCAGGATCTGCTAGAACTGCTTTTCGCGATATGTTGGAATCTCTGGATGTACCGCTAAGCAAAAAAGGCAGTGTTGAAGTTATTTATCTAAATTATTCTCGCGCTTCAGAGTTAAAGCCGGTAGTGGATGGCCTGCTAACCTCTGAAATACTATTGCGCCTAGCCGGTGAAAGCACGTCTAAAGGCAAAAAAGGCGGTGCCAAAGCAGCTTATAAAGTTGAAATAGATGAGTTAAATAATGCATTAATTTTAGCGGCGCCAGCAGCAGTTATTCGTGAAATTAAAAACATTGTAGGCAAGCTTGATATTTCACGGCCACAGGTTTTGATTGAAGCGGTTATTGCGCAGTTATCTGAAGACCAAGCCAAAAACTTAGGTGCTGATTTACTTTATACCAGCAAAGATAAGGGCGGCTATCTGACAAATTTTGACGGATTGCTTTCATCATTAGTTGGTACCGCGGTCAATGGCACCCCAGATGCGGCTACTTTAACCACTATTATTGGCAGTGTTCCGGCATCATCGGTAGCTGTGGGCGGAGACTTTGATCCTGTAACAGGTAAGGGTATGGGGCTGCTTATTCAGGCTCTGCAATCTGATGATGATACTAATATATTGTCGACGCCATCGGTGGTGACCTTAGATAATGAAGAGGCAACCCTAACCTCAGGTGAAGAGGTTCCCTTCCAGACAGGTAGTTATACTAATAATAGTTCAGGCTCGACATCTAGCAACCCATTCACCACCTATAACCGTGAAGAAGTGGGTATTTTACTTAAGGTTAAGCCGCAGATTAGTAAAGGCAATGCCATTCGATTGGAAATTGAGCAGGAGTCATCAAAGGTCAAAAGTGGCTCTGCCGGCTTACAGACAACCTCCAAGAATACTATCAAGACTAATGTAATGATTGATGATGGACAGCTGTTAGTTTTGGGTGGTCTTATTGAAGATACTTTTTCAGAGAGTGAGGCTAAGGTGCCTTTGTTGGGTGATATCCCTCTGCTGGGAAGATTATTTAAAAGAGCTTCCAAGACAGAAAATAAACAGGTAACTATGATGTTTATTCGCCCAACTATAATTCGTAATCCAGTGGATGCTAAAGATTTATCCGATGGCAAGTTTGAGCATTTAATCAGCCGCGACCTCGATGGTAAAAAGCAGAGTAAATTAAGTGACAGACTTAACGAAATTTTGCAAGAAGGGCAGCCGCAAGAGACTGAGTAAGCGTGAGTTATGAGCATATACCAACAGTATTTTGCCCTAAATTGCGAACCATTTTCTATAGTTCCGGACCCGGGGTTTTTATACCCCAGTAGCCAACATCGTCAAGCTGTTGCACATCTAAAATATGGCCTTGATCGCGAGGGTGGCTTTGTTCTGCTTACTGGTGAGGTAGGAACGGGTAAAACTACCCTAACACGCACATTGCTAAAGCGGCTTCCGGCACATGTGCGAGTGGCCTATGTACTCAATAGCACCCTAGAGGTAACGGATGTGCTGGCAAGTATTTGTCAGGAACTGTCCATTGAATTACCCCGGTCTGCACAAACATCTCTGTCAAAAAATTGTATTGATGCCCTAAATACCGATCTTATTGCGGCCCATGCCGAGGGTAAAAAAACCCTTGTGGTGATTGAGGAAGCGCAGAATCTCAGCCCAGAAGTTCTGGAGATATTACGCTTACTGAGTAACCTTGAAACAGCAACACACAAGTTGTTACATATTTTATTGGTAGGTCAGCCAGAGCTTTTAGAAACCTTAGCGCAAAAAGATCAGCGCCAGCTCAATCAGCGAGTTGTTGCGCGCTTTCACCTATTGCCTTTAGCTAAGTCTGATGTGGCTAATTATGTTAATCACCGCTTGCATCATGCCGGAGCCAATCGGGCGATATTTGAAAATGCCGCAATGAGTGCATTATTCAAGTTAACCAAAGGCGTTCCTCGGCTGATAAATCTAATTTGTCATCATGCGCTGCTTGCAGCCTACGCCACTGGGGCTAAAACGGTATCCGCTAAATTGGTTAAAAACGCGGCTATGGAGATATTTGACACTCAGCTTCCGCAAAAGAAATCATCTGGAAAATGGTTGGTCAGCTTATTTATTGTCGGTATTTTTGCTGTCTTAATGGCCGAGCGATATCAAGCTAATAGAGAAACAATTGAATTTGAGGCAATAGAAGTTGGTGATGAAATAGATCCCCAACCTGTGCAACAGGTAGAGGCTCTATTTGAGGTTATCGAAGCGGATGAAATCCTAATACAGCCGAGTGAACAGGTCGGGTTGACGCTTATAGAGTCAGAGCTATTAGCTATTGAAGCTGAAAATAAAGACCAGTCAATTCCTTCAGCGCCTTTGGTCAGTAACCCTTTTGCTGAGCTTTTTGCTAAATGGTCGATAGAGGTTGAGCCATTATTTTCTGAAGAAGAAGTATTTGCTCTTGCTGCTAGTAATAATTTGGGCGCTGAAAAACTAACCAATTCGAATATTGAGGTATTATCGGCTGTGGATAGGCCGGGTATTACATGGATAGTTGAAGACAATGGCCGGTTAAAAAGTTATTTGTTGTCAGAGTTAGACGCTGATTCAGTGCTACTAAAGGCGGGTGATACTAGTCGTCGTGAAACGTTGCAGTGGTTTATTGAGCGCTGGAATGGTGCCTTCCTTTACCTTTGGTATTCTCCATCTGATATTCAAAGTTTGCGCCTAGGTGACCAAGATCCACTTGCACTTAAGTGGTTGCAGTCACAGCTGCAGCGAATTGATAGTGACTATTTACCATTGATAACTGATGGTAATTACACTGAAACCATTCGCGGCAAGGTGTTAGATTTTCAAATACAGCAGGGGATTCGTGCTGATGGTGTAGTGGGGCGACAAACCATTATGAAGCTTAACCAGTTGGTTGAGCCCAGTATTCCAACCCTAAGTAATGGGTTGCTTGAGCAGAGTAATTTTTAATGTCCTATATATTGAATGCGCTAAAAAAAGCTGAGCAGGATCGATTGCGAGATAACCCCAAAGATTTAGAGGATTTTGCTAGTGCACGCTGGGATCCTTATGAGCAAAAAACTTCATCTAACAAGGCAGCGCTTATATTATCAATATGCTCGTTGGTGGCTCTGTGTGTGGCTGTGGTTATTTACATGGGTGGGTTAAAGTCTTTGGTACAAAAAACTGATTCATTACTGAGTGGCGCAGCAGTTACACAGATCATAGAAAAGCAATCGACTGTTGCGCAATCACCGGTTGAAGCAGACCCGTTCGCTTTACCAGTGTTAGATATAAGTGGGCATATGTTTTTCGCGCAGGGTTCCAAATCCAACCGCCTTTTTGCCAATGATCAATCGTTTAAGCAGGGTGATTTAGTGGCTAATGGTTGGCGATTATCCGCCATTAGGATCGATGGCATAGAGCTGGAAAATCAGGGTCGTTCAATATTTTTATCCTATCCTTGATCAGGATTTTGACGCTATTATCACTCAACCAATTGTTGTAACTTTTTAAGCTGTTTTAGATTTTCTGAGCGACTAGCTTTTTTCCCTGCGGTCTCAGGTAATTCTTTGGGTGGCTCAATCACCAATTCTTCCCCCCCTAATACCCGATCACAGTAACTGCGATAACAATCACTAAATAGCGGCAAAGCTTTACGTTCTGTCTCATTGGCCAAAAGATGCCAACCGCAGTCGCGAGCAGCGAGATAAACGGCCGCATGTGACCAGTCTTGAGCTGCCTTGGGACTGGGTTTATTACAGGCTTCTAAATAGGCTTGGCGAGCATTGGGTAGACCTTTTGGCATGCCCACTTGGCGGCAGGCTTCAAGCATTTTATGCAGAGTGGGAAGGTAATCATTGTCAGCAATGATTTTTTCGGCTGCACCACATATAGTGTCGGCACTAAACTGCGATAGCTTGTTAAGCCATAGATTCTTAGCTAAGTTTTCTGATTTAGTATTATCACCAAAGGCGCTGAAATACTGATTGTGATAATTTATTTGAAACAGCGCGAACACCTGATTGATGGCATCAATCAGTTCAGGGTTCTGAGGTGTATCTTCAGGATGCCCAGCTTCTGTCTGAGAGCGCGTCGATGATGTTGCGATCTCTGATACGACCTGTTGAACCAGATCCTTGTTGCTTGCCATAGTTTTTGTCCGCTGTCTGGGGTTGAATATGTCGCGCCCACTGACGTTTAACATATTGTAAAAATTTCGTGCTCCATGAGCATTGTGCTGAGCCATTTTCTTGCCAGTAAAGCACAAATTCAGGAATTAGTCTTTCGGCAAAACTCCGTTCGATATTAGCCATCTGTAAAACATCGTAAACTGATTCATTAGGCTTCCAAGACCCACCTATTGTTTTGGGGGTTTTATCTTGGCTCATCATGCCATTGAAGAATTGCCATTGGCGGCGGACATGCTGCACAAATTTTGAATCCCAGGTGCTTGAGGCTTCACCAGTACCTCGCCAGTAGAGTATAAATTCTGGAATAGCGTCTTCAATAAAATTGCTATTGATAGCGCCCTGCTTAGATAAAATATTGAGTGCATCCTGTGAGGGCTGCCAGTCACCGGTCATGGGAAGTTGTTTATTTTTACGATGGCTATCAGCCTCCGCTTGCTGCCACTGTCGCCATACTTCTTTAATGTACTTTGCTTCCCAGCTGTGACGCGGAATATTTCGCTCGCGCCAATAGGTCACAAATTGAGGAATTTGTTGCTGGGCAAATTCGTTGGTCACGCCCAGCTGTGCAAGTTGTCGCAAGCAGTCTTCACTGGGTTGCCAGTTGCTGCCAATAGTTTTTGCTGACTGTGCCTTGGGGGCTAATTGAGTAGACCTATCTTTGACTTGAGGGCTATTTGTAGGTGCGCTGGTCTCATTAAAGGCAAAGCGAAATTCTTGCTGGGTCTGAAAGGCGCCGCCACCCACCAATAACAGACCTTTTTCATGCAGGCTAGCCGTTAGTCGTCGAATATCTTGCTCATTCCAAAAGGGACTTAAAGTCAATAACTTCTCGCCCGATATAGATGTCCAAGCAAAGCCACTGCTGTTTATCTGCTCTGAGTGACTAGTACATTCTTGCAGAATTTGAAGCAGTATCGCTTCCTCTAAACCTATGGTAGCGGCTAAAGTTGGCGAAAAAACAATGGATTTTTCGGGTATTAATGACATGCTGATACTTTATCAGAAACATTGCAAATGAACGAGAAAATACTAGCTTTACCGATCAATGGGTTTAAAAATTGAGATTGAAAATAGCACCTGTTTGAGTTACTGTATATAAAAACAGTAATGGAGATGAAGGGTTGTCGACTAAAACCAAAACAGCGTATGTATGCAATGACTGTGGTTCTGAGTACAGGAAATGGCAAGGTCAGTGTAATGACTGTAAGGCGTGGAATACCCTAACTGAGGTTCGTCTTGGAAGCGCTTCACGCTCATCACCTATATCGCGCTCAGGTTTTGCTGCTGCGGTTGATGGGCAGGTTAAAACACTTTCTGAAATTACCCTAGATGAGATTCCTAGAATAAGCACCTCAGTTGGCGAATTAGATTTAGTCTTAGGCGGCGGCCTTGTGCCAGGCTCAGTAATTCTGGTTGGGGGTGAGCCCGGCGCGGGTAAGAGCACATTGCTATTACAAACATTATGTAAGCTAGCCAATACAGAGTCTGCTTTGTATATCACCGGTGAGGAATCCCCTCAGCAAGTGGCGATGCGTGCCTCTCGCCTGCAGTTGCCAACTGATAAGCTAGAAATTATGGCTGAAACTTCCGTTGAGACGGTGTGTGCAGTTGCTCAGCAGAAGAAACCCAAAATTATGGTGATTGATTCCATTCAAGTGATGCATATGGAAGAGGTGACCTCAGCGCCTGGAAGTGTTTCTCAGGTGCGCGAAAGTGCATCGATGTTAGTGCGCTATGCTAAGCAAACAAATACAGTATTGATTTTAGTCGGTCATGTTACCAAAGATGGCTCACTAGCCGGCCCAAAAGTATTGGAGCATATGATCGACTGCTCGTTGATGCTTGAGGGCAACAGTGATAGTCACTTTAGAACCCTGCGTAGCCATAAAAATCGCTTTGGTGCGGTCAATGAGCTGGGGGTTTTTGCCATGACCGATAAGGGTCTAGTCGAAGTAGCTAATCCCTCGGCCATATTTCTTCAGCGCGGTGAAGATATCTCATCAGGCAGTGTTGTGATGGTGGTTTGGGAGGGCACTCGTCCCTTATTGGTTGAATTACAGGCGCTGGTTGATGACAGTCATTTGGGTAATCCGCGCCGGGTAACCGTAGGTTTGGATCATAATCGACTCTCAATGTTGCTCGCGGTGCTGCATAGGCACGGCGGAATTATGGCTGGCGATCAAGATGTGTTCGTCAATGTTGTTGGTGGTGTAAAGGTACTTGAAACCAGTGCCGATTTGGCGCTGATAATGGCAGTAATTTCCAGCTTTAGAGACAACCCACTACCCGATGACTTGGTGGTATTTGGTGAGGTGGGTCTTGCTGGTGAAATTCGCCCAGTGGCCAATGGTCAAGAGCGACTTCGCGAGGCAGCTAAGCATGGGTTTAAACACGCAATAGTGCCGGCGGGTAATAAGCCCAAACAGCCTATTAAAGGTATGAGGGTCACTGCTGTGCGAAATGTGACTCAAGCCTTAGAGGCCTTATTTTAAATTTATTAATTGTTTAATAAATAATTGTACTATGTTTAAATATTAGCTTGCTTCGGCAACAGGTTCTCTTTGTTTTTATTTCTCAAATCAAAGAGTGAAACGGGAAATCGGTGCGCTTAGTTTCTGTAATTTTCATGAGTCTAAGTTATTCCGATACTGCCCCCGCAACGGTAGGTAAGAATGTTAGGTTGTATGACCACTGTGCTCAAATGAGGCATGGGAAGGTAACCTAGCAGAGCAGATAATCGCTCGCTTACAAGTCCGGAGACCGGCCTGTCGCTTTGCAGACAAACCGCGGGGTGCGGTATTGCGCTGATCGACAGTCTTTTTCTGTCTTTTCGCCTGTGTGTACCTCCGTGAAAATAAAATAATTATGCTCGGGTGAGAGTACAGGTTCTTATGATGAAAAAAGTAATACATTTAAACCTAGGTTTATTCCTAGTTCCGTTTTTTGCAATATCCTCCGTTAATGCGCAAGCGTCTGCTGATGTTAGCTCAGACATTGAAGAAGTATTAGTAAGCGCATCACTTATTCCAATTGCAGCCAATCGTTCAGCGAATGCCATTACGGTGATTGATAGTGAGCAAATAAAATTGCGTGCGGCACAGAGCGTTAGTGATTTATTGCGTGATGTACCCGGTTTTGCTGTGAGCCAAAGTGGTGTGTTGGGCTCATTGACTGATATTCGTGTCAGAGGGTCAGAGTCAAATCATCTACTAGTTCTGGTTGATGGCGTTGAAGTTAATGATCCATCTCAGGCTGATATGACTAATTGGGGAACCTTTTCAACTGCTGATATAGAACGTATCGAGATTATTCGTGGACCGCAAAGCTCACTAAGAGGTAGTGACGCCGTTGCCGGTGTGGTAAATATTATTACATCCGAGGCTAATCAGGCGCTTTCAGCAAATGTTTTCTCTGAGTTTGGCAGTCGAGCAACGACAAAAAATGGCTTTAATCTGGGCCATAAGTCTGGAAAATTTTCTGTTCGTTTAGGAGCAACTCATCTTGAAACCGATGGTATTAATATTCAGCCAAGTACCGGTAGTGATATTGATGGTTACCGCAATACAGGTATCAACCTGAAAGCAGGTTACCAGTACAGCGATCAACTAGATCTATCCCTTACTAGTCGAAAAACTAGCGGCATGAATGAATTTGATGGCTTCCCTGAAGAACAATCTAGTGATTTCAGTAGATTCCATAATAAGCTTTCTGCCGAATATAATTCTGCAGATGGGCTTTGGAGTCATGCTGTTTCGTTGGCAGACTCTGACTTTGAAAATGATAACTTTAAGCAGGAAAATTCACAGTCAGTAGCTAACGGTAGTACGTCTTCTAATAAGCAAAACTATCAATATATTGGTTCAAGGTTTTGGCAGGAAAAAGATCAGCGTTTATCCTTGGCACTAGAGCGTGAAAAAGAGAATTTTAGGCAACAGGGTGGATGGGCTTCGGGTGCGGATGCAAATAAGCTAGTCAATCGTAATACAGATAGTGTAACTGTTGAATATCGTTTTGATCCTATAGAGTCTGTTACCTTGGCTGTGAGTGCGCGTAACGAGGATAATGACTTTTTTGGAGAATCTAACACTCATAGACTAGAGGCTGTATATCAGCAAAGCGACAACCTTAGGCTTCGCGGTGCTTGGGGTACAGCAGTTAAAAACCCAACTTTTACCGAACTATATGGTATTTATAGTGGATTTGTTAGTAATCCAAATCTTATCCCAGAGGAATCTAAAAGCTATGAGTTTGGCTTTGATTCTATTCACTTAGATGGCCGTTTAGATGTTGGGTTGACCTACTTTAATGCTAAGCTTGAAAATGAAATTTATGGCTTTAGCAACCCTCTGAATGCTGAATCAGCTAGTAATAGAGTCGGTGCTGAATTGACCTCATCCTTTGCGGTTAATGATAGACTCCTTATTAATGCAGCTTATACATATACTGACAGCGAGGATGGATCAGGCATCAATGAGAAGCGCCGCGCCAGACATATAGCAAGCGTGAATGCGGCATTGCAATTACAGTCAAATGTAAAGGTTAATGTAAATGTTCAGCATAATGGCTCACAGATTGATAGCGCACTTTCATGGGGAGACCCTGATGTCACTCTCAAGGCATATACATTGGTTAATGTAAGTGCAAACTACTCTGCAAGCGATAAGATGGATGTTTATTTAAGCTTAAATAATCTGTTTGATGAAGATTATCAACAGGTCAATGGATATGAAACCCTTGGCTTTGGTTTAAGCGCCGGTTTCCGTTATAAATTAAAGTAATGAAAAGGCTCGTTCGATGACAGATATCACAGCGCGAAAGGAAAAGTCCCATCAATCCAAGATGCAGAAACTTAAAGAGAGTATAGATGCCTCTATTGAGTCTGCTTCACTGGAGCGTGGTGTATGCATTTTACTAACCGGCAATGGCAAGGGTAAAACCAGTTCTGCCTTCGGTATGGTGATGCGTGCGCTAGGTTATGGTCATAAGGTCGCTGTGGTGCAGTTTATCAAGGGCGAGCAATTTTCTGGTGAAGAGCTTTATCTGCGGGATCAATGCCCGCAGGTAAAGTTTTATCAGATGGGTACCGGTTTTACTTGGGATACTCAGGATCGTTCAGGGGATATTGCTGCGGCAGAGAAAACCTGGGCGGTAGCTGAAGAGGCTTTGGCTGATGAGCAGTATGATTTGGTTGTGTTGGATGAATTAACCTATATGCTGAGCTTTAAATACCTCGATAAACAGCGGGTTTTAAACGCCTTACAGAATCGCCCCTTTGAGCAATCATTAGTGCTTACCGGTCGTGGGGGTGGCGCTGAGCTGATAGAGTTGGCTGATACAGTATCAGAGGTAAAAGAAATTAAGCATGCCTATAACGAGGGTGTTATGGCTCGCAAAGGTGTGGATTTCTAATTGCGCTACCTAGCTGCCGCCAAGCTAGTTTGGTTTCTGGCATTATTGTTGCCAGGGGTGGCGATTGTTTCTTTATCTGTGGGTACGGTCAGTATTCCATGGTCACAAATCATACAAACCCTTCTTGCCAGTATTGTTGGCATTGAGGCGACTCAAACCTCCAGTATTGTTTTAGATATTCGCTTGCCGCGAATTCTTTTGGCATTGCTAGTGGGTGCTGTTTTGGCCGTTCTGGGTGCGGTGATGCAGGGGTTATTTCGCAATCCCTTGGCAGATCCCTCGCTAATTGGTGTGTCTGGCGGTGCTTCGGTTGGCGCTAGCCTAGTGATTGTGTTGGTCGGTGGGACTGTGGCTTCGCCATTAGCCGGTTTGTCGCTAATTTCTTTTGGCGCATTTATTGGTGGTGTTATTTCTACTCTTGTTGTTTATCGCGTCGCTACCTCTGGTATAGGTACTTCGGTAACAACCATGTTGCTAGCGGGTATTGCTATTGGAGCAATTGCCGGTGCGTTTAATAGTTTATTAAGTTATTTCTCGGATAACCAAATGCTGCGTCAAATTAGTGTCTGGCAAATGGGTAATCTAGGCGGCGCTAACTGGCTTAAGGTGAGTATTATGCTTGCTGTGGCCGCTGTTTTAGTAGCGGTTTTACCGGGTCAGGCTAAGTCCCTTAATGCGCTTTTGCTAGGCGAGTCTGAGGCGCGTCATCTGGGTGTAGATGTTCAAAAAATTAAGCAAAAACTAATCTTTTTAACCGCATTGGGTGTTGGTGTTAGTGTCGCGCTTGCGGGGCTGATTGGTTTTGTGGGGCTGATTATTCCGCATATGGTGAGGCTGTTGATTGGTCCAGATCATAGGTGGCTTCTGCCTGCCACAGCGCTGGCTGGCGCTAGTCTTTTGATGATTGCGGATAGTATTGCTCGTATCGTTGTACTGCCTGCAGAATTACCCACAGGTATTCTGACCGCGCTGCTAGGTGCGCCGTTCTTTATTGGGTTGTTAATCCGTCAGCGCGGAGAGTTTTAATTATGTCGATCGTGGCTGACAATATCTCTCTGCATCTGGCGGGTTTCGATTTACTACGCAATATCAATATATCGGTAGAGGCGGGGCAGGTGACGGTTCTTGTTGGTCCTAATGGCGCGGGTAAATCTAGCTTACTCAAGGTTTTAACCGGTGAGTTAAATCCAACTCAGGGTGCTGTATGGTTAAACCATCGCGAATTATCTAATTGGGAAATTCAGGATAAGGCCAATGTGCTGGCAGTATTGCCTCAACATAGCGAGCTAAACTTTCCCTTTACCGCCAATGAGGTGGTTGCTCTTGGTTGTATTCCTCACGCAACTGGCTATGCGGTTGATCAAAAAATTATTGCTGATGCATTGCAGATGGTGGATGCCAGTTATCTAGAGCGCCGACTTTATACGCAAATGTCAGGTGGGGAAAAGCAGCGTGTTCAGTTAGCTCGAGTGTTGGCTCAAATCTGGAGTCCCAATGCATTGGGAGAACAATTCTTGGTGCTTGATGAGCCTACAGCGGCCTTTGATCTAGCCCATCAGCAGATGACATTAGAGATTGTTAAGCAATTTTCAAAACGCGGTGTTGGCGTTTTGATGGTGGTACATGATCTTAATTTGGCGGCTCGTTGTGCTGATAATTTGGTGGTGATGAATGGTGGTGTTATTGAAGCCTTCGGCAGTCCGGACAAAATTTTAACCGAACAGTTAGTCGAAAAAGTATTTGAGGTTAAAGCTACTATCTCAAGACATCCAACGGCCAATACACCATTGGTAATTACCTAATGCTACCAAGACTATTAACATTACTTTTACTTTTATTCGCCAATAACAGCTTAGCCGCTGTTGAGGTGATTGATGATAATGGCGATAAATTAACTCTTGCCAATGTGGCGCAAAGAATTATTAGTTTATCGCCAAATACTACCGAGATATTATTTCATATTGGCGCTGGAGAAAAAATTGTTGGTGCCGACGAATATAGTAATTATCCGCAAGCGGCCAACAAAATTGTAAGAGTTAATAATCATGCCGCGGCAAATTATGAATTAATTGTATCGCTTAAGCCTGATTTGGTTATTGCTTGGCAGTCGGGTAATGGCGAGAAGATTATTAGCCGCATAAGAGAGTTAAATATTCCGGTATTTGTGGTTGAAACTGCAAGCCTAGAAGATATTCCAAATTTATACCGACGGTTAGGCCGGCTTTCGGGTCGTGTTAGTCAGTCCAATATACAGGCTGAAAAATTTTCAAAAGGTTTAAATCAGCTTCGTGAAACCTATGGTTCAAGAAGGCATATTCCTGTGTTTTATCAGATTTGGGATGAGCCTTTAATGACGCTGAATGGTGATCATACGGTAACTGATATGATTGAGTTATGCGGAGGTGTTAACGTCTTCGCTGAGGCCGCGGCCCTGGTGCCTTACGTTAATATTGAATCTGTAGTAGCGGCTAATCCGCAAATTATTATCTCCGGTGGCAGCAAGAAAAGTGATCTATTGGATTCAGGGTTTTGGCGCAACTGGTCTGGTATATCAGCGGTTAAAAATCAGCATTTATATGCTATCCCCTCAGATTTACTTCAGCGTCATTCAGACCGAATTCTCGAGGGTACAGGTCTCATGTGTAAGTATATTGATCTGGTTAGGTCATCTAAGTCTTTGAATTATAGTCAAAATTAAATATTAAAAGATATAAAAAAGCCGCTGACTTAGTCAGCGGCTTTGAGTGCCTTTTGTGTTTTATTTTTTTAAGGCAGCGTTTTTTCATTCGCTTTATTCTTTTTGTTGTTACAGGTC
>CALKMW010000008.1 GCA_938092205.1 uncultured Pseudomonadales bacterium
TGTTGCAATAAGCTCCTGAAAAGTCTGAGGAGCAGCCGTCATATTTCCCACAAAAATCACCAAATCGTTAACTTTGTACAATAAGAGCGCAATTATAAACGTGCAGACTGATAAAGATAGAGCTAAAAATTCTTTAAAAGCGATAATTTGAGCCCCTTAAAGGCCTAGATCACTATATAATGCAATGAATAAGTTCATATTTGTCTCGATGGAGTTTTTAAATGAAACATATCAAACGTGGCGACAAGGTTCGCAAAGCAGTATTTCCTGTGGCTGGAATGGGCTCGCGATTTTTGCCGGCCACCAAAGCTAATCCCAAAGAAATGATGCCGGTAGTTGATAAGCCATTAATTCAATACGCGGTTGAAGAGGCGGTTGAGGCTGGCATTACCGAAATGATTTTTGTCACTGGCCGCACTAAGCGCAGCATTGCCGATCATTTTGATAAGGCGTATGAATTAGAACACCAACTCGAGCAACGAGGAAAAAAAGAATTGCTCGAAATAGCACAGAATGTTGTACCCAAAGGGGTTAGCTGTACCTATATTCGCCAAAATGAAGCCTTAGGCCTGGGCCATGCGGTAGCGGTGACCTCACATTTAGTTGGGGATGAGCCATTTGCGGTTATTTTGGCAGATGATTTAATTCATCATAAAAAGGGCGCAGTAAAACAGATGGTTGAAGTTTTTGATTATTACAAGAGCTCAGTTATTGCGGTGCAGAAAGTAGAGGGCCCTGAAATATCTGCCTATGGCGTTATAAGCGGCAAAGAACAGTCAGATCATGTACATTTGATTGATAACATAGTTGAGAAGCCGGCGTTTGAAGATGCGCCCTCAGATATGGGGGTTACCGGCCGCTACGTATTTACCCCGCAAATTTTTGAGCATCTGGCCAATCTAAAGCCCGGTGCTGGTGGTGAGCTCCAACTTACCGATGCCATCCAAACTCTATTAAAAGCAGAGCAGGTGTTGGCCTATGAATATCAGGGAATTCGCTATGATTGCGGCAGCAAAATGGGGCTGTTAAAAGCCAATATTGAGCTGGGGCTTGAGCATCATGAGATTGGTGAGGAACTGCGACAATATCTAGCTGACGAGCTGCCCAACAAGCTATGAAATCAGCATTCGTGCTCGGGCTACTGAAAATTATCTCGCTGCTTCCTCTTGGTGTGGCGAGATTTTTAGGCAAAGCCATGGGCCGGTTAATGGTCATTTTTTCAACCCACTCATTCAAAATAACCCTGCGTAATCTGTCTTTTTGCTTTTCAAATCAGCCACAACAGACTCATCAAAAAACAGCTAAAAAAAGAATGGGTCATCTTGGGCAGACGTTTTTCGAAACACCTATATTGTGGGGTAGATCGCCCGATTGGCTGCAGAAAAAAATTATTGCGGTTGAGGGTGAAGCCTATCTTCGTGAGGCATTGGCTAATGATAGAGGCACTATTTTGTTACTGCCTCATCAAGGCAATTGGGAGGTGTTGAATCTGTGGTTGGCACGGCAAACACCAGTAACATCACTATATCAGCCGCCAAAGATGGCCGCCTTAGGGAATTGGATAAAAACCTCTAGAGAAAAGACCGGTGCCAGTCTTGTGCCAACTAATGTGCGCGGCGTTGCGGCTTTACTTAAGGCGCTTAATAACGCTGAAACGGCTTTTATCCTGCCGGATCAACAGCCCCCACGTGCAAGTGGTGCCTTTGCGCCACTTTTTTCGGCTCAAGCGCTAACTATGACGCTAGCCCATAGTTTATTAAGCCGCTCTAACAGTCAGGCCTTATTTTGTACCGCACTGCGTGAGAAAAACGGTTGGCGACTTTATTTCTTTCCGGCTGACCAGGCTATTTATAGCCCTGATCAGGCGATTAGCCTCGGCGCTATGAATGCTGGCATTGAAGCTATCGTTGCTATGGCGCCAGAGCAATATCAGTGGGAATATAAGCGCTTTCGCGCCCAGCCAGAAGGTAGTCCCTCGGTTTATGGCTCAGGAGTTTAAAGCATTGTTACCGCAGCAATTGGGCTATTTAAGGGCAATTGATCGTAGTTGGCACTCAATGCTATCCAAAGCAGATGCTAGAGTGCCAAATATGTGGCGCGACTGGTTGGCCGATGCTGGGTCATTGACCGCGCGATTGCTCGAGGCAAGCAACGGCGATCTCAGGGTAAGGGTTTTACAACAAAGACTAGAGGTGCCAAAATTTTCCGAGCGTCAATTGTTGGCTTTAGGTGATAGGCGGCGTGCCTTGGTGCGCGAAGTTATTCTTTATGGTGCAGGCCAGCCCTGGGTTTATGCGCGCAGCGTATTGCCCCTAACAACCCTTACTGGCCGGCTGAGAAAACTCAGACAGCTCAGCAATCAACCCCTGGGTGAGTTACTGTTTAAAGACCCAACTATGCGCCGCCAGCCTGTGCAGTTTGCAAGTTTTGCTGCCGCCTCTGGCGGTGATAAAGCTATTTGGGGTAGAAGATCTGTTTTCACATTAGATAACAAACCATTGCTAGTAGCAGAAGTTTTTTTGCCAGATTTCAACCCCCATCATGAATGACAAAGACCGTAAAATCATGAAATACACAGACGCAATTAAACAAAACCCTTGGATACGATTGATGCGCTTAGATAAGCCTATAGGTGTTTATCTTCTCCTATGGCCAACCTATTGGGGGCTTTGGTTTGCCTCTAGTGGCCAGCCCTCGCTAAAAAATTTCCTAATATTTACCGCTGGCGTATTGGTGATGCGAGCTGCGGGCTGTGTTATTAATGATTATGCCGACCGCTATGTGGATGGCGATGTTGCACGTACTCAACATCGGCCAATACCCACCGGTGAAATTGCGCCAAAGCAAGCGATAACACTGTTTTTTGCCTTGTTGCTAATAGCCTTAGTGTTGGTGTTACAAACCAACGCACTTACCATAATACTTGCCGTAATTGGTGTGCTGCTAGCGGCTATTTATCCGTTTTTAAAGCGCTTAACCCATTTGCCACAGCTGGGCTTAGGCATGGCCTGGGCCTGGGCAGTGCCAATGGCGTTTGCGGCAGAGCAGCAAGCATTACCAGTAGGTCTTTGGTTAATTTCTGCCGCTATTGTGCTGTGGACTATTGCCTTTGATACCTATTATGCAATGGTTGATCGTGAAGATGACTTAAATATTGGGGTTAAATCTACAGCCATTCTTTTTGGCAAGTATGACTTACTCATTATTGCGGTTCTGCAGATCACTAGCTTAATTTTGCTGGGATTTGCTGGGGATTATTTTAATCGCGGCATTATATATAACCTCGGGCTAGTGATTGCCGCTGGTTATTTTGTTGCTCAGCACCTACAGGCTCGATCGCGAGATGCAGATGGCTGTTTTAATGCATTTTTAAACAACCACCGCGTTGGTATGGCGATATTTATTGGTATTGCGTTGGACTATGGCCTGCCGTACTAGGCTTCAGCGCGGCAAAATACCCATTTGTTGCCGTCGCTCATGGCGGAATTAAAGCTGTAACCATCCACATTGAACGTTTTAAGCTGTTCGGCGTCAGTGATTTTGTTTTTAATAATGAATGCACTCATTAAGCCACGAGCACGCTTGGCAAAGAAGCTAATAATTTTATACTTATCGCCTTTTTGATCCATAAATACAGGAGTGATAATTTCGGCGTTTATGTTTTTCGACTGCACCGATTTAAAATACTCGTTTGAAGCCAAATTAACCAAGACTGATTTAGCTGATGCAGGGAACAGTTTATTCAGCTGATCAGTAATTATCTCGCCCCAGAATTGATACAAATTCGCACCGCGCTGGTTGGCAAATTTAGTGCCCATTTCAAGGCGATAGGGCTGCATTAAATCCAGCGGTCGCAATAAACCATAGAGCCCAGAAAGAATACGCAAATTATCCTGCGCCCAATTGAGCTCGTCAGCATTCATATTGTCAGCATCTAACCCCTGATAGACATCGCCTTTAAAAGCCAATACAGCCTGCTTAGCATTATCGATCGAAAAGGGCGTCTGCCATTCTTGAAAGCGTTCATAATTAAGCGCCCCAAGCTTATCGCTCAGGCCCATTAGCGAGCATACTTCCTCTGGCGATAACTGCTGCAGATCTTTAATTAACTGCTCAGAATGCTCCAGCAGTAATGGCTGGGTAAATGCCTGAGTCTCTGCTGGTTGGCTATAATCTAGCTTTTTAGCGGGTGAAATAATGGTCAGCATCATAGCGGTGGTCGCCCTGTTTTTACGTGCATTAAATATTCAGTATCTCTAATACTGCACAATTATATTTTTGGTTTGGTGTTAAACATAGGGTTATTTTAAGCTAATCGCAGAATAAATTTACAATCAATTTATTCTGTCTTCAGAAGATGAGCAATAATCAGGTAGAATGGCCTAATGAACCTATTATCAAAAATTGCTCTGCGTATAAACCAGTTTAGCTATGGGGTCGGCCAAGTGATTTCTTGGCTAACACTGTTACTAGTTATACTGGTAATGACCGTTGTTATATCCAGATATTTATTAGGCGTTGGCTCAATAGCTATTCAAGAGTCTGTGAGCTACGTGCACGCTATTATTTTTATGCTGGGTTTAGCCTTTACGCTGCAACGTGGCGGCCATGTTCGGGTAGATATTTTTTACCGAGAATTTTCGCCGCGGCGCAAGGCCGCCGTCGATTTAATCGGTGCGACTATATTTCTACTGCCATTGTGCGGCTTAATTTTGGTGGGTAGCTGGGACTATGTGATGGCCAGTTGGGCAATCAAAGAAACCTCCTCTGAAACAGGCGGTATAGCTGCAGTTTACTTACTTAAAACGCTCATGATAATTATGCCTATTACCCTTGGCTTACAGGGCATTGCGCAAATCATAAACAGCATTCTAGTGCTTGCAAAAGCCAATGAAAATATAGCGAAGCCCGATAATGGCTGAGTGGATTCCATTTATTATGTTCCTAACCGTCTGCCTGGTTTTAATGGCGGGCTACCCGGTCGCTTTTTCATTGGCAGGTACGGCATTATTGTTTGCTTTTGTAGGCTCAGCCGCTGGAAACTTTGACCCGGCCTATCTACAGGCATTGCCTAATCGCCTCTTTGGCATTATGCAAAATGGTACCCTTATTGCGGTGCCGTTGTTTGTGTTGATGGGCATTATGCTCGAAAAGTCGCGTTTAGCAGAGGACTTGCTTGGCAGTATGGCCGCTTTATTTGGCAGATTTCGCAGTGGTCTTGGCATCTCTGTTGTTTTAGTGGGAGCCCTGTTGGCGGCCAGTACAGGTATTGTTGGCGCCACAGTGGTCACTATGGGATTAATGTCTTTACCAACCATGCTCAATAGGGGATATTCGTCCTCTCAAGCGACTGGAATTATTGCCGCGACAGGCACGCTGGGACAAATTATTCCTCCCTCAATAGCCTTGGTTTTGTTAGGTGACACACTCTCCAGCGCTTACCAGCAGGCGCAGTTAAATATGGGTATCTTCACGCCAAAGACGGTCTCTATAGGTGACCTTTTTGTCGGCGCCATTATCCCAGGTCTGATACTAGTTGTTTTTTATATTAGCTATGTCATCTTGGTAGCGCGGCCTAAATTAGCAACTACACAGGCGCAAAGCACGCCGCAGGACCCTGGGCAACTTATTAAGTTACTTAAAGATTTATTACCCCCCGTGTGCTTAATTATTGCTGTGTTAGGGTCAATTCTTGCCGGTGCCGCGACACCAACAGAAGCGGCTGGTGTGGGTGCATTTGGGGCTATTTTATTGGCAGCGATCAAGGGCCGTTTAAGCCTATCTAGATTGCGAGAGGTCGCTCAGGGCACGGCGCAGGTGACCTCTATGGTCTTTTTAATTCTAATAGGTGCTGCGGTATTTTCTTTGGTGTTTCGCGGCTTTGGCGGCGAAGAAATTGTCGAACAATTTTTTGCCAGTCTCCCGGGCGGGGTTTTTTCCGCTACCATCTTAGTGATGCTGATTATTTTCTTGCTCGGGTTTATCCTTGATTTTATCGAGATTACCTTTGTTGTTGTACCAATTGTTGGCCCTGTACTCTTAGCTATGGGTCTCGATCCAGTATGGCTTGGCGTGATGATAGCGATTAATTTGCAAACCTCATTTTTGACCCCACCATTCGGCTTTGCGTTATTTTATTTGCGCGGTGTGGCGCCAGCCTCTGTTGAGACATCAGCCATGTATCGTGGGGTAATCCCATTTATCCTTATGCAGCTGTTGTTGATGCTAATGTTGGCAATTTGGCCACAGATTGCAACCTGGTTGCCAGATGTGGTGTACGGGCGCTAATTATTAGCCGGCTAGAAATCCATTGCATCAAAGATCTGGTCTCGAAAATCCTCAGACTCATTAGCCATATGGTGATAGGCATCTTTAATTATATGCAATCTCATAGTGGGTAATTTTTGCTTAAATATTTTCAGGTTATATTGCCAATCTAGGGTGGTATCGCCAGTCCCCTGAATAACATTAACCGAAAATTGGCTGCCTGCGCAGTGTTCAAACTCACGCGCCCATTTTTCAGCCGCTACAAACCAAGGCAGTGGCATACTCTTGGGTTGAAAAATGTCTTTTTGACGAATAAAGCTTAAAAATTCATTGTCGTGAGAGCTGATCCCAAACCGCCGTTTGAGAGATTTTCTGAAGGGCTTTATTGCAGGAAGAAGATGTCTATTTAACCACCAGCCTTTGGGGTGAAGTAGGGGGGCAAGTAAATTAAGGCTGTTAAACGGATAGTCACCGGCAGGCTCATTATCAAGCAGGTGCTTTAATAAAATAGCGCCTCCTGTACTCTGGCCTAGGCCGTGGTAGGGGCCAGTAAACTGCTGTTGGCATAGTTGCAGAATCGCATCAAGCGCTGCCGTATAGTCAGAAAAATCATCAATATGAGCATGCTCGCCATCGGATAAACCAAGGCCGGGTAAATCAAAACAGACTACGGTTAAATTTTTATTCAACAGGTAGTTAATAAGATGCCCAAATAAGCCCAGATTATCCAAGTATCCATGCACAATAATAGCGGTACCCTCAGGCTGTGGCGGTTCCCAGGCAGCGGCAAATATAGATTTTTGATTGGCTTTTAAGGTGCCGCAGTAAAAATCTGAAGGATTGTTTAAAGCGGGGAGTTTATACAGAGATAGATAATCGTTTAACCAGCCAATCTGTGGCTGCTGTGGGCTAATCTTGCCGAAAGCAGGGAGACTTTTTTGCATCTGTGAAATAGAATTTAACGCTAATCTGGTCATGCATTGCCCTATTTGACTGCCATTAATGATGGTCTTTTTAATTTAGCCTAATAATCGCACAGCCACAGGCAAAAGCAAGGCTTAGGGTCTAAAGTTAAGTCAAAGGCTAATCAACGGGCCAAAGTTGGCGCTAGAATTATTCAGTAGAAAGAGAAATATTGTAGACGCCAGCTTCTCTAGCTTGGTCAGAAATCATTACAAAGACTTCCGTTTTAGCTTTAGGGTGGGAGTTAATTACCACCTTGGCTTCAGGCTTCTCGGCATGTAAGCGCTCAACATTAGCACGCACAGAGCGAATATCGATTCTTCTGCCCTCAAGAGTAATATCATTACTCTCTGAAACCCTAAATACGATATTAGTATTGGCCGAATCTGGTGGTGGTTGATCAGTGGTAGGTGGGCGATCAACATTGAGACCAGTTTCATTGACGAAAGAGGCAGTTACAATAAAGAAAATTAGCATGATAAACACCACATCGAGCATGGGAGTTAAATCAATTTGAGAATCATCTTCTCCTTTGCGTCTTTTTCCTAAAGCCATTTTAGTAAAGCCTCTGTTAGTCGGTCTTTGGCACTGTTGAGGATTCTACTGCAATTAAAAAAAATTACTAGTCATTCATTCGTCAGGCTAGGGGTTTTCTATGTTATTCTTAATTTTAATAGCTCATTTTTGCCTGATGGTGACCGATTAAAATCATGCCTGAATTGCCAGAAGTAGAAACCACCCTTCGTGGAATAGCCCCCTATGTTGAGGGTCAAAAAATTACTGACATAACCGTCCGTCAACCACGACTTCGATGGCCAGTAACTGACAATATTCAAGATATTGTGCGTGAACAAACCGTCAGACAGCTAAGCCGTAGGGCCAAATATATCTTGCTGCAACTAGATCATGGGTCGATTTTAATTCATTTAGGGATGAGCGGAAGCCTGAGGATTGTTGAGCCCAAGGAAAATTGGCGCAAGCATGACCATATTGAAATGCAGTTAGCCAATAATCAAGCATTGCGTTACCACGACCCGCGTCGATTTGGCTGTTGGCTTTGGTCGGCTGCTGAGCATTCGCAACTGGGCAATTTGGGGCCAGAACCCCTTACTGAGACATTTCATGGCGACCACTTATACAGTGCTTCTCGCAACCGAAAAATGGCAGTTAAGCCATTTATAATGACCAATTCGATTGTTGTTGGTGTTGGCAATATCTATGCCTCAGAAGCGCTTTTTCGCAGCGGCATTCGGCCAGATCGGGCGGCCTGCAATATATCGAAAAAACGCTACGATGAGTTGGCAAAAAATATTAAAGATGTTTTGGCAGCAGCGATTTATCAGGGCGGTACCACTTTACGTGACTTTGTAAATAGTGAGGGGCAACCCGGTTATTTTCAGCAATCACTCGACGTCTATGGCCGCGGGGGTGAATCCTGTAATCAGTGCCAAGCCAAGCTTAAGGAAATCAGGCTGGGGCAAAGAAGCTCAGTTTTTTGCCCTCGATGCCAAAGGTAAATGCCGAAAAACTTTATGCCTTTTGTAGTCTGTGCGCCAGCGCTTTTGCCACATTTGATGGTACAAACTGGGATACATCACCTTTCAGCGAGCAAATCTCTCTTATTAGCGATGAGGAAATATAAGAAAATTTCTCCGACGGAGTTAAGAAAATACTTTCAATTTCCGGCGAAAGAGCTCGGTTCATATTGGCAAGCTGAAACTCATATTCGAAGTCAGATACTGCGCGTAGACCACGCATAATGGCATCTGCCTTGCAATCTTTGACAAAATCTACCAGAAGGTTATCAAAACCATAAATTTCCACATTGGGAATATGTTGTAAGCACTCTGTTGCCAGCTGAATTCTCTCTTCGATAGTGAAAAGAGGTTGTTTTTGCTGGTTGCTAGCAATGCCAATAACTACTTTCCCAAACAGCCTAGAAGCCCGCTCCACTAGATCAATATGACCATTGGTGACTGGGTCAAAGGTACCCGGATAAACTATAGTTTTCATAGGCTTGGCACTCTACCTGCTAAATTTAGGAATTGCATCTTACTTAATTAAACCACTTTGCTCAACGTATGCAAAAAGGCAAAAACGAACATTGCCGGCTGCTTTATCTTTTAATAGCTGCCAATTAGGCGGCATAGGTTGCGGCTCTGTTAGGGGTAGCTCGCAATAAATTAATGCATTTTTCGCCAGCCACATACCCTCAATTAACAGCTGAACTACGTTTGAATGCAATTTTTTATCAAATGGCGGATCCAAAAAAACCACATCAAATTGTGACTTTTCTGTGTTTTTCTCAAGAAATTTAAGGGTGTCTGTGGCAACAATGGTTAGACCACCTGCGTTAAGTAGGCCTTTATTGCTGTTCAATTGAGCAATAGCAGACCGATTATTCTCAAGCGCAACACAGTGTTTCGCTCCTCTGGATAATGCCTCAAAACACAGGGCGCCAGAGCCGGCAAAAAGGTCAAGGCATCTGGCTCCCTCAATAGAAGGCGCTAGCCAGTTAAATAAGGTTTCTCTTATGCGGCTGCCAGTGGGGCGCAGGCCCTCTGTAGCGCTAAACTTAAGTAGCCTACTGCGCCATTTGCCAGCAATAATTCGCACAGACTCTGGTGCTTGGTTAGGTGTTTTTTTTGCCAATGAAGCATTCCCCCAGTCAAAATATGCAGCCCTTTAGATATGGGACTGTTGTTAGGGATAGGATACACTAGATAGTGACAATGCAGTAAACCAACCTTTTAGTCGTGGGAGTTTTTAAAATCAATGGACCAGCCAGAAAAAAAATCTTTTTTTGATCGATTTAAGCGCAATAATTCAGAGTCAGAAGTCAGTAGCGCTACTGCAAATACCGATCAGGCAGATTCTGGTGCGACAAAGCCCGCTCAGACCTTTTTGGGGCGAATGCGCAAGGCGCTGGCGCGAACTAGCAGTGGTTTTGGCAGCCTATTTCTGGGTAAAAAAGTCATTGACGCAGAAATTTTAGAAGAGCTAGAAACGCTCTTGCTAGTTGCCGATGTTGGTATTGAGGTAACTGAATCGATAATTAAAGAGCTTACCGAGCAAGTGCAGCGCAATCAGTTACAAGATGGCGCCGCACTGCATTCGGCGCTTAAGACATTGCTACATGCCAAATTGCAGCCCTGTGAAATGCCGCTGAACACAGAATCAAATAATGGGCCCTTTGTTATATTGGTTGTGGGGGTAAACGGCGTTGGCAAAACAACCACCATTGGCAAAATAGCCAATCGTTTAAAACAGCAGGGGCAGTCAGTATTGCTAGCTGCAGGCGACACATTTAGAGCAGCTGCGGTAGAGCAATTGCAAGCCTGGGGCGAGCGTAACCAGGTACCAGTTGTTGCTCAGCACACCGGGGCAGACAGTGCCTCGGTTATTTTTGATGCCATTCAGGCCGCCAAAAGTCGTGGTATTGATGTAGTAATTGCTGATACCGCCGGAAGGCTGCATAACAAAGCCAACCTTATGGAAGAGTTAGAAAAAGTTAAGCGCGTGGCGGGCAAGCTAGATGACACTGCCCCGCACGAGGTGCTGCTAGTATTAGATGCGGGAACCGGACAAAATGCTGTGGCTCAAATGAACCAGTTTAATCAATCAGTAGGCGTTTCCGGCATCGCCTTAACCAAATTAGATGGCACCGCAAAAGGGGGGGTTATTTTCGCCCTAGCCGAACAGTTCTTAACCCCTATTCGCTACATTGGCGTGGGTGAGGGCCAAGAAGATCTTCAAACTTTTGTTGCTAGCGATTTTATTGAAGCACTAATGGGCACTGAGCAGAGCGAGTAAACAATGATTTATTTGATAGCCGCATTGAGCTATTTGACCCAAGATTAAAGGGTTCTGAGGCTATTAGCTGGCCGTTGGCAGAAATATCAAGGGCATAAACCAAGATATAAATACCATCGTAGAATAGAATGTTACCTGTAATATTTACTTGAAATCCGCAGATTAGGCACCATGTTTAAAATACTGCTATAATGGGCGGCTGAGACAAGAGTTTTTTTAAGTATGAGTAATTCACTTCAAACAATGGACTGGATGAGTCCTGGCGCTAACCTGAATGCCTACATTCAGGGGACTGCCTCTGTGCCCATCTTATCTTTGGATGAAGAGCGCTCGCTTGGTGAAGCGCTGTACTATGAAGGCGATCTTGAGGCCGCACGCCGTATGGTTATGGCGCATCTTCGTTTTGTTGTGCATATCGCGCGATCTTACAATGGTTATGGGTTACCGCTGGGTGATTTAATCCAAGAGGGTAACGTTGGCCTAATGAAGGCAGTTAAGCGTTTCAATCCTGAAAAAGGCGCACGTTTGGTGTCTTTTGCTGTGCACTGGATCAAAGCAGAGATTCATGAATTTATTCTTCGCAACTGGAGAATCGTTAAAATTGCCACGACAAAATCACAGCGCAAATTGTTCTTCAACCTTCGCGGCGCCAAGAAGCAGTTGCAATGGTTGTCTGCAGATGAAGCCAAGGCTGTTGCGGATGATTTAGGTGTTGAAGTTAAAGATGTTATGGAAATGGAAAAGCGCCTCGCGGCCCACGATACATGTTTTGACGCGCCGGACGATGACGATGACGAAAAAACTGCCTATGCACCGGCACTTTATCTCGAAGATAAAAGTGCAAACCCTGCTGAGCAGATTGAAAATCAAGATTTTGAAAATGATAGCAACGCGCGACTTGGGTTAGCCGTTCAGGCCTTAGACCAACGCAGCCAAGATATCCTTCAGCGCCGCTGGCTAGACGACGACAAAGCCACGCTGCATCAGTTAGCCGATGAATACGGTGTTTCTGCAGAAAGAATTCGTCAGCTTGAAAAAAACGCGATGATTAAAGTTCGTGCTGCCATGGAAGCCTAATCAATTAACGAAGAGACGTGTAAAAAACCGCATAGGACACTTCTAACCATGCGGTTTTTTTATACCTATGAATAAATTATTTTGGATAAAAACCGTAGCCATAAGCGGGCTACTATCGGTTGTGATCGGTGCGTTTGCTGCTCATATACTCGATGGCCTGCTATCTGCTCAACGCATGCAAACCCTAGATACTGCCGTGCAGTATCAAATTTTCCATACGCTCGCGCTACTCGGGCTTATAGGTGCTGATGACAGGTTATTAGCGGTGCGCTGGAAAAAATATGCCGCAGGTTTTTTTCTGCTGGGTATGATTCTTTTTTGTGGCTCTTTATACATGCTTATTGCCACTAATATTTCAAAATTTGCCATAATCACGCCTGTGGGTGGCATATCATTTATGATGGGCTGGATAATGTTGCTACTAGCCGCAATAAGAGAAAAATAGATGGAAATTAAGCCAGAGTATCGGGATAAAACTATTCGCAGCTTTGTGGTGAGAGCTGGTCGTATGACTAAGGCGCAACGCAGTGCCTTCGAATTAGGTTGGGATGCCTATGGTCTTCGATTGGCTGATGGCGCTATAGATCTGGATACTGTGTTTGGGCGCAATAACTCCAAGGTTGTTGAGATCGGTTTTGGTATGGGCGGCTCGTTACTTGAAATGGTAGAGACACAACCAGATACCGATTTTATCGGTATAGAGGTACATCCTCCCGGTGTTGGCAGCTTGATTAATGCCGCTCAAGAAAAAAACATTAGCAATCTTAAAGTGTATCTTGCCGATGCAACCGATGTGCTTAATGAATGCTTTGCCGATGGCAGTTTAGATAGAGTACAAATTTATTTTCCTGACCCATGGCACAAAAAAAAGCATAATAAACGCCGAATTATTCAGCCAAAATTTTTACAGCTAATCCGAAAAAAATTACGTATCGGCGGTATTGTGCATATGGCCACTGACTGGCAGCCTTACGCCGAGCAAATGCTGGAGTTAATCGTTGAGGCAGATGGCTTTAAAAATATGGCCGAAGACTATGTGCCAAGACCTGATTTTAGGCCTTTGACAAAATTTGAGCGGCGCGGTGAAAGGTTAGGTCACGGAGTCTGGGACCTTATGGCTGAAAGACTACTATAATTGTTGTTTTATAGGTTTCGGCGGGCAAAGAAGAACTATTTTAGATTTTTTTAGTCATACAAATAGCCTAAACTAATCGTTAGGAAATTTAAATTTAATTATTGGGAAAAAAAGATGAAAAAAATTAGCTTGATTTCAATCATTGCATTAGGCGTTTCAGCCTGTGGTCACGAGAATGCAACTGAGGCAGAGGTAGCGGTAATTGATACGCAGGACCAAAAGGTAAGTTACCTAATGGGTATGGAAAACGGTAAGGGTATTGGCTCTACCGGTATTGATTTAGATCTTGCAGCTTATCAGCAGGGTTTTGCCGATGGCGCGGCTAAGCTGGAATCAAAGCTTAGCGAGGAAGAAACTAGCGCCGCGATTCAGGCATTCCAGCAACAGATGATGGCTAAGCGTGAAGAGATGCAGAAGGCCGAGCGAGAAGCTGCCGAGCTTGAATCAGGAGCTAACTTAGAAGAAGGCACAGCCTTCCTTGAAGCCAACGGCGCTAAAGAAGGCGTTGTAACTACAGAGTCAGGCCTACAATACAAAATTATTACTGCGGGTACTGGTGCTAAGCCCTCTAAAGAAAGTACAGTTGAAGTACATTATGCGGGAAAGCTGTTAGATGGTACTGAGTTCGATAGCTCGATTAAGCGTGGTGTGCCTGTGAAATTTGGCGTTACACAGGTTATTCCTGGTTGGACTGAAGCCCTTCAGCTAATGCCCGAAGGATCGAAGTGGGAGTTATATATTCCTGCAGATTTGGGTTATGGTGCCGGCGGCCAAGGGCCGATAGGACCAAACTCAGTATTGATATTTGAAGTAGAATTGCTGACGGCCGATGTATCAAAGGCTAACAAGGACTAATTTATCCTTTATGCAATTAAAAGCCCCGTTAAAACGGGGCTTTTTTATATCAGTGTAAAAATGTTTTTTAATTGATAGGCTTTTTGGAAATTAGTACCTGCTGATAATGGGCACTGTGCAAAATATTGACCATATTATCTTCAATTTCAAATCTTTGAGCCATATTTTCGCCCAAATTAGACAGGTCATTTGTCAGTGAAGACAGGTCGTCGGTGGCCAAATATTTGTCATTAAAGTCTAATAAAAGATCAGTTAGATTATAGATGGCGGGCAGAAGTTTTTTACCGGAGGCTAAAGCCTCGGCATCGTTAAATAGGTGACCTTCATTGATAAGCTGCTCAAAAATTTCAAAATGTCCCTCTGAAATATAATCAACTAATTGCTGGCAAAAGATTTGTAATAGCTTGCCTTGAGCAGGATCTTCCTCGTGAAAATCCTTGACCTTGCTGAGCTCACAAAAGGTAATAAGAAGCACTCGGCGAGCTTCAAGCCAATGCTTTAATCGTTCATGCGCCCAAGGCCAAAATTCATTTGGCTGTAAATTTTTATCTTCCATAAAACATTCCATAATCCATAGTATTTATCACAGCTTACTCTTTTTAACATAAGAAAGGAAAATTTTTATGTACTAGCCAATAGCTGCTTTTTGTTAGAAATGTTTTGGCTTAAAGGCATTAATTTTATAAATTATGCCTTTCGGGTGAACTGAAGAATTCCCACTAGGGCATAGCCGATAAAGGCAATTAAAACCCATCCGGGCATGCTAATTCCCAATAGTTGCCACTGTACTTCGGCACAGTTGCCATCGCCGCGTAACAGGTGAGACAGCGCTTCAGATAAAGAGAAAGCATCAAATAAATAATCAACGGGTACGCCGCAGGCAGGTACCTGATCCTCAGGTAGGCTTTGAAGCCACAGTTGTTTTACAGAAAAATAGCCACCAATCAACGCCATAAGCGTAGACAGGCTGGCGTAGATCTTTTGCCCATATTGCCCGGGGTTATGCAGTGCAGCGATTGCGCAAATAACTGCGATGGCGATAACGAATACACGCTGGGTGATGCACAGATAGCAGGGCTCTAAAAGCAAATGATTTTGGAAATAAAACACAGCAATAACAATTAACAATGCCCCAGAAAGGCTTTGCAGGATATTAAGGGCTCTATGATTTGCAAGCTGCATATTTTTTTCCTAATACAATGGCTGGCTAATTGTATCTTATTTGATTGTTTTACCAATTAGTTTATGAGGATTTCCAGTACTCAGATAAAAATTGATCAAATGAAATCTGGTCACTGTCTTCTTGTGCCGCCTGCTGAAGATGTGACTGCCGCGCAAGATCGGAATAATGTGCGGTTACTGCCTGATCGGGGCGGGCACTTTGAAAGAATCGCCGGTGTTCTTGCGCCTTACGCATGGCCATTCTGAAGTACGTTTCATTGTTGCTCTGCATTTCACCTAGCATAGCGGCAGATGGAGTAATGCTAGGGTTCTCGATAGCTGACTGCATATGGCGAAGAGCAGACAAATATTGATTATTACCATTATGTGCAGCATCCAATTGTTCAGCTACTGGCTGCATTTGTAGCAGCAGGTCTGCACCCCATTCTCGAAGGTTTTGCTCTTTACTATCACGACAAAGATTAAGCTCAGGATCGCGCCCTTGATAAACCGTGCGCAACATATTTTCTGATAGCGCTAAAGATTCAGCGCTAGTGGTCTGCACACTGTCAGAAAACAAGCAAAATAGCAGGAAAGTATCTAGGAAGCGGATGGTTTGCGCGTCTATACCGCAGGCAAGCATTGGATTTACATCCAAGCATCGAACCTCAATATATTCAACGCCGCGATGCTCTAGAGCTTGGAGGGGCGTCTCGTCTGGTGTTGCAGTGCGCTTGGGTCGAATAGCGCTGTAAAATTCGTTCTCAATCTGTAAAAGGTGAGTATTGAGTTGCTTGTAGTTGCCTTGATCGTCTTTAAGTCCAATTTCATCATAGGGCTGGTAGGGCTTAGCTAGGGCATCACGTAGGGTTGTCACATATTCTTCCAGGCTATTGTAAGAAATATCCACAGAGCATTGCGCCTGACTTTGATAGCCTAGATCCCCCATCCTTAACGAGGTTGCGTAGGGTTGGTGAAGGCTGTGACTGTCACTGCCTACAGGGCTTAAGCGATGGTCTCGATTGGCTACAAAGCTTCTGCAAACAGCAGGTGCTGAGCCTAAAAGATAAAGCAACAGCCAAGCATAGCGACGAAAATTGCGAATTAGTTGAAAGTACCCCTCGGACTTAAAATCCTGTAACGACTGAGTATTCTGTTGTTGTTGCTGAAGCTCAATCCATAGCTCGTCAGGCACAGAAAAATTGTAATGAATTCCCGCAATAGTTTGCATAGATCGACCGTATCTATGGCCTAAGCCCAGTCGGTATACTTGCTTCATGATGCCTATATTTGAACAGCCATATTTCGCTATTGGAATTTGCTCATCAGCCCCTAGCTGGCAAGGCATACTGCTCGCCCAAAGTAATTCTTCGCCAATATGGCGATAAGTAAATCGATGAATATCATCCAGCTCGGCAAGCACTTGCTCAATTGAGCAAGAGGGAGCGGTAATAAATTCTAATAAAGCCTCAGAATAGTCCGTGGTAATTGACGGATGTTTTAAAGCCGAACCCAATGCTTGCGGGTGAGGTGAATTTGCAATATGCCCGCTTGGCGAAACTCGCAGGCTTTCTTTTTCAATGCCGCGAACAATACCCCGCAAATGTGCGATTGCATGTGGATTTTCAAATAATGCCAAGCGATCAGTCAAAGATGCCATATTATTCCTAGCTAAGCCGCATTAGGTGAGTTATCGGAAATAATAATGTTACCCTTTGAGTCGACTTTGCAGGCAGTTACCTTGGCGCGCAGTTCAATATCCTTGGCATTAAGCTCAATCAGTTTATTAAGCGCAATATCCTGATGCTCGGAATTAAAAAGGGGATTATTTTTTTCGTGGGCAGTCCAGGTTAAATCTTTGCCGAGAACACGGCCGTCAGACATTTGTAAGATATATCGAACCATATATTTGCCGTGACAGTACCATTTGATTAATGAATATTTTAACCCATAGGCGCTAGGGATAAAAAGCAAATTAGTACCATAAGATTAATTTAGATTAGCCCAGCGCTTAAAGCGGCGAACAAAAACCGGCTCCAAATAGAAGATTGTTCCCATAAAAATGAGGTTTAGAAATGCAAGAATTAAAAAGAACTGAGGAATACTCCAGCCCAGATAGCTCAAAAAGAACATGCCCAAAAGACTGCCTGAGACCATAAATAAGGCGCTAAAAATATTATTGACCGAAATGACTCGAGCTCGGGTTATGCCATCAGTATTACGCTGAATCATGGCGTAAATTGGCACAATAAATAGGCCGCCAAATATGCCAATAAACAGCAAATCTACAACAACCCTCAAGCCGGCAGACATAGATAAAAAAGCTAGGGGTAATACCGTGTCACGGGAAGAATTAATCGCCGCATAGGCAGTCGAAGAAAAATATAAATCTATCGCAAAAAGGCTAAGGCCTAATACCCCAATGGGCACTAATCCCGGCTCAACTTGACCTCTTGATAGTCGGTTGCAGCAAAGAGAACCCATAGCCACGCCAATAATAAATGCCCCTAACAAAACTGAAATCAGTTTCGGGTCGCCGCCTAATATAGACACGGAAAAATTAGGCACCTGAGTTAAAAAACAGGCACCATAAAGCCAGAACCATGAGCATGAAAAGATACAGTAGAAAACGGTTTTATTGTGTTTGGCTAAGCGGTAATTAACAGCAGTTTCTCGAATAGGGTTGAATGGCACCCTATGTGCGTTAGGTGTTTTTTCTGATGGGGCGTTGGGGATTTGGCAACTGCTAAGCCAGCCAATAATGGCCACTAATACAATCAACGCACCCAATTGCATTGGACCCTGCGGCTCAGTCACCAGCCAGCCGCCAATTAGGGTGCCGAGCAAGATAGATACAAAGGTGCCCATGCCAACCTGCGCATTGGCTGCTAGTAATTCATTGTCGCTTATATGCTGGGGAATAATGGCGTATTTGAGAGGCCCAAAGAACGCAGATTGAACGCCCAGTAAAAATAGCACCAACAACATAAGGTTAATATTTTCCTGCCATAGGGAAAAAAAGCCCATTAGCATCAGAACGATCTCTGCAAATTTAATACGACGAATCAGGTAGGCTTTATCAAAATGGTCGGCAAGATGGCCTGCCAAAGTAGAAAATAGAAAAAACGGCAAGATAAATAAGCCTGCTGCCAGGTTGGTGATAAAGTTGGTGTTGTTGTTATCGGCGGCTCCAATAGCGGTGCTAACGACTATAACTAACAGGGCATTTTTAAACAGGTTATCATTAAGCGCCCCAAGAAATTGGGTGATAAAAAGCGGTAGAAACCGTCGCTTAGTAAAAAGATGAAATTGACCCCTGTTATTGTCCACTTTTGGCCTCTAAGGCAAAGTTATTATCATAAGTACAACTTAATCTTCTCGCTCGAGCTATGCAAGCGTAAAAGCAGTTTATAGAACTGATAATCTATGATTGGCTGGGGGTGTTTATACCTAATTCCTGCCAAAGGTCATCAATACGCTGTTTAACCTCAGTGTCCATTTTAATCGGCTCACCCCATTCGCGATTAGTTTCGCCTGGCATTTTATTGGTCGCATCAAGCCCCATTTTTGAGCCAAGACCGGAAACAGGCGAAGCAAAATCGAGATAGTCTATTGGTGTGTTATCGATCATAACCGTATCGCGCGTGGGATCCATGCGGGTGGTAATTGCCCAAATAACATCCTCCCAATTGCGAATATCAATATCCTCATCGGTAACAATAATAAATTTAGTGTACATAAATTGGCGCAAAAATGACCATACACCCATCATTACGCGCTTGGCATGTCCGGGAAATTGCTTCTTCATACTGACCACAGCCATGCGATAGGAGCAGCCCTCAGCAGGCAGATAAAAGTCAGTGATTTCAGGGAACTGCTTTTGCAAAATTGGCACAAACACCTCATTCAGTGCCACGCCTAAAATTGCTGGCTCATCGGGCGGTCTGCCAGTGTAAGTACTGTGATAAATCGGCTGCTTGCGATGGGTGATACGCTCAACGGTTAGAACGGGGAAGCGTTCAACTTCGTTGTAATAACCGGTGTGGTCGCCAAAAGGGCCTTCGTCAGCTTCTTCGCCGGGCTGTAAATAGCCCTCTAATATAATTTCTGCGGTTGCAGGTACCTGAAGGTCGCTGCCTAGACATTTTACCACTGAGGTTTTTTCGCCGCGCAAAAGGCCGGCAAAAGCATACTCAGATAGGCTATCTGGAACCGGTGTCACAGCGCCCAGGGTGGTTGCGGGGTCCGCACCTAAGGCAATCGCAACTGGATAGGGTTTGCCGGGGTGCTTTATTTGCCAGTCTCTATAGTCTAAGGCGCCGCCCCGATGTGCTAGCCAGCGCATAATCAGCTTATTTTTAGCTAGCTTTTGCATGCGGTAGATGCCTAAATTCTGTCGCTCCTTATCGGGCCCACGAGTAATCACTAACGGCCAAGTAATAAGAGGGGCAGCATCTCCAGGCCAACAGGTTTGAATCGGAATTTGACCTAAATCAACCTCATCGCCTTCTAAAATTACTTCTTGGCAGGGGGCTTTTTTGAGGGTTTTAACCGGCATATTAAGCACCTGCTTAAAATCATGGCGCTTGTCCCAAAGATCGCGAAGGTCTTTGGGCGGTTCAGGTTGTTTTAAAAAAGCCAGTAGCTCACCAACATCGCGCAAGGCGGCGACGGACTCTTGGCCCATACCCATGGCAACCCGCTTTGGCGTGCCAAAAAGGTTGCACAAAACCGGCATTGAATAGCCTTTGGGATTTTCAAATAGCAGAGCCGGACCCTTAGCGCGCAGGGTGCGGTCGCTGATCTCAGTCATTTCGAGATTAGGGTCTACTTCTTGCGTGATACGAACCAACTCACCCTGTTGTTCAAGGAATGCGATAAAACTGCGTAAATCAGAATGTTTCATGGGGCTGGCTCGATAATTGTCAGTACATTAGTAACTGGGTGCCAACTATTTACGTTTCATCGCACCAAAAAATTCACCGTTGCTTTTGAATCCTTTAAGTTTTTCTATCATAAATTCGATGGCAGGCAGATCTTCCATATCATGCAGAAGTTTACGCAGTATCCAAACTCTTTGTAGCTCAGCCTCATCCATAAGTAGGTCTTCGCGACGAGTACCTGAGCGACGAACGTTAATAGCGGGATAAACGCGTTTTTCAGCGATTTTACGATCAAGAATTAACTCTAAGTTACCTGTGCCCTTAAATTCTTCGTAAATTACTTCATCCATCTTCGAGCCGGTTTCTACTAAAGCGGTAGCAATAATACTCAAACTGCCACCATTCTCAATATTACGCGCAGCACCAAAGAATCTTTTTGGCTTTTCAAGCGCGTGGGCATCAACACCCCCGGTTAATACCTTGCCTGAAGAAGGTATAACGGTGTTATAGGCTCTGGCTAAACGAGTGATTGAGTCGAGAAGAATAACCACATCTTTTTTATGCTCAACCAGGCGCTTAGCCTTTTCAATTACCATTTCAGCAACCTGAACATGACGATTAGGCGGCTCATCAAAGGTAGAGGCTATTACTTCGCCGCGAACAGTGCGCTGCATTTCTGTAACTTCTTCAGGGCGCTCATCAATTAATAGTACAATGATGTAACACTCCGGATTATTGCGAATAATTGATTGCGCAATATTCTGCATCATAATAGTTTTACCGGCTTTTGGCGGTGCAACAATGAGTCCGCGCTGGCCTTTGCCTATAGGTGATACAAGATCGATAACACGACCGGTAAGATCCTCGGTAGAACCATTCCCTGCTTCAAGCAGTAGAGGCTCATCAGGGAAAAGAGGCGTTAGATTTTCAAAAAGGATTTTGTTGCGTGCATTTTCTGGCGCATCAAAATTAATTTCGTCGACTTTAAGCATAGCAAAGTAACGCTCACCATCCTTAGGTGGGCGAATTTTGCCGGAAATGCGGTCACCAGTGCGAAGATTAAAGCGCCTAATTTGGCTTGGCGAGACATATATATCGTCTGGGCCGGCTAAATAAGAAGCGCCTGCAGAACGCAAAAAGCCAAAACCATCAGGTAAAATTTCAAGCACTCCATCACCATAAATATCTTCGCCGCTTTTAGCATGGCGCTTAAGTAGTGCAAAGATAATATCTTGTTTACGGGATCGCGCTAAGTTATCCAGCCCCATAGAGGCAGTCATTTCTAGCAGTTCATCAATGGGTTTTTGCTTTAGTTCTGATAGGTTCATAGGAAGTTCTTAGGATATATGTAATTCGGAGAAGTTATGGTCTTGGTCAATGCCAAGGATTGAGTTTGTTTGAGTGTAGTCTATTGCCGCAGTAGGCACTTTGTTTTTTTGTTGTGCAAGACAGGGCTTAGATAAGGAACAACTACAAGATTATAGGGTTGTGGTTATAAACGCAAGCTGAATTTGCGGCCCTGTTAAGGGCCGCACGTAGCTTAGATGAGGCCGTCTACAAATTCTGTTAGCTGTCCTTTAGAAAGAGCGCCTACTTTAGTTGCTTCAACAGCACCGTTTTTAAACACTAAAAGCGTTGGTATACCACGAACGTTGAATTTAGCTGCGCTTTCTGGATTGCCGTCTACATCTACTTTGCAGATTTTAATTTTTCCAGCATACTCAATGGCTAGCTCATCTAAAATAGGGGCAATCATTTTGCACGGACCACACCATGGCGCCCAAAAATCTACGAGCGTTGGTAATTCGGATTGAAGAACGTCAGTTTCAAAGCTGGCATCGGTTGTATGGACAATTGAGTCACTCATTAGGAAATTTCTCCAAAAAAACAGGTTTTAATCATTGTTGTTAAGTAAATCATAATATCATCAGTACCGGCCTGCACCAATTAATACTTTATGCTTTACACTATAAATGTGCGATGGATTATTCGAATGTCGCAACCGTCTCTTTGCCGACCACTGATTTTGGATCTATATGAATAATAATCTCAGACCCAGGGTAGGTTTTCAAAAGTTCTAGCTCTATTTCGTCGGAGACATTATGTGCATGTACCAATGTAAGATCATCTTCAATTTCTAAATGAAACTGAATAAAGGTCATGGTTCCTGAATGCCGTGTGCGCAAATCATGCATGCCCTGTGCTTGTGGGTGCGCCAAAACAACCCTCTTGATATTGGATCTTATCTCGTCGCTAAGTTCTCGATCCATCAGCTGATCAAGCGAGACACTAACAATGCTCCAAACGCTATAAAGGATATAGCAAGCAATAATAGCTCCAATAATAGGATCAAATATATTTTGGCCAATGGTGGTGAGCCACAAGGCGAGTATCACCGCTAAATTCATTAGAATATCAGACTTGTAGTGCAAGGCATCGGCTTGAATGGCTACAGATTGTGTCTTTTTAATCACATGGTGTTGGAAGCTAACCAAGAGTAGGGTGGCTGCAATTGAAATAACCATTACCACAATACCTGCAAAGGCATGTTTTATCTCTGGCGGATTAAAAAGTGTCTGCGCGGCTTCGAGCAGCAAGAAGAGTGATGACCCGGCAATAAACAGCGATTGACTTAATCCAGCTAGAGCTTCTGCTTTGCCATGACCGAACCGATGTTCTTTGTCAGCAGGCGTCAGTGCATGCCTAACTGCAACTAAATTAATAACTGAAGCGAATGCATCAAGTATGGAGTCAACCAGCGTGGCTAGAAGGCTTACTGAATCAGAGCGCCCCCATGCAATTAGCTTAACAATAATTAAAAATACCGCGACGCTAACCGAGGCATAGGTAGCTAGCCGCAATAATCTTGCAGTTTCAGCAGGTACATTGTTTTTGTTGTTGCTAGTATCCAATGGAGATCTTATTTTTTAAATTATGTTTTATCCATTGTAACAAAAAATACAGTGACTAAAGATAGAAATTTATGAGAAGCGTTGCAAGATAGTATCAAGAAATCGTGCGCCTAAATCGGTTGTGCAGTAGGCTGAGGGATGAGGCTTTAAAAACCCCTCTTGCTTTAACTGTTCGGTGATAGGCAGAATTTCATCCGCTAAAAGCCCCGCTCGATGATTCAATAGGGACTTATTTACGCCGGAGGTAAGGCGAAGACCATTCATCATAAACTCTAGCGCCAGTTGGTCTTTAGCAATCGGCTTGTTGGATGATAAGGCTGAGCCGGTATGGCTAAGGTAGTGTTTAGGTAAGCGTGTTTTTGCTGTGCGAATAATGCTGTTTTGATCTGGCAATGTTATTTTTCCATGCGCACCTGCTCCAATGCCTAAGTAGTCACCAAATTGCCAATAATTCAAATTGTGTTTGCACTGCTGATTGTTGCGCGCAAAGGCTGAGATTTCATATTGCTTAAATCCTGCCTTAGACAGTGTTTGCTGGCCTAGATCCTGAATATCTGCAAGCTGATCCTCAACGGGCAAAATGGGCGGCTTGGAATAAAACGCAGTATTGGGCTCGATGGTGAGTTGATACCACGATATATGGCTTGCGCCGGTATTTATAGCAGTTTCTAAATCATTTATAGCTTGGGCTCGAGTTTGATTGGGCAGCCCATGCATAAGGTCAATGTTGAAGCGCTCAAAGCCACAATTTTGCGCCATCTCAATGGCTCTAAGGGCATTGTCGCCATCGTGAATGCGACCCAATGCGCTGAGGTGATCATTGTTAAAGCTTTGCACGCCAATGGACAGTCGGTTGACACCGGCAGAGTTAAAATCAGCAAATTTTTGTTGCTCTGCGGTGCCCGGGTTGGCCTCTAATGTAATTTCTATATCATCTTCAAAGCCAATAAGCGCTTCGGCCTGCTGGATGATTTTTTCTATCGCACTGGCAGAAAACAGGCTTGGAGTACCGCCGCCAAAGAAGATCGAGTGGATCTTTCTATTTTGTGCCCAGGGTAAATCATTCTTAAGGTCACGAAAAAGAGCCTGTAAATAATCATTTTCCGGTATTTTGTCGACACTTTCGTGGGAGTTAAAGTCACAATAGGGGCATTTCTTCACGCACCAGGGTATATGGATATACAGCGATAAGGGTGGCAGCTTTAGCATTACAGGCTATGATGCCCAAGCTTTTCGAGAAGTTTGCTGATGGCCTTGCCGCGGTGACTGATGGCATTTTTGATCGATTTTTCGAGTTCTGCCGCATGGCAGTCGGCATCCAGAGGTTTGAACACTGGGTCATAGCCAAAACCTTCACTGCCTTTTTCTTCAAAGGCAATTTCACCCTCCCATGTTCCTTGGCATAGAATAGGGGTGGGATCAGAGCCATGAGTCATAACCGCGATGACCGTTTGGTATCTAGCGCTACGTTTATCGGCTGGGGCATCTTGCATTTCGAGCATCAGTTTGTCGAGATTGCTTTGATCGGTTGCGCCTACGCCAGAAAACCGCGCGGAATAAATGCCAGGAGCCCCCTTGAGATAATCCACCTCAAGGCCAGAATCGTCGGCTATGGCGGGCAAGCCAGAGATTTCAGCGGCATGACGGGCTTTGAGGATAGCGTTTTCGACAAAGGTAAGGCCAGTCTCTTCTGCATCTTCAATGCCAAGCTGTCGCTGAGGAATAATATTAATTCCTAAGCCGCCCAACATATCTTGCAGCTCTTTAATTTTGCCTTTGTTGGCGCTCGCTAGCACCAGGTCTTTTATCTCTAACATTGCTATAGTCTCATGCTGCTAAAATTAATTATGGTACATTTTCTTTTGGAATTTGAAGCTGTATGGGCCCAGACTGGCGGGGCTATCCACCGTAATTTTAAACGTTAAGAGGTCTTCATTTTCAAATTCAAAGGGGGCTAAATAGTAAATCGTGTTTTGTTCTTTTATGGGCACAAATTCAAGTAGCTGAGATTGCTGGAAAATATTGAATACTCGCCCAGAAACTTTTGCTGGCTCACCCTGGCCCAGAGTTTTCACTACAGCAATATTAACTAGCCCCTTATCTTTTCCGCGAACAAAGTCGTAGGCCACGGCGACCTCAGGCGCAAGAAACGAGCTTTCAAACGCACTGTAAAAAATCTTAGTCTGGCCATGCTGCTTGTAGTGACTTTGCTTCATAGGCTCAGAAATAGCCATTGAGGTAAGAAGTATTGATAGCATTATCAGGTACTTCATTGGAGGTCTCCCTAGTATGGTATTTGGTTAGCGACTGAGATGGTATACCGCTGTTTCAGTAAAAAGGTTTGGCCAAACAGACTTCAAAAGTGTGTCGGGAAGCCCATGGGCCAAAAATTGACGATGCAAAATATTAATATTTCGCTGTTTGCATAGGGCTTCAAAATCCGCATAGGTGAAGAAATGAATATTGGGCGTGTCATACCATTGATAGGCTAACTGCTTAGTCACCGGCATACGGCCGCGAAAACCTAGATAGGCTCTAGTGCGCCAGTTGCCAAAGTTGGGGAATGTGACAATGCCTTTGCCGCCAATACGCAATATTTCATCTAGCACTAAATGTGGATAACGCAGTGCTTGCAGGGTATGGGTCATTAACACAGTATCAAAGCTTTGATCAGCAAAGTTTTTTAACCCCTTATTGAGATCTTGCTCAATAACATTGACGCCTTTTTCCAAGCAGCGGCTAATTGACTTGGGGTCAATTTCTAGGCCATAGCCTAAAACTTTGCGCTGGTCTCTCAAACTGGCCAGCAGCGCGCCATCGCCACAGCCAACATCTAAAACCCGCGAGCCCGGCTCAATCCATTGCTCAATAAAGTCAATATTATGATTCATTGGCCAGCCTCAATTTTTTCGGCAAGTTTATTTAAGTAGCTGCCAAGCGCCTGTTCATAACGCTGATTGGGCAGTAAGAATGCGTCATGGCCATGATCGGAATCGATAGCTATATAGGAAACATCTTTGCCAGCTGCTATTAATGCATCGGTAATTTCTACAGACCTTGCTGGCGAGAAACGCCAATCGCTACTAAATGATATAACCAAGAATTTACAAGTAGCCTGCTTAAATGCGGCAATAGGATCGTGGTCGTACTCTCTTGCTAGATCAAAGTAATCGAGCATCTTAGTAATTAAAATATAAGAGTTGGCATCAAAGAAATCAGAAAATTTATCGCCCTGATAATTTAAATAGCTCTCAATTTGAAACTCAACCGGTTCTGTTTTCCCTTGAAGTAAATCGCCGGCCTTCAAATCGCGGCCAAATTTTTGTCCCATTAGCTCATCTGACAAATAAGTTACATGGCCAATCATGCGCGCCAAGGCTAAGCCACGGTGTGGCACTTTATTCTGCTGAAGATAGTTTCCATCGCAAAAATCAGCATCAGATTTTATCGCTTTTCGAGCAATTTCATTAAAGGCGATATTTTGTGCAGTCAGTTTCATAGCCGAGGCAATAACTACCGCATGCTGTAATTTCTCAGGGTGCTCTAAAGACCAGCGCATAGCCTGCATGCCACCAAGACTTCCGCCTACTACTGCCGCCCAACAATTAATATTGAGGTATTCCATTAACAATCTTTGAGACTCCACCCAGTCTCTTGCTCTTAATGGGGGGAAGTCAGCGCCAAAAGGCTGGCCAGTTTCAGGGTTGTCAGAGGTTGGTCCTGTACTACCAAAACAGCTACCAATGTTATTGACGCATACAATAAAAAAGCGATTACTATCGATAGGTTTGCCCGGGCCAATGTATTGATCCCACCATCCTGGCTTAGCGTCGCCTTCGTAAAAACCTGCGGCGTGATGATTGCCGCTCAAAGCATGACAGATAAGAATGGCATTGCTGTTGTCTTTGTTGAGGGCGCCATAGGTCTCGTAAGCCAGTGTGTGGCTAGGCAAAGTAACACCACAGGCTAGTTTGAGCGGCTGCTCAATCACTACCTTTTGCGGCTTAACTAGTCCCACTGAGCTGCCGAGATCTTTTTGGTTATCTGCTGTTTCTAATGACATAGGCAAATTTTTTCGAAGTTTGGCTTACAAGTCTAAAAGCGCCTAGACGTTTAAGCAATAGTATAGGCTTAAAGTATTTTTTGTATCTATAAACATCGATACAGATGCACTATTTAGCCGCTGATTTTTACCACTATACCTGATATGGTCAAAGGGTATGACTTAAATTACATTGATCAGAGAGACGCGCATATGAAATATCGACCCCTAGGTGAAACAGGATTACAGGTACCACTCATTGGTTTAGGTACCATGACTTGGGGTGAGCAAAATAATCTTCAGCAGGCCTGTGAGCAAATGGATTACGCGCTTTCTCGAGGGGTCAATCTATTTGATGTGGCAGAAATGTATCCAGTGCCGCCGCGTCCTGAGACCGTTGGCGAGACTGAGCGCTGTGTTGGCGAGTGGTTGGCGCAGAGTGGCAAGCGCAGCGATGTAATTCTTGCGACCAAGGTCACTGGTCGTGCCGATCAAAAAAATTCAGCACTGTCTCATATTCGAGAGGGTGCGCGTCTCAGTAGGGAGCATATCCGACGGGCCATAGAGGGTTCTCTTGAGCGCATGAAAACCGACTATATTGACCTATACCAAGTACATTGGCCTGAGCGTGCTACCAACTTTTTTGGCGCGCGCGGCTACAAACATAACCCGGATGGCGACGGTATAGCCATTGAAGAAACGCTGCGCGCACTGGCTGAGTTGGTGGATGAAGGGCTTATTAAGCATATTGGTATTTCCAATGAAACCCCTTGGGGCACTATGGAATATCTGCGCCTGGCGGCCGATCATGGGCTGCCGGCAGTGGCTAGTATCCAAAATGTTTATAACCTTTTAAATCGTCAATTTGAAACCGGTTTGGCCGAGATGTCGATAAGAGAAAACGTCGGATTACTGGCCTATTCGCCGATGGCATTTGGCGTCTTAAGCGGGAAATATTTAGCCGGCCAGAAGCCGGCTGGTGCCAGATTAACAATGTTTGAGCGTTTTACCCGATACGATAGCCCCCAGTCATCAGCAGCGACCAAAGCCTATGCTGAGATTGCTGAGCAACAGGGTATGAGTCTTGCGCAGATGTCTTTGGCGTTTGTATGTCAGCAACCATTTGTGGCTAGTTGTCTTATTGGCGCAACCACCATGGCGCAACTAAAAGAAAATATAGATGCGGTTGAGCTAACGCTGAACGATGAGGTTTTGACGGAAATAGAAGCTGTGCACAACCGTTATCCAGATCCAGCGCCGTAAATACAGCCAGTGCGGTCGCTACATAAGTAGCGGTCGAATTTGCATGGCAATGATAGGTAATATTTGCGCGCGAATAATCATCAGTGTAAAGATCGCTACCATAGGTGATATATCAATCATCCCTAGCGGTGGAATAAAGCGTCTAAAAATATTGGTATAGGGCAAAATTACCTGACCAATTAGGCGCGCAGCCGGATGAGGTGGAGTGCCAACCCAGCTAAAAATAACCAAGATAAACACGCCATAAAAATAAACTGTAATCAGCGTTCGCAACAATTCGAATGCTGCTAGGGCTAAAAAGGCAAAGATGCTCGCAGAAAGTAGACCATTAGCCGCGGCTATTATCACGAAAAAACTCCATTTAACCAGTATCGCCGCGGCTAAAACAGCCAGATTGAAGCGGCCCATGGTCGGGATTAGCTTTTCAAGCGGAGTAGTAATAGGCGTACAGATTTTAAGGATACCCTGAGACACTGGGTTGTAAAAATCTGCCTGAGTTAATTGCAATAAAAATCGAATTAACAACAGGGTGGCAACGATATCGGTGGCATACTTTAGAATAAAAATTAAGGTTTCGTTCATAGCGCTTAGCCTGCAAAGTCGTCGGACATTTCTTTGGCGCGCTCTAGCGCGCTGGTCATGGCTGTGCGGAAAACAGCCTCGAGATTCTGATCTTGAAAAGACTCTATAGCAGCTTGAGTGGTACCTCCAGGAGAGGTGACTTGCTTGCGCAGTTGCTCCGGTGTCTGATCTGATGCCAGAGCTAAACGCGCAGCACCAAGGGCCGTATGCAGGGTCAGCTGTGACGATGTTTGGCTGTCGAGGCCGAGCTCTTGAGCCACTTTTAACATGGCTTCATAGATTAAGAAAAAGTACGCTGGGCCACTTCCAGAAACCGCAGTAACGGCATCGATATGAGATTCTTGATCAACCCAGCAGGCATAGCCTACGGCGGCAAAAATACTTTCAATAACCGACTGTTGATCTGCGGCTAAAGATTGGCTTGCAAAAAGGCCTGTAGCGCCAGACTGCACCATAGCCGGGGTATTTGGCATAGCGCGAACTATGGTTAACCCCTTTCCCAGCCAGTTTTGCAATGCATTGACCGGAATGCCGGCAGCAATTGAAACAATAATGGGCCCATGGCTAAGCGCCGCGGCAAGTGGCTGGGCAACGGCTGCCATAATTTGTGGCTTAACCGCCAGTACCACGATATCAGCTTGAGAAACCGCAGCATTGTTGTCTGCCGTGGTTAATACGCCATGAGTTGTTGCCATGCGATTGCGTGAATCCTCATTAGGTTCACTGACGGTAATATCTTGACTGGAAAACCCATTAGCTAGCATGCCGCCAATCAGGCAGGATGCCATATTGCCGCCGCCAATAAAGACTATTTTACTCATGGTATTTAAAGTTCCTTGTTATTTGCTTTGTCAGTTCTGGGGCCAAAAATATCTGTACCTACACGCAAGATGGTGGCCCCCTCAAGAATAGCCGCTTCTATATCACCAGACATGCCCATGGAAAGAGTATCTAGTTTTTGAGAATTGTCCAGTTGCTGATTGATTTCTTCTTTAAGTAAGCGCAACTCTCGAAATGGCTGTCGTTGGCTATCAATATCCTGGCGTGCCATAGGTATAGCCATAAGTCCACGCAAGCGCAGGCGGGGCAATTCGCTCACAGCAAGGGCTAAGTCGATAGCCTCGCTGGGTGCAACGCCAGACTTGCTTGGCTCGTTGTCGATATTAATTTGTAGGCAAATATTTAATGCCCCCAAACTTTCTGGGCGCTGATCATTGAGCCGTTTGGCAATTTTTAATCTGTCTACAGTGTGAACCCAGCTAAAATTTTCTGCTACTGGTTTGGTTTTATTCGATTGTAGCGGCCCTATAAAGTGCCACTCAGCATCCAGAGACTCAAGAGTCTGAATTTTATTGACCGCTTCTTGCAGGTAGTTTTCGCCAAAGGCATTTAGGCCCATAGAAAAAGCCGATTTAATATATTTTTCATCGCGAGTTTTGCTAACGGCTAACAGTTGCAAGCTTTGTTGATCCCTTCCGGCGTCAGCCATAGAGGTTTCAATTCGTGCCTTTACAGCTGCAATATTTTTTTTTATGAGTTCCATAGGGCTAAGTCTACAGTTGTCTGGCAAAAATACGATATTAATTTGCTTGCATTTTATTATGCTATATTAAATGTATTGTTATCGCGGTCGTAACGGTAACACATGGAGCATTTTGACGACCATATAGGCGATCGGCAATAACTTTGTAGTAATTGTCTTATACTAATAATTCAAAGGATTGGAAATCATTATGGAAATCTCAAATTTACTAGAAATAGCCCTTGAAGCGCGGGCCTCAGATCTGCATCTCTCCTCGGGCTTACCGCCCACATTACGAATTGATGGCGAAGTCCAGATGACGTCGCTACCGCCTCTAGATCAAGCGCAAATTAAGCGTTTAGTTTATGGGCTTATGAGTGATAAGCAGATTGGAATATTTGAAAAAAACGCTGAAATAGATCTTGCCTGGGAGCTGCCACAGCGCGCTCGTTTCAGGGTGAATATTTTTAAGCAGCATCGCGGCATAACGGCAGTTTTTCGCGCCATCCCCATAGATATACCGACACTGGCTGAGCTGGGTCTGGGCGGGATTTATCAAAAAATAATAGGTAAGCCAAGGGGCTTGGTGCTCATTACTGGCGCATCTGGGTCTGGTAAGTCGACTACTCTTGCGGCAATGCTAAAACATATTAACGATTTTAGCCGCAAGCATATAGTAACTCTAGAAGACCCCATTGAGTTTGTTCATGCAAGCAATAAAAGCCTAGTGAGTCAGCGTCAAATTGGCCGCGACGCCATTAATTTTGATGGCGCATTAAGATCTGCTGTGCGTGAAGATCCCGATGTTATTATGGTTGGTGAAATGCGCGATTTAGAAACCGTAAGGATGGCGCTTTCTGCCGCTGAAACAGGTCATTTGGTACTGGCGACCCTTCATACTGCCGGTGCCGCGGCATCAATCAACCGAATTATTGATATGTTCCCTGCGCAAGAAAGACAGCTAGTGCGCTCAATGCTGGCGGAATCCTTGCAAGCGGTTGCTTCACAGACTTTATTGCGTCGTAAAAGTGGTGGTCGTGTTGTGGCTAGCGAGATCATGGTGGCAACGTCGGCGATCAAGAATTTAATCCGCACTGATCGTGTAGCAGAAATTGAATCGGCACTGCAGACTGGGGCCGCATCGGGGATGACTACCATGAATCAAAGCTTGAGTAGATTAGTTGGCAAAGGTGTTGTGAGTCGAGAGCTGTTTGCCACTGAAGAGGTTTCTCGCCAAGCCAGTTAGGGGGTTTGACCCAAGGCAGGCTGATCTAGCCAGCTTTGCAAGATAAGAGCGGCAGCAAGATGGTCAATTTTAGTTAAATCAATTCTGCCGCTCTGCCGCTCTGAGCCGGCCTCTCTCAATGTAGATTTTGCATCTTGGCTAGTCAGTCTTTCGTCGACCATTAGCACTTCTATATTAAAGCGGCCCTGAAGTCGGCGGGCAAATTTTCTGGCTAGGCGGCTGAGCTCGCTCTCACTGCCGTCCATATTAAGTGGCAAGCCGACTAGCAACAAGTTTGGCTTCCATTCTAGCAGCAATGCTTCTGTTTGGTCCCAATTTGGCACGCCGTCGGACGCTTTTAAAATACTTATGCCTTCAGCACTACAGGTTAGGGTTTGACCATGGGCGACGCCAATTTGCCGCAGCCCATAATCAAAGGCGATGACAGTTTGATGCTTATTGGACTCAGGCATGTCCAGAGTCTAGCGCTAAGCTGTCTAAATTCAAGCCTATTGAAAGAGCGGCAGCATGGGCTCGCTGTGTGCAATGGGTATTGAAGATAATGGAGGAGTCTGCAGGTATTGTTAACCAGGTATTTTCTTTAATTTCACGCTCTAACTGCCCGGCCTCCCAGCTAGAATAGCCCAATGTGATTAGCGAGTCTTTTGGGCCGCCTCCAAGCGCTATATCGCCGAGAATATCTTTGGATGTCGACAAGCTAACACCGCCGCCAATATGTATTGTGGATTCCCACTTTTGATCACTGGTGCTATGTAAGATAAATCCACGATCCTGCTGAATCGGGCCGCCATCAAAGATTAATTCGTCGCCCTGGTTATTTTTTTGCTCAAGCTCGAGTCGATCAAAAACAGCCTTGGCAGGAATATCTAATTGCTGGTTAATAATCAGCCCCATAGCGCCTTCGGCATTGTGCTCGCAGATGTAAACTACACTGCCAGAAAAGTGTTCATCATTAAGCCCTGGCATTGCCACAAGGAAGTGATTTTTAAGGCTATTGATAATTTTTTTCAAAGGTACATCCATGGGTAATAATATGAGACTTCAATCAATTAAAAACAAGTATAAGTTTTAAGCTGGACAGAATTACTAAAGTAGGCGGCGGTTAATGGCCGCAATTAATTTGTCACCAATGGCGGTGTTTTTCGCCCTATCAATTTCTTGCACGCAGGTTGGGCTAGTTACATTAATTTCGGTGAGATAATCGCCAATAATATCTAGGCCAACAAATAAAAGTCCACGCTCAACCAAAACAGGTGCCACCTGTTCGGCGATCCATTGATCTCTTTCGGATAGAGGCCTTACTTCACCCTTGCCTCCGGCCGCCAAGTTGCCTCGAAAATCACTAGCAGACGGAATTCTTGCTAGACAGTATGGAACCACCTCGCCATCCACAATCAATACACGCTTATCGCCATCAGTGATTTCGGGCAAGTACTTTTGCGCCATAATGGTTTGGCTACCATGCTGGGTTAGCGTCTCTAGGATAACATTTAGATTTTGGTCATCAGCCTTAACTCTAAAGATTGAGGCTCCACCCATACCATCCAGCGGCTTAAATACGACATCTTGGTGCTCCTGCAAAAAGCCCTTTAAGCGCTTTAGGCTGCGGCTAACAAGAAGTGGTGGCGTACACTCAGGGAATTCAGTGGCAAAGACTTTTTCATTGCAGTCGCGCAGGCTTTGAGGCTTGTTAACCACCAATGTGCCAAGTTTTTCTGCGGCTTCTAGAATATATGTGGAATAAATAAATTCACTGTCGAAAGGCGGGTCTTTACGCATTAATACAACGGTTAATTCTGCCAGTGGCACTGCACTTCGACCGCCCAGCTCATGCCAGCAGTCGGGGTTGTCAAATACACGTAGCGGCTGTACCTCGGCATAGGGCACGCCATTTTCAAGAAACAAATCCTGTTGTTCCATATAAAAAAGTCTGAAGCCCTGCTGCTGTGCAGCCAGCAGAATACTAAGGCTAGTATCCTTTAAGTAGTTAATGGACTGTATTGGATCCATCACAATGCCAAGAGATTTTTCCATAGGTATCTATAAAAGCTCAGTCAGGGGTTAGGTGTTTATTGTTACATAGGTTGTAAGCAAAGTAACAGTTTTTGCCGGCTCTCCTTAAGGCTGCTAGTCATTTGTTGTGAGTTTGGCGCTTAATAACTAATTAAACCGTAAATTATTTGCACCTCAAACCATTCTCTAGCATTATTACACCTGATATAAAACATGGTGCTGTATGACAAATTTCTTAATTGCTCCTTCCATATTGGCTGCTGACTTTGCTCGACTTGGCGAAGAGGTTGAAACCGTCCTAAATGCAGGTGCCGACATTGTGCACTTTGATGTTATGGACAACCATTATGTTCCCAATCTTACGATTGGCCCCATGGTATGTAAGGCTCTCAGAGACTACGGTGTTACAGCGCCCATCGATGTTCATCTAATGGTTCAGCCAGTCGATGACTTGATTCGTATGTTTGCCGATGCCGGTGCCAGCTATATAACCTTTCATCCCGAGGCCTCTCAGCATGTCGATCGATCTTTGCAGTTGGTGCGTGATTTGGGCTGTAAGGCGGGCCTAGTATTAAATCCGGCGACAGGTTTAGATTCGCTGAACTGGACACTGGATAGGCTGGATATGTTGCTGCTGATGTCAGTTAATCCAGGTTTTGGAGGGCAGAAGTTTATTCCCTCAACCCTAGATAAACTAAAACAGGCGCGAAAGATTATTGATGACAGCGGCTTAGATATCCGTTTAGAAGTTGATGGCGGGGTTGGAGTTGGCAACATCCGAGAAGTTGCGGCGGCAGGTGCCGATACCTTTGTCGCCGGCTCGGCAATTTTTAGTCAGCCTGACTATAAGCAGGTGATTGATAAAATGCGCTCAGAACTGAGCCTAGTAGGTTAATTTACGGGCAGCATATTATTGGCTACAATACAGCCAAATAAGAGGGTTAGATTTTGAAGCAGAATCTCTATGCACAGCAGGCACAATGCCGCCAGCGGTGGCGATGGTACCCATAGTATCGCCAGGGGCGTTGTACGCCCCGTAAATTATCCGCTTACAGTGCTAGGAATCTAAAATGACCCCTGAAAAATTCGCAGAACTTGCAGACCAAAACTTCAACCGCATACCGGTTACTCGAGAAGTTTTAGCTGATTTTGAAACGCCGCTGAGCGTTTATCTTAAGCTGGCCCATGGCCCCAATTCCTATCTTTTCGAATCAATGCAGGGCGGAGAAAAATGGGGGCGCTACTCGCTTATCGGCCTGCAAACCTCAACTGTACTTAGAGTATACGGTCAGCGCCTCGAAATTATTCGGGATGGTAAGCCTATGGTCGATAGGCATACTGATGATCCTATGGCTGAGGTTGAGCGTTTCCGTCAGCTTTTTAGTATGCCCGATCTTCCAGATTTGCCTAGATTTACCGGCGGATTAGTGGGCTACTTTGGCTATGATACGGTGCGTTATGTTGAGCCAAGATTGGCTAAATCTGTACCCAAAGATGAATTGGGGACGCCAGATATTTTATTGATGGCATCTGATGAGGTGGCAATTTTTGATAATTTGTCGGGCACGCTAATGCTGGTAGTTCATGTGGATGCCAAGCAAAGCGGCGGCTTGGATCAGGCTAATGCGCGTCTTGATGAGCTACAGCATAAGCTAAAAATGCCTACTCCTGAGTTGCCAGAGGCAAAACCATCTAATGATGATCTATCTGAGGCGTCTTTTACCTCTAGCTTTGGTCAAGAGGCATTTCTCAAATCAGTGGGTAAAATCAAAGACTATATAATGGCGGGTGATGCAATGCAGGTGGTGCCATCCCAGCGGTTATCTGCACCATTCACGGCCTCGCCATTAAATCTTTATCGATCTTTGCGGCGCCTAAACCCATCGCCGTATATGTTTTTCCTTAATTTAGATGATTTTCATATCGTTGGCTCGTCACCAGAGGTTCTTGCTCGACTCGAGGATGGACAGGTCACGGTTCGGCCAATTGCTGGCACTCGGCGAAGAGGTAAAACTGCAGAAGAAGATTTGGCTCTTGAAAAAGAAATGCTCGACGATCCAAAAGAGATTGCCGAGCACCTAATGCTAATCGATCTTGGGCGTAATGATGTGGGCCGTATAAGTCAATCTGGCTCGGTAGAAGTGACAGAAAAAATGGTGGTTGAGCGCTATTCTCATGTTATGCATATTACCTCCAATGTAGTGGGTGATGTGACTGATAATATGGGGCCAATTGAGGTGCTTAAGGCGACGCTTCCCGCCGGCACTCTGAGTGGCGCGCCAAAAATTCGTGCCATGGAAATAATTGATGAAGTCGAGCCAGTAAAGCGTGGTATCTATGGTGGCGCAGTGGGCTATATTGGCTGGAATGGCAATATGGATACTGCGATCGCCATTCGAACCGCAGTGATTAAAGATGATGTATTGCATGTTCAAGCTGGGGCGGGAGTTGTGGCCGACTCAAAACCAGAATTGGAGTGGAAAGAGACAATGAATAAAGCTCGCGCGGTTATGCGTGCTGCAGCCATGGTAGGTGCAGAGGTGAAAAAATGATTTTAATGGTAGATAACTACGATTCCTTCACCTATAACGTGGTGCAGTACTTGGCGGAGCTCAAGGCTGAAGTTCAAGTCTATCGCAATGACCAAATAACCATTGCTGAAATTGAGCAGCTTGCCCCAGAAAAAATTGTTATCTCGCCAGGCCCCTGCACGCCCAATGAAGCGGGTGTATCGGTTGAGGCGATTAAGTATTTTGCCGGCAAAATTCCTATTCTAGGTATTTGCTTGGGGCATCAAAGTATAGGCCAAGCGTTTGGTGGTGAAATAGTTAGAGCCAAGCAGGTAATGCATGGTAAAACTTCAATGATTCACCATAATAATAGCGGTGTTTTTTCAGGCCTAACCAATCCATATGAGGCAACTAGATACCATTCGCTGGTAATCAGCCAGGATACACTTCCAGATTGTTTAGAGGTTACTGCTTGGACGCAAAATAAAGATGGGTCGCGCGATGAAATTATGGGTGTGCGTCATAAGGAGTTGGCCGTCGAGGGGGTGCAGTTTCATCCAGAATCAATTCTTACTCAGCACGGCCATGACCTGCTAGAAAACTTTTTAAAGGGTTAAATTGTGGACATAACTCAAGCATTAGACAGGGTGGTGAATAACCAAAATTTAGCGGCAGCCGAGATGCGTGACGTAATGCGTCAAATTATGACAGGTCAGGCAACAGCTGCGCAGGTTGGCGCTTTTCTAGTTGCCTTGCGGATGAAAGGCGAGAGCATTGATGAAATTGCTGGTGCCGTTGAAGTGATGCGCGAATTGGCTACTGGGGTTGAAGTTTCAGGAGATTATTTGGTTGATATCGTAGGCACAGGTGGCGATGAGTCCAATTTATTTAATGTGTCTACAGCTTCGAGTTTTGTCGTTGCTGCCTCTGGTGGGCGGGTGGCAAAGCATGGCAATCGCTCGGTTAGCAGTAGCAGTGGTGCCGCCGATCTTCTTGAGGCCGCTGGGGTTAACCTTAGCCTGAGCCCTGAGCAGGTTGCTCAATGTGTTGATCAGCTTGGTGTGGGCTTTATGTTTGCGCCAGCTCACCATAGTGCTATGAAGCATGCCATAGGGCCTCGTCGAGAACTGGGTCTTAGAACAATATTTAATATTTTGGGCCCGATGACTAACCCTGCCGGGGTTGAGCAGCAGTTGATAGGTGTTTATGACCAAGCACTTTGCCGGCCTATGGCAGAGGTTCTTGGGCGGTTGGGAGCCAAGCATATCATGGTGGTTAATTCGGCAGATGGTCTTGATGAGATTAGTATTGCCGATGAAACCAATGTGGCGGAATTTAAAGATGGTAAAATAACGGAATATGCTATTAAGCCTGAAGCGTATTTTGGTAATAGGCAGAGTTTAGACGGACTATCGGTGAGTGATGCAAAGCAATCATTTGATATTATTTCTGATGCTTTGGGTAAGCAGCAGGGGGAAAATGCCGAAAAAGCAGCAGACCTTATTGCTATCAATGCCGGTGCAGCACTCTATGTTGCTGGCTGTGCGGCAGATTTAAAACAGGGTGTTGCTATGGCGCAAGATGCCATAGTGTCCGGATTGGCTAGAGCAAAAATTAGCGATTTTGCCGCTTTTACCAGAGCCCAAGCGGACAGTTAAGCGGCTTTAAAGAGAAGATTATGAGTAGTGAAACGCCTACAGTATTAAAGAAAATATTGACCAGAAAAGCCCAAGAAGTTGCCGATCGAAAGGGCTTAGTCAGTATTGAGCAGTTAAAATCTCAGTTAAAAAATGCTTCGGCACCGCGTGGCTTTGCCAAGGCTCTGCAGGAAAAAATCTCTGCTGGAGAGTCGGCAGTGATCGCAGAGATTAAGAAAGCATCGCCGAGCAAAGGAGTGATTCGAGAGGATTTTGACCCGATTGAAATTGCCAAAAGTTATGAGCTGGGCGGTGCCGCCTGTTTGTCAGTTTTGACCGATGTAGACTTCTTTCAAGGCGCCGATCAATACCTTGTAGATGCGCGGGCATCTTGTAAACTTCCTGTTATTAGAAAAGACTTTATTATTGATGAGTATCAGCTGTATGAATCAAGGGTCATGGGTGCGGATTGTGTATTACTGATTGTTTCAGCGCTACAGCCAGAAGCCCTTTACAGTCTGCATGCTACTGCGCTGGCACTTGGCTTGGATGTTCTAATTGAAGTACATGATCAGCGCGAACTAGAAATTGCCCTTGCGGTCGACAATCCCATGATTGGTATCAATAATAGAAATCTCCATACTTTTGAGGTGTCATTAGACAATACTTTTGAGCTGCTTGGTCAAATTCCTTCAAATCGCATTGTGATTACTGAGAGTGGCATCCATAGCGGTGGTGATGTGCAGCTTATGAGAGATAATAATGTGCACGCTTTCCTGGTAGGGGAGGCATTTATGCGCAGTGATAATCCCGGCCAGCAGCTTAAAGATTTCTTTGGGTAAAAAGAGCCTGAAAGTCGGGCATAGCGCATAATCTTTTGTGATTGTTAGCAGAAATCACAATAGTTTTTCCGTAAAGTCTAACCAAGTTCTGAACTTCTAAGTCTTTTAATGTTTTTCCTACCATTTCTCTCGAACAGCCAACGAGCCTAGCTATTTCTTGGCGCGTAATTTTAATATGGATCGCGGTCTTTTTTTTCAAGGCGTCGGGTTCGTTACATAAATCAATTAATGCAGCAGCTACCCGTCCCCTGACCCCAAGAAATGCCAAGTCGCAGGCTTTGCGTGATGTGTGTGCAAGGCGTGTCGACATTTGCTGCGCTAGGGCAAACATTAATTCTGGATGTTTAATGCTTAGAGAAAAAAATTTTTGATAACTAACTTCTACTAATTCACATTTGGTCTTGGCTCTGATTCGAGCACTGCGGCGATTTTGCTTAAAAAGACCCATTTCGCCAACAAAATCTCCAGGATTAAGATAGGCAAGGGTTATTTCTTTGCCATCATTATCTTGCGCTATTGCTGCAACAGAACCGCTTAAAATATAAAAAAGGGAAGAGCTATAGTCTCCAAAGTGGATGATAATGTTTTTTGCTTTGTAGCTTCTTTTTCTACAATTATTGAGAATATTTTCAATATTCTCGGAGGGAAAGAAGGGTCGAGTAATGGTCAATTGATATCCCCTAGCCTTATGTCTTGAAAATTTAAAAAAGAGAAAGCCATCTGGCTAGCACTGCATCTTTATACTAGTAAACAAAAGTGCTACTTGCGAAGATTCACTGGTAGAATATGTGAATTAATTTTATGTGTAAGGTATTAGGGGCTAATACAATGAAAGCAGTAGTAAAGTGGGTAGACGGTGTGATGTTCGTCGGGGAGTCTGGGAGTGGGCACTCGGTTGTGATGGACGGCGCGCCAGAGCAGGGAGGCAGAAATATGGGTGTACGCCCAATGGAGATGCTTCTTCTAGGTTTGGGCGGCTGTGCTTCCTATGATGTTATTGCTATGTTGAAGAAAGGTCGTCAGCAATTTGTGGAGTGCCGGGCAGAAATTGAGGCAGAGCGCGCTGATGCAGTGCCAGCGGTATTTAGTAAAATACATATTAATTTCATAGTTAGCGGAAATGACTTAAAAGAAAAGCAGGTTAAGCGTGCGGTTGACCTATCGGCTGAAAAATATTGCTCCGCTTCAATTATGCTTGGTGCGGCGGGCGTTGCCATGAGTCATAGTTACGAGATTCAATAGAGGGTCAAAATTTAGGCAAAAAAAAGGGAGCCAAAGGTTGGCTCCCTATAAATTCTTTGGATGACTCGCAAAGAGGGGTTTGGGCTAGAGAGCGCTTAGGTAGCTATCTCTCTAGGGCGCGCAATATAATGTTGGGCTTGATATTAATCCAATGCATTTTGCGCATGTTAGGCATTACTTTTTGTTATGACCTTTGCGTAGGTAAAAAAAAGGACCCTGGGAGGGTCCTAAAAAAATCCTTTAGCAAGGATTAAGAGGGGTTTGTTACAAATCACATTCTTAGACATATTAATTATTAACTTTTAATCTGCCTTGACTTAACGCTGTACCTCTAGCGCTAAATTTACTAAATCTTTTAAGCTAATCATTCATTGCTTTATGGTTGATACTATATGCTGCTTCATGCCATAATTCTAATGCATTGTTTGCATTAACATTATGCGTTTTGGTAATAACCTTAGGAAGCGGTGATGAATCTTCAAAAACTGTCTCGACTTGATTTAAATTTATTGGTTTCACTGCAAGCGCTTTTAGAAGAGAAGAGCGTGACTAAGGCTGCTGAGCGTCTATTTATTACCCAGCCCGCTATGAGTCGCGTTTTGCAACGCTTGAGGGATCAGTTAGATGATCCTCTTTTTACCAGAACCGGCAACGAATTAGTGCCAACACCAAGAGCTCGGGAGCTACAAATTCGCTTGCCCGGATTGTTAGACACGGTGCTAGAAATGGTTAGCGAAGGTGAATTCGATCCAGCAACTTATGTGGGCGAAATAAATATTGCAGTGCCAGAATTTGTAGCGATCTCATTAGTTTCTGAGTTAACCCGAGTAATAACTGAGCATGCGCCCAATGTTATCTTATCTATTTCAAGTGAAACTGACTCGGTTGAGGGCGAGCTAGCCGAGGGTATATTGGATTTTGCAATTGATGTAGAGCGCGGAGTCAGTGAGGACATCTCTTCGAAGAGATTAGCCATTTTTACGCCATCAATCTGGATGCGAGAAGGACACCCACTTGCCAATCATGCTGAAGTTACGCTTGATGAAATCTTAGAGTATCCCTTTGTGCAATATTACCTACTTATTGCAAAGCGAGTAAGTGCAAGAACCGACGCGCGTTTTGATAAGGCGCTAAGAGATCTAGGAAGAAAGCGTAAAAAAGCGTTAGTCACCAACCAGCTAATGACAGCAATGGAAACAGTGTGCGGCACCGACTGCCTTATGGTGGCAGCAAAATATGGTATGGCGTTAGATCGCGAGATGTATCGAATTGTGCGAAAGCGTTACCCCGCAGGACTTCCTCATGTTGGCACTATCCCAATGGCACTTTTGCAACACAATAGAACCGCAAGCTCACCTATTCACAGCTGGGTGGCAAATCAAGTTGTACAATTAATCAACGGCTGGCAACAAGACCTTGATGCAGACCGAGAAAGCATTTCTTTAAAGTAACTATAACTATATTTTGTAGCTACTTTTAGTCATAGCCGAAGAGACCAGCGTCATTAAGGACTCGACCGGTTTAGGAAATTTGTGTCCGCCAGCAGCAAGTGCAGACTCTGCATGATGGGCTTCATCTTTGAGCATTTGTGCAACAATTAAACGACTTTTATCGTCTTCCTCTGGCAGTTGCTCGAGATGCTTTTCAAGGTGACTGCATACCTGATGTTCGGTAGCAGCAACAAAGCCTAGGCTAAGCTTGTCGCTAATTAATCCGGCGCCTGCTCCAAGTGCAAACGACATGGCATACCACGCAGGGTTTAGCGCGCTGGTTTTGCCGCCAAGCTCTTCAATGCGTTGCTCACACCAAGCCAAGTGATCAATTTCTTCCTCAGCCGATTCGCGCATTTTATCACCAACCTCAGGGAGTTTAGCGGTGAGTGCCTGCCCCTGATAAAGTGCCTGAGCGCATATTTCACCGGCATGATTGACGCGCATTAATCCAAGAGCATGTTGACGCTGCTCTTCGTTAAGTTCTGGTTCATCCATGGCATTTGCAGGTGAGGGGCGATTCGGTGTTGGAGCGGTGGCAAACGTGGTGCGTAGGCCAGAATCAATCTGGTCCAACAAAGTATCAATAAATGTAAGCTTTCTCTGTCCCATAGGGTTCACCTTAAATGTCACTTTGATGCGGTATAGGTCATTTTCTTAACCAGTATAACCGGCAACAGGGCGATAGCAAAAAAGCCCATCACCAAAAATTCCGCAACCACTATGTAAACGGGCCAGGGTCCAAAATAATCTAGAACTGACGGGTTAATAGGTTTTGCCATTAAATAAAAATAATTAGCATCCAGTATGTAGTTAATAGGCATGAGTACTAATACATAAATATTAAGCCAGCCAAAAGCGGTAAGCATGCTTTTGGTTGTAGGATAAAGTTCGAAACAAACAAGATAATGGATCACCAAAAGAACTAATCCAACATGAATTATCCAGTATTTAAAAAAGGCATAACTGGGGAAACCTATATACAGATCTGGGGTGATCACCGCCTGTAAGGTGCCCGCCATAACCAAAAAATAGACAACCACAAAATAGTTTAACTTAGGGCGCCAAAATAGCCAGGGCGCCAGAATGCAGAAAAGATTACAGGTTGATAGCGGCAGGTCTTGGGCGATAGTGAAGCGCCCTAAGGCAATTTCAAATAACGTATAGATAACAACAGTTATAGCCAAAAATATCGAGAAAGAGCGGCCAATTAAAAGGTTTTGTTGATAGCTAAGCTTTTTGCGGGCAATAAATATAGCGGCCAGCAAAAAAAGGCTAATCAGCATGACTACTAGATGGCTCAAGCCGTAAGCAAAGAAGGGAATATCGGCACGAAAAAAAGCTAAATCGGCCATAATTACTTATCGCGCTTCGATAACATTTGGGCTTATTGCTCTCTTTGAATGGCACGCCATGCAATGTCTGCGCGAAAAAACATGCCTTCCCAGCTAATTGAAGAAGCTAATTTATAAGCCTCTTGCTGAGCATCTAGCACAGTGTCGCCCATCGCCGTAGCGCAAAGAACTCGACCGCCGTTAGTGCAGATGCCTGCGCCAGTTTTCTGAGTGCCAGCATGAAATATTTTTTCAGAGGTCGGCGCGGCAGAAATGTTTGAGCCTAACTCGGGCAATCCCGAAATAGCATCGCCTTTGTTGTAAGCATTAGGGTAGCCACCCGCGGCCAATACAATACCAACGGCTGGACGACTATCCCAAGTTGTATGTTGAGAATCGAGTTGGCCGTTTATTGCGGCAAGACAGTGCTCGACAAGGTCTGATTGCATGCGCAACATAATAGGCTGAGTTTCAGGGTCGCCGAAGCGGCAATTATATTCAATCACTTTTGGGGTGCCGTCAGCCATAATCATCAAGCCGGCATATAGAAAGCCAGTGTAACTGTTGCCTTCCTCAGCCATGCCTTTCACTGTTGGGTGAATAACTTCGTCCATAATGCGTTGGTAGATCACGTCATCAACCACAGGGGCAGGTGAATAAGCGCCCATGCCGCCAGTATTCGGTCCAGTATCGCCTTCGCCTACTCGTTTGTGGTCTTGGCTAGTTGCCATGGGTAGTACGTTAACGCCATCCGCCATCACAATAAAGCTAGCTTCTTCGCCGTCGAGAAATTCTTCAATAACTACGCGGTGTCCGGCCTCGCCAAAAGCATTGCCGGCAAGCATATCGCGAACAGCCTCTTCGGCCACAGCGATATCCATTGCTACAATAACCCCTTTGCCAGCGGCAAGGCCGTCTGCTTTGACAACAATTGGCGCACCAATTTTGTTAACGTAGGCAATAGCTGCATTGACTTCGGTAAAGGTTTCATAAAAAGCCGTGGGAATATTATGGCGGGCTAAAAAGTCTTTAGTAAAAGATTTTGAGCCTTCTAACTGTGCGGCACCTGAGCTGGGGCCAAAAATAGCCAGTTTTCTGTCGTTAAAGAAATCGACAACACCATCCACTAAGGGCTGTTCTGGGCCAACGATAGTCAGGCCTACATCATTAGATTGAGCAAACTCTGCAAGTGCATCAAAGTCATCTGCCCCTATGGCTACGTTTTCAAGCCCCGGTTCGATGGCTGTTCCAGCATTACCGGGGGCGACGAATACTTTGCCAGCCTTTGAAGATTGAGATGCCTTCCATGCCAATGCGTGTTCGCGGCCGCCAGAGCCAATTACTAATATATTCATTTAAACGAGCTTTAATGTTAGTTTGATTTTAAGCACGGAATTGTAGCAGAGTAAGCTGTAATTGCGATAGGCAAGACGACTAATCCAATTCTAAAACCGATTGCGTAGCATTGGGTAATAATCAAAATAGGCAAAGGTCCATGGAATCTAAGTTAACCCAAGCATCACCAATTATTGTATGGTTCCGACAGGACTTGCGTCTCCTAGACAATCCAGCATTATCCCAGGCCTGTGAGTTGGGTAACATTATTCCCGTTTATATCCTCGATGATAAATCAGCAGGAGACTGGTCAATGGGTGGTGCCAGCCGTTGGTGGCTACACCATGCACTGGAGTCATTGGATGAATCACTCGACAATAAACTCAATATTTTTAATGCCGATCCGCTAGAGTGTCTGTCACATTTAGCTGAGGTTACTAACGCTAGGGCTGTGTATTGGAATCGTTGTTATGAGCCATGGCGGCTAGAACGTGACATGCAGCTTAAGGCGGATTTAAAGCAGCTGGGTCTAGAAGTAAAAAGCTTTAATGGTTCACTGCTGTGGGAACCATGGGAAATATTAAAAAAAGATCAAACGCCCTATAAGGTATTTACGCCCTATTTTAGGCGAGGCTGCCTTGGATATGTGCCGCCAAGAAAGCCGTTGCCGGCACCGAAAAATATCAATATTCCCGATAAAAGTGAATGCTCACTTACATTAAAAAACCTTGATTTACTGCCTAAAATAAATTGGGACAGTACAATGCAAGAAATTTGGTCTGTTGATGAGCAAGCCGCGGATAGCCTGCTTAATAGCTTTCTAGCTGAGGGGGTTGCCGACTATCGCGAGGGTAGGAATTTCCCGAGCAAGGCCCATGTTTCTCGGTTGTCTCCCTATTTGCACTTTGGGCTTATATCGCCCAATACCGCTTGGTATAAGGCCAAACAACAGGGGCCAAAATCAGCCGATGAAGATAATATTGGTGTTTTTCTCAGTGAATTGGGTTGGCGTGAATTCTCCTATTATTTGCTTTATCACTTTCCGCAACTTCCAGACAAAAATTTACAAATTAAATTTGATCGTTTTGGATGGGCTAGTGATAGTGGAGAGGCCCTATCTGCGTGGCAAGCCGGCCAAACAGGTTACCCCCTGATCGATGCCGGTATGCGAGAGCTTTACACAACAGGCTATATGCACAATAGAGTGCGTATGGTTGTTGGGTCGTTCTTGGTTAAAAACCTTCTGATACATTGGCGTGAAGGCGCTAAATGGTTTTGGGACTGTCTAGTTGATGCTGATTTGGCAAGTAATAGTGCCAGTTGGCAGTGGGTTGGTGGGTGTGGGGCTGATGCCGCGCCATTTTTTAGAATTTTTAATCCAATCACCCAAAGTGAAAAGTTTGATAAACAGGGCGACTACATTCGGCAATATGTCCCCGAATTAGCAAAATTACCGGCAAAATATATTCATGCGCCGTGGCTGGCGCCGACAGAAATATTAGAAGCAGCTAAGGTTTGCTTAGGGGAAAATTATCCAATGCCAATTGTCGACGTTAAACAGTCTCGTGAATTGGCATTGGAAGAATTTAAGCGTATAAAAGTTCCAGCTTAGTGTCTAAAGTGACGCATGCCAGTGAACACCATAGCCATTCCGTGCTCATTAGCTGCAGCAATCACTTCGTCATCACGCATTGATCCGCCGGGCTGAATTATGCAGCTTATACCCGCTTGGCCGGCATTATCTATACCGTCACGGAATGGGAAGAAGGCATCTGATGCCATCACCGCTCCCTTGACTTCAAGGTTGGCATGTTCTGCTTTAATGGCGGCGATACGCGCACTATTGATGCGACTCATCTGGCCAGCACCAACACCAATAGTTTGGTTATTTTTGGCGTAGATGATGGCATTAGATTTGACCATTTTTGCGACTTTCCAAGCAAACAGCATATCCTTCATTTCTTGCTCAGATGGTACTCGCTCACTAACAACTTTTAAGTCATCCTGACAAATCATACCGTTGTCGCGATCCTGAATTAACAGACCACCATTAACGCGTTTGTAATCAAAATCCTGTGGTCGCTGATCACTCCAATTACCACATTCGAGTAATCGCACATTTTTCTTAGCGCTAACAATTGCTTTGGCCTCTTCGGCAACTGATGGCGCAATAATGACCTCAACAAATTGTTTTTCGCAAATAGCCGTGGCCGTGGCAGCATCTAATTCGCGATTAAACGCAATAATGCCACCAAACGCAGATTCTGGGTCTGTGGCAAAAGCTAATTCATAGGCAGTTGAGATATCTACTGCTATAGCCACGCCGCATGGGTTGGCGTGTTTAACAATGACACAGGCCGGCTCATCAAATTGCTTCACCGTCTCAAGCGCGGCATCTGTATCGGCAATATTATTGAATGACAGTTCCTTGCCTTGAATTTGCGTAGCAGTAGAGACACTAGCATCCGTAGGATTCTCTTCAGTGTAGAAGGCGGCCTTTTGGTGGGGGTTTTCGCCGTAGCGCATTTCTTGAGTTTTTACATATTGCACATTGTATGTGTCAGAAAAATCACGCGCCTTATTGCTAGTGTCGCGACGACCAAAGTGATTGGCAATCATGCCATCGTAGGCCGCAGTGTGCTCAAATGCTTTTACCATTAGTTGGTAGCGCGTTTCATACCCAAGTTGTCCCTGATTTTCCTGCATTTCTTCGGTAACAGTTTGGTAGTCGCTAGCATTAACAACAATGGCTACATCGCGATGATTTTTTGCCGCGGAACGAACCATGGTGGGTCCGCCAATATCGATATTCTCAATAGCAGTTGGCAAATCACAATTTGGGTCAGCAACAGTCGAGGCAAAGGGGTAGAGGTTCACTACCACCATATCAATGGCTTTAATGCCGTGCTCATCCATTACCTGTTCGTCGGTGCCGCGTCGGCCTAAAATACCGCCATGAACCTTAGGGTGAAGTGTTTTTACACGGCCGTCCATCATCTCCGGAAATCCGGTGTACTGGGACACTTCAACAACGTCAATTCCCTGCTGTGTAAGTAATTTAAACGTACCGCCAGTGGACAGTATTTCTACTCCTTGGTCGTTAAGTGTACGGGCAAATTCAACAATGCCAGTTTTATCTGACACGCTAATTAGGGCGCGGGAAACTTTTCTTAATTCGCTCATTTAATCCTCGGATATTTAAAGAAGGTTGTACTGTTTTAATTTTTTGCGCAAAGTGCCGCGGTTTAAACCCAGCAGTGCAGCAGTTTTACTCTGATTGTTTCGGGTATATTTCATTGCTGCCATGAGCAGAGGAGGCTCTACTTCGGCCATAACAAGATTGTAAACTTCCTTGGTGTCCTGGCCGTCCAAGTCGTGGAAATATTGCTGCATAGCCTCAGCCACATGGTCGCGCAATGATTGTTGTTGCGTTATTTCTGGTGCTTCTGTGGCCAGCTGATCAAGGCTATTATCGATATCAAATTCTGTGGTCATGCAGCGCGCTCCTGAGGCAGATATTTCGAGAAAAATTCAGAAAGCTGTTGTTGCTGCTGTAATCGAGTCTCGTGTTGATTAAAGATTTTAGTGAATGCCTTGCCATCATCTAGCCAGCGGCTGTACCAGCCGATATGTTTTCTAGAAATTCGGACACCGCCAACCTCGCCATAAAACTCATGCAAATCAGTCAGGTGTCTGGTCATTACCTGGCCTACGTCCTTAAGTGTGGGGTCTGCTAGCAGTTCGCCATGCTTAAGATAGTGATTAATCTGATTAAAAATCCATGGATTACCCTGCGCGCCTCGGCCAATCATTACAGCGCAGGCACCGGTCTTGTTGAGAACGGTTTCAGCCTGTGTGGCTGAGGTGATGTCGCCATTGGCAAATACCGGAATTGAAATAGCATCAACTACCTTAGCAATGCTGTCATACTCGACTTCACCAACAAAACGACAGGCTTTGGTTCGACCATGAATGGCCAACGCCAGGATCCCAGACTGTTCGGCAATTTTGGCAATTTCGGTGGCATTGCGATTTTGACGATCCCAACCCGTGCGTATTTTTAAGGTCACCGGAACCTCAACCGCATTAACTACGGCAGACAGAATGCGCTCAACCAGTTCTGGATCTCTTAAAAGTGCAGATCCAGCTGCACGCTTGCAGACTTTTTTGGCCGGACAGCCCATATTGATATCAATAATTTCTGCGCCCTGTGCCACATTAAATTGCGCAGCTTCGGCCATCATTTGTGGGTCATAGCCGGCAATTTGAACAGATCGGGGTGAAGGCTCATCGCCAAATTGAATGCGCAAGCGAGACTTTCTTGTTGACCATGTAGTTGGATCTGAGGCAACCATTTCAGATACTACAAGCCCTGCACCCATTTCTCGACACAGCTGCCGAAAGGGTAGATCAGTCACTCCAGCCATTGGGGCTAGAACGGTTTTGCTATTAATTTGAAAGGGGCCAATAGTAAACAAATGAATATCTTCGTTAAAAATGGGTTTAACAGTTTAATTGAAAACCAAGATCCATTTGGTAGGGGTGCAATCATACTCCTAACCGAGTTGATTAAAAAGTGATCAATAAAAAAATAATTGATTCTTTATAGGGGCTAACTATTGTGTTTTGGTGGCTGAAAGTTGCATCCAATTATCTTCGACAGCAGCAGGAGCAAAAATAAACTGATCTGCATAGGCCGCGGACACTTGGTCAACTTGATGACTAAGAATGCCGGAAAGGCAGATCAGGCCTTGGTTAAGGGTAAGCCCGCTAATTTGGTCGGCTAAGTCTATCAGTGGCTTAGCCAGAATATTGGCAAGCATAATATCTGCTTTTATATCGGCTGGAATCTGTTCCGGAAGCAGGGTAATCAGTCTATTGTTGGCTATATCGTTGCGTTGAGCATTGTCGCGAGTAGCTAGTAAGGCTTGAGGGTCGTTATCAATAGCCCAGACTTTGTCAGCTCCGAGTAACAATGCAGCTATACCCAAGATGCCAGAGCCGCAACCAAAATCAATAACGGTTTTGCCGCTAAGAGATTGTTTTTCTAGCCAGTTAAGGCAAAGCATAGTGGTGGGGTGGCTGCCGGTGCCAAATGCCAAGCCCGGATCTAGTCGGAGGTTAACTGCCTCTGGCTCAGGGGCGTCTATCCAGCTTGGGCAAATCCATAGTCGGCCATCGCTACAGGCAATAGGTTTAAAGTGTTTTTTCCACTCTTGAGACCAGTCTTTATCTTCAACTAACTCCCAGACCGCCTGTAAAGAAAATGGCAGAAAGGCCTGTATTTGCTTTTGCGTTGTTGAGGGGTCGATAGTCGCAGGAAAAAGCGCAGTCAGGATGCAGTTATCCCACAGCGGAGTTTCGCCTACGCCAGGCTCCAAGATAGGTTGATCTGCGGCATCTTGCAATGTCACAGAAACAGCCCCAGCATCCAGAACAGCATCTTCAATTTGTTCGGTTTGCTGAGGTGTCACTTCAATATTTAGCTGTATCCACTTGCTTGAATCCATAGTAAGCACTCACTTATATGATTGATGCCCCTATGGCTTTTACCCATTAAAGTCCGAGTTTTTTCTCCAAATAATGGATATTAACGCCGCCTTTTTTGAATTCTTCGTCGCGCACCAGATCGGCATGCAGATCAATATTGGTTTTAATGCCATCAATCATCATTTCGTCTAGCGCATTGCGCATGCGTGATAAGGCAGAGTTACGATCGCGGCCATAGGTTATAACCTTGCCAATCATCGAATCATAATTAGGCGGCACGCTATAGCCATTGTAAATATGAGAATCAACTCTTACACCATTACCGCCGGGTGCGTGATAGGCAACGATTTTACCGGGTTGGGGCAAGAAGGTCTTTGGGTCTTCGGCATTGATACGGCATTCAAACGAGTGCCCGCGGAAAACAATATCTTCTTGCTTAATGCTAAGCGGCCTGCCGCCGGCAATAGTAAGCTGCTCTTTAATAATATCAACGCCAGTAATCATCTCTGATACGGGATGCTCTACCTGAACACGCGTATTCATCTCAATAAAGTAGTAGTTGCCATCTTCATAAAGGAATTCGAAGGTTCCGGCACCGCGATAGTTCATCTGAATACAGGCTTCAACACAGCTTGCAAAAACTGCTTGCCTAGCCTCTTCAGGGATTCCAGGGGCAGGAGCTTCTTCAATAACCTTCTGATGGCGACGCTGCAATGAGCAGTCGCGATCGCCAAGATGAATGGCATTGCCTTGACCGTCAGAGAGAACCTGAACCTCAACATGGCGTGGGTTCTGTAGGAATTTCTCCATATAAACCGTGCCATCACCAAAGGCAGCTGCGGCTTCTGTTTTTGTAATAGTGACTGAGTTAACAAGGCTTTCTTCATTTTCAACTACGCGCATACCGCGACCACCACCACCGGCGGCGGCCTTAACAATTACTGGGTAGCCAATGCGTTTGGCTGTGGCGCGCAATTCGTCAGGGTCCTCTGAAAGCGGGCCGTCAGAGCCCGGAACTGTTGGTACACCGGCTATTTTCATAGCTTTAATAGCTGCAACTTTGTCGCCCATAGTGCGAATAGTTTCAGCCTTAGGGCCAATAAATGTGAAGCCACTATCTTCAACCTGTTCAGCGAAATCAGCATTTTCAGCTAAAAAGCCGTAACCAGGGTGGACTGCCTGAGCGCCGGTCACTTCCATGGCGCTAATAATAGCGGGTACGTTAAGGTAGCTTTGCGGCGATGGGTTGGGTCCAATACAGACGGCCTGATCAGCAAGCTTTACATGTTTTAGCTCGGCATCGATTTTGGAGTGAACAGCCACTGTTTGAATTCCAAGCTCCTTACAGGCGCGAAGAATTCTCAGGGCAATTTCGCCACGGTTGGCGATAAGCACTTTATCCAGCATATTGCAGTTCCTAGAGGCGATTAAACAATGGTAACTATAGATTGATCGAATTCAACAGCTTCGCCATCTTCGATCAATATGGCACCAATGGTGCCGGCTTTGTCAGCTTCAATCTGATTCATCATTTTCATTGCTTCGATGATGCAGATCACATCGCCCACAGCGACTTTTTGGCCAACAGAGACAAATGCTGGTGAGCCCGGTGCAGGTGATGCATAGAATGTACCGACCATCGGTGATTTAACAGCATGCCCAGCTGGTTCTTCTGCGGCCGGTGCAGCTGCCTCAGCTGCAGGCGCGGCTGTCGGCGCAGGTACCGCAGCTACAGGGGCTGGGGCGGCGGCGTAGGTTACCGCAGTGCCGCCGCGACTGATGCGAACAGACTCATCACCCTCATTGATTTCTAATTCATTAATATTAGATTGTTCTAATAATTCGATTAATTTTTTAACTTTACGAATATCCATCCTGCGCTCTCAATAGTTAGGAGTTAGTTTTTAGTTTAGTAGCTACTGCCTGCATGGCAAGGTTGTAGCTATTTGCGCCGAATCCACAAATAACACCATCGGCAATATCAGAAAAATAGGAGTGACGACGAAATTCTTCTCTCGCATGGACATTTGAGAGGTGAACTTCAATAAAAGGTATTGCCACACCTAAAAGGGCATCCCGAATAGCGACACTAGTATGAGTAAATGCGCCGGGATTAAAAATTATATAGTCGACGCCCTCTTGGTTGGCATCGTGAATACGTTGAATTAAGTCGTGCTCAGCATTGCTTTGAAAGCAAGTTGCCTTATGACCTTCAGCGGTCGCGGCAGTGGTGAGCTGCTGGTTAATTTGCTCTAGGGTCTCTAGGCCATACTTCTCTGGCTCACGAGTGCCAAGCAGATTGAGGTTAGGGCCGTTTAGAATAAGTATTGTTGACATAAATCCCCAGACGATAAGTCAATTTGGGACTAGTCTGCACTAAAAATGCCAAGCTGTCTATGATTTCTGT
>CALKMW010000009.1 GCA_938092205.1 uncultured Pseudomonadales bacterium
GCAAGTTATAAGAAAATCAGGTTTTTTATCAACACAACTAAACAACTATGTTTAAATAGTTCTATGTCAAAAATTATAATTACCTACACTGATCCTTGTTTTCAGCAGACTGCCAATAATATTTCTGAGCATATTGGTTTGCCTGTTCAATTTTTAACGCATGATATTAAATCTGCATGTCCTGATGCAGATTATTCTTTATCATTTACTGATCAGGGTCTGGTTTTTTTGCCGCTGTCGAATAATCATGGCGCTATACGCTGTGATTTTGTTGCAGGTAGCCATAAGCATCGTAGAAATCATGGTGGTGGCAATGGTCAAATGATTGCTAAGGCGGTTGGCGTTTCTGGTAAGTTTTATCCTAGGGTACTAGATTTAACAGCAGGTCTTGGCTCAGATGGTTTTGTTTTAGCCAGTCTCGGTTGTGATATTCAGATGCTAGAACGCAACCCCATCGTTTATCAGTTGCTTAGAGATGGCCTTGATCGTGCCACCAAAGCTTCCACGGAAGATGCCGATCTTTTAAAAATTATTAGCCGAATGGCTTTAACTCATACCAATAGCATAAATTTTTTGCAGCAGTTAGCTGAGGATAGCTATCCCGACGTTATATATATAGACCCAATGTTTCCGCCGCGAAAAAAGTCGGCACAGGTTAAAAAGGAAATGCAGGCTTTACATCAGATTGTTGGTGCAGATGAGGATGCATCTGAAATCCTTGAGCATGCTCTTGATAAGGCCATATACAGGATAGTGATTAAACGTCCAGCACACTCAGAGTATTTAGGTATGAGAAAACCTAGTTATTCTTTGGAGGGAAAATCAACCCGCTATGATATTTTTGCAAAGCAAAAACTACCCAGTTGACAGTCTCTAAAAAGCTTAAACGAACAGATGCTTAAGTAGTGACTGGTATACCTTAGTTAGTTTATTTAAATCATCTACAGATGCACATTCATTAATTTGATGAATGGTCGCATTTACGGGCCCCAACTCTACTACCTGAGTACCCATGGGTGCAATGAATCGTCCGTCTGATGTGCCACCAGCAGTTGATAATTCAGTATCTAAACCGGTTACTTCCTTTACTGCCTTCACTGCTGCATCAACCAATTCGCCTTCAGCGGTTAAAAAGGGCTGTCCGCTTAAGTGCCAATTTAACTCATAGTTAAGCTGATGCTTATCTAAAATGGCATGGGTACGATCACGTAACTGTTGGTCAGTTACCTCTGTAGAAAAGCGAAAATTAAACACAATATCTAATTCACCTGGAATAACATTAGTTGCGCCAGTGCCACCATTGATATTAGAAATCTGGAAGCTGGTTGCAGGAAAGAAGTCATTGCCTTGATCCCACTCAGTAGTTGCCAATTCTGCTAGTGCAGGCGCTGCAACATGTATTGGGTTATTGGCAAGGTGAGGGTAGGCCACATGACCCTGTTGGCCAATAATGCGCATAGTGCAACCCAATGATCCACGACGACCATTTTTGATTGTATCGCCGCACTGATTACTACTTGACGGTTCACCCACTAGACAGTATTCGGGGATTAATTTTTGCTCATTTAGCCACTCGACTACTTTTACTGTACCGTTAGCGGCGATACCTTCTTCGTCGCTAGTGATAAGAAACGCAATACGTCCATTGTGGTTTGGGTTGTCCGCGACAAATTGTTCTACCGCAACAATCATAGCAGCTAAGGAGCCTTTCATATCCGCTGCGCCACGGCCATACAGCATGCCATCTTTGATAGTTGGCTCAAAAGGCGGTGTTTGCCAGCTAGACTCTGGCCCAGATGGAACTACGTCAGTATGTCCAGCAAAGCATAGAATAGGGCCTGAGTCACCACGTATAGCCCAAAAATTATCGACATCATCAAATCTAAGGTGTTCAATATCAAATCCTATAGCAGCAAGTCTTTCAGTCATAAGCTTTTGACAGCCAGCATCCTCAGGGGTAACTGATGCGCGGGAGATAAGTTCTTTGCTCAAAGAAATTGTTGCACTGTCATTTGACATAATAGAAACCTTTAACATGTTAAAGCCTATTGTAGAGTTGAATGCTCTATCAGGCTAGAAAGTTTTAAATCTAAAATTATTTAGTTAGCTGATCTTTAGCTGCGTTGATCTTTGCCGCCAAGTAGTCGCTTCCGCCACGATCTGGATGTATACGTTGCATTAATCGTTTATGGGCCTTTACAACTTCATCCTTAGATGCTGATTTTGGTAGTCCTAGGATTTCATAGGCTTGATCATTGGACACATCACTAAGGTTGCTGGGCTTGTATTGACTATCTGATTGACTGTTAGAGCTGCCGCTTCGTAACATGTATGCCTGCAGTAGAATGAAGGATTCTTTATCAGTTTGTTTGTATTGCTCAGATAATTTTTTTAGCTCAGCGGGTGATAATTCATTCAGCCGCTTTCCCGCATGCTCACCTGCAATAACCTCGCCATCAACACTGCCACTAGAAAAATTTATAGTTATGACTAAGAATTGACTTCTAAATTGTGATGGTGTGGTTTTAAACCGGCTAAATAACCGCAAAAGGGGCCCTGCTCTTGAACCCCAGACAAACATTGTACGCAATATTGGCACTAAGGCCGCAATACCGGCGCCAAGCCAGTGCATGCGACCAGTAACAACTAAATATATGGCAAGCGCCAAGATGAGCCAGAAGCCACTTCTCCATAGAAATGGCTTACGTTTATTATCGGCTAGATTTTTTTGATGTGACCACCAATACCAGAGGCCGGCAATAACTGCTATTAATAGTAAAAGCTTAGGCATAGGGTAGTACTAATCCTTAACGGGTTTTTAAAACCTCACGAAGTTTGTCAGCCATTTCAACCAGGGATGTTTCTGTCGTTTCCCAGTCAATACAGGCATCAGTAACAGAAACACCATATTGCATATCATCTGGGTTGGAGGATAGCTTTTGGTTGCCACCATTAATGTGACTTTCAAGCATCACACCAATTATAGACGTATTTCCTTCTAGTATTTGGTTGCTGACATTATCGAGAACCAAAGGCTGAAGGTTATGGTCTTTATTTGAATTGGCATGACTGCAATCAACCATAATATTAGGCTTGATATTGGCATTATTTAACTCCTGCTCGCATATAGATACGCTGACAGAGTCATAATTTGGCTTACCATTACCACCACGAAGTACAACATGGGCATTTGGGTTACCGCGAGTGGTTACTATAGAAACTTTACCATCCGAGTTTATGCCTAAAAATCTATGTGGATTAGCTACAGACTGAAGCGCATTAATAGCAACTGTTAATCCACCATCAGTACCATTCTTAAACCCTATTGAAGATGATAAGCCTGAGGCCATCTCTCTATGAGTTTGTGATTCAGTAGTACGAGCACCAATCGCGGACCAAGCAATAAGATCTTGCATATATTGTGGTGAAATTGGGTCTAGCGCTTCGGTAGCAGTTGGCAAGCCAATCTCAAGAATATCGCGCAATAATTTACGACCAATATGAAGACCATCGGTAATTTTAAATGAATCATTCATATAGGGATCATTAATCAAACCCTTCCAGCCTACTGTTGTACGAGGCTTTTCAAAGTAGACGCGCATAACAATGTAGAGACTGTCGCTAACCTTGTCTGCTAGTTTTTTGAGTCTATGCGCATATTCGTGAGCAGCATCTAGGTCGTGAATAGAGCAGGGGCCAACAACCACAAGTACACGATGATCTTTACCCGCTAAGATATTTTCAATAACCTGACGGCCATCAGAAACAGTTTGGCGCGCTTTATCTGTAAGAGGTATCTCGCGCTTTAATTCTGCCGGTGTGATTAAAATTTCTGGCGCTTCAATATTTATATTCTCAACTGCTTGAGTGTCCATTTTTAATTCCTAATTGTTTATCTGTTCCCCAATAATTATATTGTACTTGAAATTTAGCACAGGGAAAGATTAATTGCGTGTAACTTCAATGAATACGGATGTTTGGGGGAAATAGAGCGCACAGCGTACTTTTCTGGACTCTAATTTTTGATAAAGCTCAGCATAATGATTTAGCTGGGGCTTATAGGCGTCGATTTGGCGTGCAATAAAACTTTTTTCTGATTCATTGTCTGCCGCGGCACTGTATTTATAATCGATAATCCAGCGTTGTTGGTTGTCGATAAATGTTCTGTCAATTATCGCGGTTTTGACAGACTGACTTATATCATCGAAATACGATAGAGCTTGCTCGCAGTGCCCATCCTCATGGGCGTCAAGAATCCATTGACCCCTTGTATCATTTAACATGGTCTCAACCGATTGCCTGAGCTGTTTAAGCTCTTTGTTAGTTGCCAATATCCCAAGTTGTTTAAGTGTAGCGAGCCAGCCCGATTCAAGTGTATTTCTTCTCTCTAAAGGCCAGTGATTTATACCATCTGAGGCAATTTGTTTTAGCGTTCTATGAAGAGCTGTACCCAGATGGCGAGCCCTAAAATCTAGGGACTCAGTCTTAACATTGTTGGCATATTGAGTATTAACACCCAAACTCATCATATCCTTAGGCATAGATACAGGAATAAAATCAGAATCTAATCGACGAAGATAATTAATACCAATGGGGTTATCGCTAATATCTTTTTGTGTAGAATCATCCAACGGAGTTACTGTATAGCCAGGCTGATCAATTAGCGATTTTAAGGTTGGCCATATACTGGCTAGAAGACTATTTTTAGCTGGTTTTTGATAGCTGTCTTTGGTTGGGTTTAATTTGCCGAAAAGATGCAGTTGTCGCACCGCTCTAGTTGCTGCTACATAGAGTACACGTGTGTTTTCAAGTACAGTTCTTGTGGATTGTTCATACTTTAGATAACTATATATCTGATCATTATCTTCATCATAGGGGCCCAAAGCGGCTAATAACAGCGATGAGTTATTGTCATCATCAACTTGCTCTTGCCAGCGTAATAATGGATTGTCATCTGATTTAGGGCTCTTACTCAATCCTGGCAGAATAACCTGATCAAACTCTAAACCCTTGGCCTTGTGAATGGTCATTATTTGAATAGGTGGTGCTGAATCATCACCAATATTTTTAATCGGCTGCGCATATAAATTATCAACCGCAGTAGTAAATTCGTTCCAATCTGTTATTGATCCTGCCTGTTGCCAGGATTCAAGTAAATCTAAATAACGTCTGATATCATAAATATCCCGCTGGTTGATAAGTGTTGCCGGGCCACCAAGATCTATCCATAGCTGCTCAATAAGATTACGTAAATTATCAGTATTGCGGTTATCCCAAGCGTTTATGAGCATGGGGGCAACACGACAAAGAATATTGCTACCTTCTAATGTTAAATTTTCATAATTTTTTGGTTTTTGATGCCAATCAATAAGACTATTTAAAATACACTGGGGTTGGCTGCCTGATGTTTGATGCCCATTGGTTAACTGAACAAGATCTTTAAGGCTTAAGCCACAATAAGGTGCGCGCAAAATAGATAACCAAGCGATTCTATCCGCTGGGGATAATAGTGCTCTGGTGAGAGACATTAAATCCATCACTGGCATACGATCAGCTAGCGGGTCAATATCTAAGGCTTCCCAGCTTAGATTAGCATTTATCAATTCAGGGACTATATACCTTAGGTGTCCACGATTACGTACCAGTATTGCTGTCGTTTGATCAGGTTTTTCTAGTTTGATTTGCTGGCAAAGCTTGGCAATATGCTCGGCCTCTTTACGGTCGTAGTCAGTAGTTTGCTTGCAGCTATAACCATGAAAATAAACTGCCTGTGATTCTTCTTCTGATCTAACCCAAGTCGATGAGTGATAGGGGACTGCACCTCGATTTATATTGGCAACCTCAGGAAAGGCATCTATAAAATTTTCATTCACCCAGTCAACAATACCTTTTTTTGAGCGAAAATTACTCGTTAATACCAGTGATTGACACTGTACAGGCCCTATAGGGTAGCGTTGTGCATTGATAAATAATCCAACACGGGCATCTCTAAAGCTGTATAGCGATTGCATAGCATCACCTACAAGGAATAGGGTTCTGCCGTCGTCCGGTTGCCATCCATTCACCAGATGTTCTAGTAAGCGCATTTGAGATCCGGAGGTATCCTGAAATTCATCAACCAGTATATGTTTAAGCTGATAATCTAATTTAAGCGTGATATCTGAAATTACATCTGTTTCAGAATCTGGTTCTAAGGCATCTAAGGCAGTCATTGTGATTTCAGAATAATCAGATTGCCCCTGTTGCTGAAAGATGATTTTTAAGATTGCTGCAAGTTGTGGTAATAACAAACCCAAAGCATTAAGCATATGCTGTTGATCTGTACTTATTTCAGCTTCCGGTAGGTGCATAACATCTACTAAAAGGGACTGCAGGTGCTTATCATTGGCATAATCGGCAAGCAGGCTCTTCATTCTTGCCTTCTGTTCGCCTCCTTCAGGAGGGAAGCCCTCGCGCACAGATACAGCTTTTCGCGGTGAAAAATCTTTGTCTTTTTTGACAAAAAGTCGAAGAATATTTTTCCACTGACTGAGACCCTTCTGGTTAATGGGCGGAAATTCACATAGGCCTTTTAAAGCATATAAATGAGTATTCTCACGGGCTACGTTACTTGCCGCGTAGTCAGCAAGTTCTATCAGCTCACCGGCAAGTGGAAATAGCTGCTGTTCAAGCTGTTCAAGCGTATCAATAATTAACTTTTCAATAACCTGCTGAAAGTAGACGCTATTATTGGCGGTGGTAAAAATATGTGGCAACCACTGATCGCGCTTACTGAGCATATTGGCAAATAGCTTCTCGCAGCGACCTAAATCATTACCCATATTAGCGGCCACCACAGACAAAGCGTTGCTTGTGGCGTTATTGCTTTCTATCTGTTTTAGCAGCTCACGAGCAGCTGTGTGATATAACGCCTGAGGATACTCTGACTGTTCTGGTAGTGCACCGTTGCCATTATCAAACATAAATTGTTTAGCAATGTAGTGACAGAAGCTGTCTATTGTTTTGATGCGCAACCTGTAGGGTATATCCAAGAGATTCCAATCAAGGGTTTTGTCTCTGGCTAATGCCTTAGTCGCAAGGTCCCATGTTTGAGCTTCAAAAGGGTCTTTAGGTCGAGGATTTTGATCAGCAAATACCAGCGCGCTATGAATACGCTGACGCATCTCTGCAGCAGCTTTTCGAGTAAATGTTATACAAAGAATTTCTTCAGGGTTTTCGACCGTATTTAAAAGTCTTAACAGTCTCTGGGTAATCAAGCCAGTTTTACCAGATCCTGCTGGCGCAGAGACGATAAAACTATTGTGAGGATCAAGCGCTTGCAAGCGAGCCTCGGCGTCACTTAGGGTAACTTCTTTTATTTCTGCGCTATTCATTTAATTACCTTTTCAGCAACCAGTCTTTGTATATCCTGGCGCTCATTCCAGCGATTAAATGGTAATAAATCGGCTTGATAGTTAAATTCTGCAGTGTTGTAATTTTCCAAAGCAGCCTTACCCTCAACAAATTCTGTAGCAAGATTGTTGGTGGCCAGTTGCCATTCCTGAAGCTGCACATCCCAGTCATCTGATGTGGTAACACCCTGTATCATTAGATCTTTTGAGATACCTATGAATTTTTGTTCATTACCTTTTAGGCAGGCAAAGCTACAGCCCATAGGTTGCGGATTAGTGGCTAAAATATACAGGGGTAATTGTGGATCTTTTGGTCGATCACCTAGCCAAAGGTTAGCCTTTACTGAGCCTGTTTTGTAATCAATGACCATGGTTTGTCCATCTACGCAATCTAAACGGTCAATAATTAAAGAAATGCTAAGCTCTCCAAAACAGATTTTCTTTTTTTGCTCAGTTGCCACAACCTTAAATGGCTGACGTTGCCTTTCAAGTTCCAGCCATTGTTTTATTATTTTGTTTAGACGTTGTTGCTCAAGTTGCTTGAAGTTATCCCCTAAAAGAATCGAATTTATGGTTGCTTGATGTGACAGCACATCGTCGATTGTCTGTTCTATTTGATCATTAAGCTGGCCATTAGATAACCCATTAAAGACAGATGATGTTTTCCAGTTTGCCCAGAGTCGATAAAGAATTTCATGCACAATACTTCCTCTATCGATTGCTTCAAGCCCAATGCTAGGCTGTTCAAAATCAGTTGCCCATAATCTATGCCTAGCAAAGGCATTAAATGGACAAGTTGACTGATTTTTTAGAATGGATGATCCGCCACGAATTGGCTCTAAACTAGCAGAATATGGATGCCCAGGATCCTCAGTGATATTGCATTGATAAGACTGCACTAACCAATGAGGCATAGTTAGTGTGCCAACTATTGAGGCAATATCTTGCTGACTGTAATGTTTAATAAGTGGGCTTTGCTCTACGGGTGTTTGACCATCTGTAATTGGATAGCTAATAAACAACTGATTACAGTGACTTGTGAACCCTGATAAAAGATTTTTGGCAATTGTCAGTTCATTTTCTGGCACACTAAAGGGCATTTTATTCATGCGCTGATATGTTGCTGAAAGCACTGGATCCATTGAGCCTGCAGTAGGCAGATTGGCATCATGCATGCCGATTATCCATAGCTGATCGAATTGCAGCCCAACAGCTTCAAGAAGACCTAACACCTGTAATGGGGCATCGCCAGTTTGAGGATGGAACAAATGTTCATTAGCTAATTTATGAATATACCAAAGCGCTTTGGAGCGACTAATTTCTACTGCTAAACTATCTAATTCACAGAAAGACCCTAATAGTTTTTCCCAATATTGAATCTGTTGATATTCAAGGCTACTGGGATTGCTTAAACCAGGCCAACCCAGTTGTTTAACAAATTGATTGTAAAAATCGGCCCATTGGGAAAAGGAGCGTTTCTTTGACCCAGTTTGACGAATTGTTTGCTGGATATCGTAAAGTGGCTGTAACTGAGGTTGAACAGTATCAGGGTTTTCAAGTATTGCCTGTTGCCCTCGAATTATATGGATAAATTTATCTAGCCCCAGTTCATGTTTTTTTGTATTTCTTATTGCAAGTTCACAATCCACCCTAAATTGCAGAGGTAGCCTACAAAAATGTGAGTAGGGAGAGTTTAAAAGGCTGAGCCAATGTTGCGTTGGCAATTGATACTCCATCAATTGCAAAAGGGCCATTGCTGACTGTAGCAATGGTGTTTCAGCCAATTTAACCCCTGCACTTATATTGACAGAAGATGAACAATTATTTGCCGCTAGGGCTTCATTTATGACCCTAGCTGTTTCCAATACTCTGTTATTTAGATCAGGTATCACCAAGCCTATACGTTGCTGTGGGTTATTGGATAATTCTTTTGCCGCCCAGTGACTGGCAGCTTGTAGCTCTATAGCTGGATCGGCACACTCAAATTTAGTAACGCTAGCTGCCTGGGTAAATGTATCTATGGTTTTAGTTGATTGGCTGGCAGTTTCTATTATCCATTGCTGAAGCGGGGGGATAGATTGAAAACCATATAGATGAATATATTGTTCTTTTGGAAGAGCTTGCTGTAAAAACCCCTGACCAACTAAATGCCAAGCTGAAGCTGGGGTCAGTAATTTATTGTTCTTTATAATCTTTTGATAGCTGGTGGCCCAGCGTTTAAATTTATACACAGCTGTGCATGGATCTTCGAGGTTGTCGACAGTTATTTTCCAGCGCTGTAATAGTTCATAGCAGTCACTAGCCATTGCCGCAAAGCTTGAATCGAGTGAATCATCCTGCTGACTTATGGCTTGCTCCCAATAAAACAGGTTTTGTAGCTTTCCAATTTGGGCATAACCCTCTACAAGCGGATGATTTTGATCTTGAAGTTCATTCCAGCAAAAGTTTAACCAATGCTCTAAAGACATTACTCGCGGCGCTTTCCATACCTTTGCGCTGTCAACCATAGATTTACCCCAAGCCTGCTGAATCTGTGCGGCTAGGCGTTGATTAGCCGTCAAAATCAGCTGATCTTTTTCTATCGCATCGCGAAAAGGGGCGATATTAATTAATGAGGGTAACATCAACTTAATATTAGACTTATTTAAATTAAGATATAAGCGCTATAATCTCAGAACATTAGAACAAATAACAGCTAACTGGATAAATTAGCCAATGGAATCTACTTTTTTTGCAAGCACAGTTTTTATAGGCGTCGTCTTATGCGGCATTTCTCTAGTAATTGGCGCTTTATTGGGCCGAACATTTGGCCGCAATGAGCTATCAAATAATATTTCTCAATTGAATGCTGAAAAACTTGTGCTTGAAGAGAAACTATCAAGTCAGAAAGCAAACTTTGAATCTCAGTTAAAAATTGTACAGGACGCCAAGGTAAGTCTAACTCAAGAATTTGAAAATCTTGCCAATCGTATTTTTGAAGATAAACAAACTAAATTTTCTGAGCAAAGCAAACAGGCATTGGAAACGTCTTTAAGCCCGCTTAGACGTGATCTGGGGGATTTTCGCAAACAAGTTTCCTCCGCCTATGATAAAGAAAATGCAGATCGCAATCGCCTGGCAGGTCAAATCAGTGAGCTGCAAAAGCAAACGATGAAAGTATCCTCAGATGCTGCCAGTTTGGCCAATGCGCTTAAGGGAGACAATAAACAGCAGGGCAATTGGGGCGAGTTTGTTTTAGAAAAATTACTAGAAGATTCAGGCCTATCAAAGGGGCGTGAATATGAAACCCAGGTAAACCTCAAAGATGAAGAAGGGAAACGCCGCAACCCCGATGTAATAATCCATCTACCAGAAGGCAGAGATATCATTATTGATGCCAAAGTTAGTCTTATTGACTATGAGCGTTACTTTCATGCTGAAGAGGGTGAGGGCCGCAACCAGAGCCTAAACCAGCACCTAAATTCCCTGCGTGCGCACATTAAAGGCCTCAGTGTTAAGAATTACGAAAAGCTTGAAAATGTTAACAGTCTCGATTTTGTTTTAATTTTCATTCCGGTCGAATCAGCGTTTATGCTCGCACTAGATAATGATCCCGATATTATGCGTGAAGCCTATGATAAAGGCATTATTCTAGTTAGCCCAAGCACGCTAATGGTAACCCTAAGAACTATCAAAAATTTATGGCGCTATGCTGACCAAAATATTAATGCCCAGCAGATAGCAGAAAAAGCGGGCGGTCTTTATGATCTTTTCGTCCTTCATGTAGAGGCGCTAGAAGATATTGGCAAGCATCTTGATAAGAGTAAAGATGCCTATGATACCGCCTTCAAAAGACTATCTACCGGTAGAGGCAATCTAGTTAAACGCAGTGAAGAGCTTAAAACACTCGGCGCTAAGACCAAGAAAGCCTTAGCGGATAAACTATTACCCCCTGGTGATGCGTAATATAGCTATCAAACTTTAAGGGACTACTGTGTCTAATCTTCAATTAATAATTATTGTCGGTGGTGTTATCACCACTATCTTAGTTATCTATTCTGGTGTTTTAGCCTTCAAATTAAAGCAAAAAGCCAAGCGTAGAACTCAGCCGGTTGAATTTCAGCCAAAATCTCAATCGCAACTTGATGC
>CALKMW010000010.1 GCA_938092205.1 uncultured Pseudomonadales bacterium
GGTTTTTATTTGCGAGATAGAGACTCGAGTACGTCTTCTAGTTCTGAAATAGTCTGCGCTACTAATTGGTTGTATGGCGTACTTTCTTTTTTGCTGGTTTCGCCTTCTAAACGCTGTTTGGCACCACCGATGGTAAAGCCATGTTCGTAGAGTAAAGAGCGTATTTGGCGAATAAGTACTACATCCTCACGCTGATAGTAGCGACGGTTACCGCGTCGTTTAACCGGGTTTAGACTGGGGAACTCCTGTTCCCAGTAGCGCAAAACATGAGGCTTAACCGCGCACAGCTCGCTAACTTCACCAATGGTGAAATAGCGTTTTCCTGGAATGGTAGGAAGCTGATTGTTGTTACTTGGTTCCAGCATGCATTTCTACCCGATTTTTTAATTTTTGACCGGGTTTGAAGGTAACTACACGCCTTGCAGAAATAGCGACATCTTCACCGGTTTTTGGGTTTCTACCGGGGCGACTTTTTTTATCCCGCAAATCGAAGTTACCAAATCCAGAGAGTTTCACTGGATCATTATTTTCTAGCGCGTGGATAATTTCGGCGTAGAACATTTCGACAACTTCTTTAGCTTCACGTTTATTGAGGCCTAGTTCATCAAATAGCATTTCGGCTAAATCAGCTTTTGTTAGCGCACCCATTAAACATTACCTATCTATCAAAATTGTTCTCGCTAAATTAACTTCTTAATTCAGCCCCTAGAGATTGTTTCAATCGATTAACTACCTTATCAATTGACTGATTTATCTCTTCATCCGTAAGAGTGCGCGAACTGTGCTGAAAGGTCAAGCCTAATGCAATACTTTTTCCTTTAGTTTCAACATCTTTGCCATGATAAACATCAAACAACTTTAAATCGCTTAGGGCGTCGCCCGCGACTGCTTTGGCTTCGTCTAGCAATAACTGAGCCGGTGTTGAAGCATCAACCATAAACGCTAAATCTCGTCGAACCTCGGGAAACTTGCTAACTTCTTTGGCCTTTATGCTGCCAAATTCATTTATCTTGCCCATATCTATATGGAATACATATAGCGGCTTGGCAACCTCTAATTTTGACTCTATGGCCGGGTGCAAGCGGCCTATCCAGCCTACAGATTCACCATCTGAGATGACTTCTGCTGACTGCCCTGGATGTAATGCCGGGTGAACTGCTGCACGAAAGGACAGCTTTTCCACACATTGGTTATCAATAAGTATAGCCTCTAGATCACCCTTAAGGTCATAGAAGTCGACCTGCTCTTTACCAGCTGTCCAGCCAAGAGGCGAGCGTGAACCACAAATAAGTCCACCCAAGGCAAGATTTTGCTCTAAACCAGCAACTGCTGTATCGCTGTCTGAGGGAATAAAACACTGCCCCACTTCGAATAAACGCACTCTAGGTTGCTGTCTATTTAGATTATGTATGGCGGCACTAACTAGCCCAGGCCATAGACTGGTGCGCATTACTGACAAGTCTTGAGATATAGGATTACTTACCTTTACGCCCTGACGTTGAGGGTCTAATGTTTCTAGCAACTGTGGATCAACGAAACTATAGGTTATAGCTTCTTGATAGCCTAGAGATACTAAACGATCTCTAAAGTACTCAAGAGGCTTAATAGCCTCTTTGTTTGCGGTTATATCAACCGCCATAGCGGGCGTGGTCACCGGTAAGTTGTTGTAACCATAGACTCGCGCAACTTCTTCCACCAAATCTTGCTCAATGGCTAAATCAAAACGCCAACTAGGAGACAACCAAATACCCTTATCGGTATCGCGCTGCTCTTGGGTTAACCCAAGGCGGGTAAGCATATCGTCAACGCTAGCGGCATCGATTGAAACGCCAAGCTGTTGCGCCAAGTGTTTATCACGCAACTCAATGCTAGCCGGCTTTGGTAGATAATCTGCCTCTTCGGCTGTAGTTATTGGACCTGCATCACCGCCACAGATTTCCAACATTAGGGCTGTGGCACGCTCTAGCGCTTGAATTTGCAGGGCTGAATCTACGCCGCGCTCAAAGCGATGAGATGAATCTGTATGCTTGCCGTAATTTCTCGCTTTACCGGCAATGGCAATTGGATCAAACCAGGCACTTTCGAAGAAGATATCAGTGGTGTCATCAGATACCGCTGACTCTGCACCACCCATAATGCCCGCCATAGCAAGTGTTTGCGACTGATCAGCAATAACTAGGGTATCGTTGGCCACTTTGACTTTACTATCATCTAATAGCTCAAGGGTTTCACCCTGCCCCATACGCACCACGATATCGCCATTCAGCTTAGCCAGATCAAAGGCATGCATGGGCTGACCCAACTCAAGTAATACATAGTTAGTAATATCTACTGCTGGGCCGAGGGTTCTAATACCACTGCGACGCAGGCGCTCCTGCATCCATAAAGGCGTTGGGCGAGTTAAATCTACACCGCGAACAATCCGTCCGGCATAACGCCCACAGGCTTGAGGCGCTTCTATAGACGCACTGATAGAATCTTTAATGGTTGGCTCTACGGCATCAATTTGCAATTGTGTTACCGGCTCAGAATTAAGCACACCCACTTCACGAGCTAAACCGCGAATGCTTAAACAATCAGCACGATTTGGCGTTAGGTCTACTTCTATAATGTTGTCATTTAAATCGAGGTACTCTAGAAGATCTTGACCTACAGTTGCATCAGCAGGAAGCTCCCATAGCCCTGAATCATCATCACCCAATGCTAACTCGGTTTGACCGCAGAGCATACCTAGAGACTCAACCCCACGCAGTTTGGCTTTTTTGATCTTGAAACCTTCGGGCAATTTGGCACCTACGGTGGCAAATGGTATTTTAATACCAACACGGGCATTGGCGGCACCACAGACCACTTGGAGTTCTGTGTCACCATTACCAGCTACCTGACAGACACGTAGCTTATCGGCATCTGGGTGCTGTTCTATTGACATGATTTCACCAACGACCACACCACTTATCTCTGGCGATGCCGACTCAACACCATCGACCTCTAGGCCTGCCATGGTAATCTGAGCAACTAGGTCTTCGGTTGAGATGGAGGGGTTGACTGATTGACGCAACCACGATTCACTAAATTTCATAGATCCCTCTACCTAAAATTGCTTAAGAAAACGCAGATCATTTTCAAAAAATAATCGCAAATCATTCACGCCATAGCGCAACATCGCCAGTCGCTCCACGCCCATACCAAAGGCAAAGCCACTGTATTTATTGGTGTCTACATTACAGCTCTCAAATACATTGGGATGCACCATACCGCAACCCATCACCTCTAACCAACCGGTATGGCTACAAACTCTACAGCCTTTGCCCTGACAGTTGGTGCACTGAATATCTACCTCGGCTGAGGGCTCAGTAAAGGGGAAATAAGAGGGTCTAAAGCGCACTGGTAAATCAGCCTCAAAAAAGGCTTTAAGAAATTGGTCCACCACCCCTTTAAGATCGGCAAAGCTAGTATTTTCATCAACCACTAAGCCCTCGACCTGATGAAACATTGGCGTGTGGGTAAGGTCTGAGTCACAGCGATAAACGCGACCGGGGCAAATCACTCGTATTGGCGGCTCTTGCTTCTCCATAGTACGCACCTGAACCGGTGAGGTATGGGTACGCAATACAGTATTAGTATCTATATAAAAGGTATCGTGCATCGCCCTTGCTGGGTGATGACTGGGAATATTGAGGGCCTCAAAGTTATGGTAGTCATCTTCTACCTCTGGGCCTACTTCTACGCTGTAACCAACGCTGGTAAAGAATGCTTGAATACGTTCCATGGTGCGTGTAACTGGGTGTAACCCACCCATATCTTCACCGCGACCTGGTAGAGTAACATCGATGGTTTCTTGCGCGAGCTTTTGATTTAAAGCATCTGACTCAAGACTTTGCTTGCGCTCGGTAATTAGCGCCATCAACGCTTGCTTGGCTTCGTTGATTTTTGCACCAGCCGCTGGCCGCTCTTCAGCAGAAAGCGCACCAAGTCCCTTGAGCAATCCGGTCAGCTGACCTTTTTTACCTAGGTACTCAACACGCAAAGCATCCAAAACGCTTAATTCAGAGGCTTCGGAAATGGCAGTTTGCGCCTGCTGTGTAATCTGTTCCAATTCAATCATTAGTATTTTTACCAAATAGCTATTAATTCAGCTTTAATTAAATGTCTATTCTACGTCTACTTGACTGCTAGTGTAAAAAAATAGGGAAAGAGCCTAAGCCCCTTCCCTATTTCGCTAGCTTATTATTCACTGTATGAATAATTTGCTATTAGATATTACTTAGCAGCTTTATCTAGGGCGGTTTTTGCTTTCTTAACTACCGCACCAAAAGCAGCCTTATCATATACAGCCAAGTCTGCAAGTACGCGTCGATCAAGTTCGATCTTAGCTTTGCTTAGGCCATTGATTAATCGGCTGTAACTCAAACCTTCTACACGAGACTGTGCATTGATTCGGGCAATCCAAAGTCTACGGAAAGTACGCTTCTTAGCGCGGCGATCGCGATAAGCATATTGACCTGCTTTAGTTACGGCCTGTGTAGCGACACGATATACTCGGCTTCTTGCGCCGTAGTAACCCTTCGCTTGCTTTAAAATCTTTTTGTGTCGACGACTAGCTTCAACACCACGTTTTACTCTAGGCATATTATTCTCCTACCAAATTTAGTTAGTTACAGGCCACGCAGCATACGGTCGACACGAGGGCTATCAGCAGCTGTTAAGATGCTAGTACCACGAAGTTGACGCTTACGCTTGGTAGTCATTTTGGTAAGAATATGGCTTTTGTGCTGATGCTTATGCTTATAGCCCGCAGCCGTCTTTTTGAAGCGCTTGGCAGCGCCACTATGGGTCTTTACTTTTGGCATTTTGGTTCTCCTAATACTAGGGTTAATGTTCAGTAAGAGCCGCCCGGACAGCCTGCCAAAAACATTGGCTGAACGCGGGTCGTGCTATGTTTCTTACTGCTATTACTGTAGCTTCCTACTACCTTTTTTTGCTAAAAGGCGCCAAGACCATGGTCATTTGGCGACCCTCTAACTTGGGATACTGCTCTACCTGAGCTAGCTCGGAAAGGTCCGCTTCAACGCGCTTCATCATTTCCATACCCAATTCTTGGTGAGCCATTTCACGTCCGCGAAAGCGTAATGTGATTTTGGTTTTATCACCATTCTCCAAGAACTTGATCAGATTACGCAGTTTAATCTGGTAATCACCAACATCAGTTCCCGGACGAAACTTAATCTCTTTGACCTGCGTCTGCTTTTGCTTCTTCTTTTGCAGAGCGGCTTTTTTCTTAATATCAAAGACATGTTTGCCGTAATCCATTACCTTACAAACGGGAGGATTGGAGTCTGGCGAAATCTCCACCAAGTCCAATGAATCCTTTTGCGCTGTTTCTAGAGCGGTGGCAATTGAAACCACACCCACTTGCGCACCATCTGCTGCAATTAGCCGTACCTCTGAAGAAGTTATATCTTCGTTTAGGCGTGCTCGCTTACTGTCTTTTTTAATAAGTATTACTCCGTATTCGTTTCAAGTTCACGACTGCGTTTTTCGGTATCACATTGAAAGAGCGAAATAACCTCTTCAACTGTCATACTTCCCAAGTCTTCGCCGTCGCGTGTTCGCACTGCTACAGTGCCATTTTCAATCTCTTTATCACCTACAACGAGAAGATAGGGAACCCGTTGCATAGAATGACCGCGAATTTTAAAGCCGATCTTCTCGTTTCTCAAGTCCGAATTCACTCTAAATCCTTTATTTTGCAAAGATTGAGTGACTAAATTGGCATATTCGGCCTGAGAATCGGTAATATTGATCACAACCGCCTGTTGCGGAGCCAACCAAAATGGAAATGCGCCTTCGTGTTGTTCGATCAAAATACCGATAAATCGTTCAAATGAACCTAATACTGCTCGGTGCAACATAACCGGTGTTTTACGACTGCCATCTTCGGCTACATATTCTGCATCCAAACGTCCTGGCATTGAGAAATCTACCTGAATTGTCCCCATCTGCCATACCCGACCAATACAGTCTTTCAGCGAGAATTCTATTTTCGGACCATAAAAAGCACCCTCACCTGGCAGTTCTTGCCATGGCAAATCTTTAGCATCTAAGGCATCACCTAGGGCTTTTTCCGCACGATCCCAGCTTTCGTCTGTACCTACACGCTGTTCAGGGCGGGTTGATAGACGATAAATGATTTCACTAAAGCCAAAATCAGCATAAACATCATGCAAAACATCAATAAATTCAGAAACCTCAGACTGAATTTGATCTTCAGCACAAAAAATATGCCCATCATCCTGAGTAAATGAACGCACCCGCATAATGCCATGCAATGAACCCGATGGCTCATTACGGTGACAGGATCCAAATTCAGCAATACGCAATGGTAAATCGCGGTAGCTTTTTAACCCCTGGTTATACACCTGAATATGACAGGGGCAGTTCATAGGCTTTACAGCATATTGCCTGTCTTCAGTGGTAATGGAGAACATATCATCACCAAACTTGTCAGCATGGCCTGATTTTTCCCACAAGCTATAGTCGACAACCTGAGGCGTTCTAATTTCTTGATAACCATTCTGCACCTGTTTTTGACGCATATAGTCTTTAATGCCGTTATATATTGCCCAACCCTTTTGATGCCAAAATACTGAGCCCGGCGCCTCTTCTTGCATATGAAAGAGGTCTAATTTTTTACCAATTTTACGATGGTCACGCTTTTCCGCTTCAGCTAAACGGTTGATATAGGCTTTTAATTGTTTTTTATTAGCCCAAGCAGTACCGTAAATACGCTGCAACATCTCGTTATCGTTATCACCGCGCCAATAGGCACCAGCAACTTTAGTCAATTTAAACGCTGACAACTTACCAGTTGATGGCACATGAGGCCCGCGGCATAGATCTACAAAATCACCCTGTCTGTATAGACCGATGGGCTGATCTGCAGGAATGCCAGCAATTATCTCAGCTTTGTAGGCTTCGCCAATACCTTTAAAAAACTCAACTGCTTCATCTCTATCCCACTCTTCTCTGGCAATAGCAAAGTCTTGCTTAGCCAATTCTTGCATGCGCTGCTCAATAGCCTCTAGATCTTCAGGAGTAAAGGCGCGCTCAAAAGAAAAGTCATAATAAAAACCGTCTTCAATCACAGGGCCAATGGTGACTTGCGCCGAGGGAAATAGCTGTTTAACGGCCATTGCCAATAAGTGTGCTGTGGAGTGGCGAATAATCTCTAGCGCCTCATCCGAACGATCGGTAACTATGGATAAACTGGCATCTTCTTCGATAAGATACGAGGCATCGACCTCTTGACCAGCGACAACACCGGCAAGCGTGGCCTTAGCAAGACCAGGACCAATATCAGCAGCTACATCAAGCACAGAAACGGCAGAGTCAAATTCGCGTTGGGATCCATCTGGGAGAGTAATAACAGGCATGGTATTTTCCTTTTCAGTGGTGACCCATACAAGAGGCCACATGATTATATTTTTTAGTTAAGGCCGGCATTTTACCCACTCTCTCAGGCTTTACAAGTACTAGATTTGACCGCTAAAACCTAAGAATCAGTTACAATGTCAAAACACCTAACCAAGAAGAGCAATATCCTTGAAAATATATGTCGATGCCGATGCCTGCCCAGTGGTTATTAAAGATATTCTTTATCGCGTATCACAGCGCACGGGCATTGAGGTTATTCTGGTAGCTAATCAGCCATTAAACACCCCAAGAATACCAACAGTACGTTCAATATGCGTAAGTGCTGGATTTGATGTCGCCGATGACCATATTGTTAGTTTAGTAGAAAAAGACGACTTGGTGATCACTGCAGATATTCCACTGGCAGCAGAGGTGATTGAAAAACAGGGCAAGGCATTGAACCCTCGAGGCGAGCTTTACACCGCTTCAAATATTCGCGCTCGACTCAATATGCGCGACTTTATGGATTCGATGCGATCAAGCGGCGTTGAGGTTGGCGGCGGACCACCACCGTTGAGCCAAAGAGATAGAATGGATTTTGCCAACGCCCTAGATTCTTACCTGAGACCATATATAAAGTAAAATATTATATAATCTTCTTAAGATATTGATATTTAATTGATTTTATCTAGCATTCTATCAATCTGAGCGACAGTAAATGGCCAACCCTTTTCGCTTCCATCTTCTAATATCACCACCGGAATACGTAGGCCATACTGCTCAAAAAGTGCCTGATCTTCCCTCACATTAAGCACGCTTAGCTGGATATTTTTTTCTTCTAATAGTGGTTTCAACATCTGTTTTGCTTGATCACAAAGATGACAATTAGGACCACTTATCAGGGTGATTTTATCACTCATCAGCACTAACCAAATGAACTGCGCTTGGTGATTAGCCAAACATTATGAATGCGAGGATTACGCTCAAAATCATTATCCAACGTTTGCACAGTAATATTTTCACAGCTAAATTGACGTGAAATTAATTCATCCAGCTTAAATTTGCGGAAGTTATTAGAAAATACTAGCGTGCCCTCGGGGTTTAACTTGGCCATAGCCTGGCGAATTAACTCAGGATGATCACGTTGAACATCCAGTACCGACTCCATTTTCTTTGAGTTAGAAAAGGTTGGCGGGTCAAGAAAGATCACATCGAAGGCTTGCGAATCTTGTTCAAGCCATTTTAGACAGTCAGCGCGCAATAACTGATGCTTTGATGGACTCAGGCTATTCAGATCAAAGTTACGCTGAGCCCAATCTAGGTAGGTATTGGACATATCGATACTGAGCGAACTCTTAGCTCCAGCAAGAGCTGCCTGCACAGTAGCAGAAGCGGTATAACAAAACAGATTAAGCAATGACTTGCCAGCGGCCAACTGACCGACCAATTGGCGTACTGGGCGATGATCAAGAAACAACCCGGTATCTAGGTAGTCACTGAGGTTTACCTCAAAGCGCGCCCTACCTTCGCTCACCACAACACTTTCAGATGACTCTTCATTTAAGCGCTGATACTGAGAGTCGCCTTTTTGTCGCCGGCGTTCTTTATAATAAATTTTTGCGAAACGGTCCCCAGCAAACTCTTTGACTGCGCGCTTAATGGTGTCAAAACGCTGCTTGGCGACATTGGCATCAATCGAACTTGGTGCGGCGTATTCCTGCACGTAAATGCGCTGCTCATAGATATCAATGGCCGCGGCATATTCTGGAATATCGGCATCGTAGAGGCGATAACAGCTAATATCTGCTTTCTTTAGCCAACCCTTTAAGCGTCTTTGATTCTTCTGCAAGCGGTTAAACAGCATTTTTGCCTCTTCTGATAGAGGCTGAACCGGTGCAGGCTTGCTTAAGCGCTCG
>CALKMW010000011.1 GCA_938092205.1 uncultured Pseudomonadales bacterium
TTTCCGGCTGGATTACCAATAGATTCACAGAAAATAGCTTTGGTATTTTCATCAATCAATGCTTCAAGTGCAGGGATATCATCACCAGATGCCATTCGCACTTCGATTCCCTGTTGTGGGAAGGTATGGGCAAACAGGTTGTAGGTGCCGCCATAGAGTTGACTGACGCTAACAAAGTTATCGCCGGCAGCGCAGAGTGTTTGCATAGATGCGGTTATTGCTGCCATACCAGAGGCAACACATAATGCCGCGGCGCCACCTTCCATTGCCGCGATACGTTGCTCAAGGATATCGCAGGTAGGGTTCATTATTCTGGAATAGATATTTCCTGCTTCGGCAAGGTTAAATAGATCGGCACCATGTTGAGTGTCACGAAAACTAAATGAAGTCGTTTGGTAAATCGGTGCGGCTACCGCTCTAGTTGTTGGATCGTCATCAAATCCAGCGTGTATGGCCTGAGTTTCAATCTTCATTATTCAATCCTGTGTGATTATTTTTTAAAAACGAGGGCATAGTCTCCTATAAGATCAACTGTATATCAATCTAAATGGACAATTATGCGTTATCTGCTAATCGAAGATTGGTAATCCATACGGTTTGATAAGGGGCCAGCTCAATAATATGATGTTTTTCATCAAATGTTTCCCCGGAAATGAGATCAAACCAATGTTCTGTATCTATAAGGTTTAAATCAGACATTTCTAATGGTTGTAATTGATTGCTGATATTACTCACACAAAAAATACTCTGTTCACGATCCATGCTTTGTCGCCAAAAGCCAAATAGTTGTGAGCCAAGGTGGAGGGTGAATTGAGTCGCATTAGGGTGAAAAGCCGACTGATTGCAGCGGATATTAAATAGAGACTTTAAGCGGTTATAAACTAGGTGGTGGGTACTAGACTCATCATTTAATTCACTTTGAAGTGCTTTGTAGTCCCATTGATGACGATTAATTGCTCGGTTATGGCCGCTATTTTCAGCGCGTTGATAGTCATTTCTGGTGCCAACCAAGCTGTGAATATAGATGCCGGGAATACCCTCAAGTGCTAGCATTATGGCGTGAGCGCATAAAAAGCGTTGCAAACCGTTTTCATCGGCACCGTCTTTTGTGCCTTGCAAAGCATCAAATAGAGAGATATTGATTTCATAGGGTTTACGCTTGCCATTGTCTACATTTCGCCAAGAAATTAAGCCGCCAAACTGTTGCATAGTGCTAACCAGTGAATCAATTTCCTGTTCGTCTAAAAGACCCTCTGCAGGTCTAAGGCCAATACCGTCGTGAGAGGCAATAAAGTTAAAGTATGCAGTGCCATTGCGCGCTGGCGGCATACTCATCATCCATTGCTTTAGGTGGTCACAACTGCCAGTGACAAGGGTGTTGACTAACAGGGGAGGCAACGAGAAGTTATAGATGCAATGAGCCTCATTTGCATTGCCAAAATACGCTAGATTTTCACGGTTAGGTATATTGGTTTCAGTGATAATAATAGCATCGGGTCTTGCTTGTTCAATAAGTGATCTAAGTAGGCGTACCACCTCATGGGTTTGCTCTAAATTGAGGCAGTTGGTGCCGATCTCTTTCCATAAGAAGGCCACAGCATCTAGTCTAAAAATTCGAACACCATTATCAAGGTACTGTCGAATAATACTGACAAACTGTTTAAGAACTTCAGGGTTTTTAAAGTTAAGGTCAACCTGATCATGGCTAAAAGTACACCACACATGCTGAGTGCCCTCAGCCGTTTCAACCTCTCGTAATAAGTCGTTAGTGCGGGGTCTAACTACCGCGCTCAAATCATCTTCAGGGCTGGCGGAAAAAAAGAAATTGCGCCCAGGATCACGATTTTTTTTGAAATTATCAAACCACAGGCTTCTTGCCGAGCAATGGTTGATAACCAAATCGGACATCAAAGAATAATTATCAGCAATGGCAACAATATCATCCCAATCACCCAAACTTGGATTGACAGTTGAATAATCTAAAACAGAAAAGCCATCATCGGTTGTGAAAGGGTAAAACGGCAAAATATGAACGCCATCTATCATATCCTTGGTATAGGTATCTAAAAAAGATTTTAAGCTGGCAAGCGGCTTTTGATCGGGTTCAAGAACACTGTCGCCATAGCAAATTAGAATGCTGTCTTTTTCGTCCCAGTGATTAATATAACGATTTTTAATTGGCTTAATTTTCTCTAGCCGCATTAGCTGAATTAGCTCAGCGGCAAGCCTATCGGTTTTATCGACCTCAGTACCTCGATAAATAAATTCAAGATGATGTTCAATTTGTTGAGTGAGCGGGGATGACATAGATTAACTCTTAACCAAATTATGGGTTACTAAATTCTTTGTGATCTTCTTCAACGGCATGGACTAATTCCTCAAAAATATCCGGTACCGCACTAACCACACGGTTCCAACTGGGTATAAATGGTCGTTCCATTGGGCAGGTGAAAAATAACTCACCGGCCTTCATAATATTTTCGGCAAACATTTCTACTGCCTGTTCCTCTTGGTGAACATCTAGCGTCAAACCGTTCATAATGGCGTCGTTATGACAGGTCTCAATAACATCTAGTGCCATTCGGTAATAGGTGGCTTTTAACGATCTAAAGGCCTCTTGGCTAAAGACTTCACCTTGGGTAGCCAGCTTGCGATACAAAGCCTTAGCGATATCAATGGACATCTTAGATAGTCCATCAGTATCATTATTCAATGATAGTTTCTGATGCTTGTGGTCATAGGTGTCGGCAATATCAACTTGGCATAGTCTGTTGTTAGCATAATTTCGATACATCTCTGACAGAACACCAATCTCTAAGCCCCAGTCGCTAGGAATACGAATATCGTTCAGTACATCACGACGGAAAGAAAATTCCCCGGCCAATGGATAACGATAACTATCCATATAGTTTAAATAATCAGTATGACCCACAGTTTTCTTTAGTGCTCTAAGTAAGGGAGATACAAGAAGACGCGACACACGGCCATTAATTTTTCCGTCCGCTACCCGAGCGTAATAGCCTTTACAGAACTCATAATTAAATAGTGGATTGGCAACAGGATAGATTAGCCTAGCGAGAAGTTCCCGGTTATACGTAACAATATCGCAGTCATGCAGGGCCACCGATTCAGCCTTGTTAGATGCAAGAATATAACCCATGCAATACCAAACATTGCGACCCTTGCCCATTTCTTTAGGAGCTAGGTCTAAATCCTGAAGTTTCTTGTCTAAGGCGCGTAGTCTTGGCCCATCATTCCATAGCACACGAAAATCCTGCGGCAGGCCTGAGAAAAACTTTAGTGCATCGCGGTATTGGTTTTCATCGGCACGATCTAAACCAATCACAATCTGATTTAAATAGGGCACCTTTTTAAGTTCTGAAACAATTAGCGGCATAGCCTCGCCTTCAAGTTCAGAGTAAAGCGATGGCAAAATTAGACCCAGTGGTCTTTTCTTGGAAAATTCAACCAGTTCGGATTCCATATCTTCCAGTGGTCGTTTAGATAAATTGTGCAATGTTGTAATAATGCCGTTTTGATGAAAATCACCCATAATTTTAACTACCTATCTCTAATAAATTTTTAAGCCAAAAAGACACAGATTCAGCCCAACCCTTAGGTCCAAAATCACGACTAATAATCAGGTTATTATTTCGATTTAAAGTTGGGGGTAAGTGTGTTTTTGAGCGAATTATGATTGCGCTAGTTGCTACCTCTAGCATACTTATATCGTTGCCACTATCTCCAATAGCTAGACTATGGACTGCTTGAAGGCCGTTTAGCTGTTGATAGATTTTAGCCAGTTGGGCTAGGGTGCTACCCTTGCTAACTTTGTCGCCAAGGGAAAGAAATCGTCCGCCCTGTAACAGGGTTCCACCGGCTGCTGTGAGCTGTTCAATAAAAGCTTTTTTGCGCTGGTCGCTGCCAAGCCAATGAATGGGCTCGCTATATTCACGTTTATTGCTTAATTTCGCTTGGTCTAAACTTAAGCCAGTAATATCCTGAATGCCTTTATGGCCGCGCTTATGTGCAATACTTGTGAAAGTTTCAAATTCATCTTTAAATTCTTGCGCATTCTGTTGTAATAAATTGTTCCAATATTGACGGGGTTGGCTATTAGCAATAATACAGAAACCAGACTTTTCAACACCACCTTGGGGCATGGTTGAGAAATAATGATTTGGAATAGCAATTGCGGCACCATTTTCCACTATAAACGGATGCCGGTTATTGAGTGTTATTCGCAGTTCTTGTACTTCAGCAAAGGTTTTGCTGGTAATAGGAATCACTGGAATCTCTCTAGTTTCTAGCTCTTCAAGCAATGGAGAAGCTGCTTCGAAGCTGTAACTGTCATGATCTAAGAGACTACCATCAAGATCGGTAAATATAAGCGCCTGAGTTGAGGGAATTACAGACACGGGGAAACCTCAAATCGCACCAAGATGGTGCGCGTCAAGAGTGGGCATTCAAGCCAGCATACGGCTGTGACTAACATCAATGTCCTATACGCTGAATATCAACGAGAAAATTACACATATGCTAGTGTTAAAGCAGAAATCGTGCCAATTTTAAATAAAGATTATAGGTTTAAAAAAAGATTGTTATTTAACCTGGGGGGTAAATTATACCTAGGTAAGAAGGGCACCTAGTTTCATAGCGATACCCATATCACCGTTAACTTTTAGTCGACCCGTCATAAAAGCAGAAACACCATCCAGTGATCCCTCGGCCATAGCCATAAAGTCCTGAATGCTGATTACCATAGTACAGTCGGGATCTGGGCCTTCTGCAGAGACAGTATTAGGCACTTGAGAAGCATCCAAAATAACACTGCCCTGATCACCAAAATCAAACATAACCACAGAACCAAGTCCGCAGTCTTCACCCACTTTTTCTTGTAGACCATCGATAATGGTTTGTAGTGTCACAATGTCTCCTTGCAATATATGTGATTAAAATACTTAGGCTTCAACAATAGCGGTAACCCCTTGGCCACCGGCGGCGCAGATAGATATTAGCCCGCGTCCACCACCATTTTGTTGAAGAATTTTGGCTAGTGTAGCTAATATTCTAGCACCTGTTGCGGCGAAAGGGTGTCCGGTTGCCACGCTTGAACCCTTAACATTCAATTTGTTGCGGTCGATACTGCCAAGTGCTTGAGATAATCCCAGTTTGGTTTTGCAAAATTCATCACTTTCCCACGCCTTAAGGGTGCACAGGACCTGGGCGGCAAAAGCCTCGTGTATTTCGTAAAAATCAAAATCTTGTAGGGTTAATCCCGCCTTTTCGAGTAAGCGCGGCACAGCATAGGCAGGTGCCATTAGCAATCCTTCGCTTTTCTCACCCTGAGAGTGAAAATCTACCGCGGCAACTTCACTATGCGTTAAGTAGGCCTGAACCGGAATATTACGCTTATCGGCCCAAGCTTCGCTGGCTAAAAGAACGGCGGCTGCTCCATCTGTAAGGGTGGTAGAGTTAGCGGCAGTAAGGGTACCTGCTTTACGATCAAAGGCAGGTCTTAATTTAGCTAATTTTTCCATGGGTGTATTGCGCATAATACCGTCACGCGCAACAGCATTAAAAGGCGATATAAGATCATTGAAAAAACCATCATCGTAAGCGGCTATTAAATTTTGATGGCTAGCAAAGGTAAGCTCATCTTGCTCCTGCCGACTAATATTCCACTGTTTGGCCATTATTTCACAGTGTTGACCCATAGAAAGGCCAGTGCGGGGTTCAACATTAGCTGTAATTTCTGGCAGTATAAAGCTGGGTCTAAGACGGGTTAGTACTTTTAGTCTTTGACCTAGGGTCTTGGCCCTATTAAGTTCGAGTAACATTTGCCGATAAGATTCGTTAACGCCTATGGGTACATCACTCGCAGTATCTGTGCCGCCAGCAATTGCACACTCAATTTGTCCCAAAGCAATTTTATTGCCCGCTAGAATTGCTGCTTCCAACCCTGTACCACATGCCTGTTGGACGTCATATGCGGGTGTTCTTGGGGATAATTTTGAACTTAGGGTGGCCTCGCGAGCTAGGTTAAAATCCTTAGCATGCTTCATTACCGCCCCAGCAGCTACTTCACCAAGACGTTCCCCCTCCAAATCAAAGCGTTTGACTAGCCCCTTGATTGAGGCAGTTAGCATGTCGAGATTGGATGCGTGTTTGTACGCTGTATTACTGCGCACAAAAGGAATCCTGTTGCCGCCTAAAATTGCCACTTTGTTTGTGCTGTCCATAATTTTCCCCGTCATTACATTGAAATTCAAACATCATTTTTATGGTTATACCCTAACATTAGATAAATTAAATGGTCATTTCATTGGTAATTTCAAAATTTACAATGGCATTTGGGTCAATTGTATTTGTTGAAACTTTGATAGAGTAGATTGTTGATTATAAGGCTCTCATTGCCAAAATAAGGAGATGTTAATGAGCGACAAATATTTGCAATTTGCTAATTCGAAGATAGGCAAGCCAATTCTGTCTATGTTGGGTTTGCCCAAGCCGCCCAGATTAACTAGGGAAGACCAAGATAATCCTCATCAGTTATCTGATAATTTATTGTGTGGGATTAGTACAGCCGCACTCTATGGTACGCAAATAAAACAATCACTTGAGGCAACAGATCTAATTTTTGTTGATGACAATGCTCAGACATGTAATCTAGTGTTTGACGCTAGCGGCGTAAGAAGTACAGAGCAGGCTTCAGAGTTATATCAATTTTTTCATAATCATCTATCCAAATTGCCGCGATGTGGCAGAGTGGTGATTATAGGTCAGCAACCCAATAATATTAGCAGCACTGAGCATGCTATAGCTCAGCGCGGTTTAGTTGGGTTTGTGAAATCAATTGCTAAAGAAATAGGCCGCAAAGGTGCTACGGCGAACTTAATTTATTTAAATGGTTTTGGCCATAAGGGTTTGGCGGCGCCATTACGATTTTTATTATCCGCAGGCTGCGCCTATACCAATGGTCAGATTATCAATGTAACCACGCCAGTGACTGGGGTATCGTCATCGTATAATTGGCAACAGCCGCTCAAGGGTCAATCGATCGTAGTCACTGGTGCCGCTAGAGGCATAGGGCTGGCGATGAGTCAGGTGTTGGCGCGAGATGGTGCTAGGGTCATAGGGGTGGATGTGCCAATGGCACAGGAGCAGCTAGAAAAAGCCATGGCTGAGATTAACGGTGTGGCTTTGGCACTTGATATTACTGCTGAAGATGCACCGCAGAAACTTATAGATTGCTGTACCCAATACAGTAAAAAATTGCAGGGGATTGTTCATAATGCTGGAATAACGCGCGATAAAATGTTGTCGCGTATGTCTGATGAGCAATGGCAACTCTTAGTGGATATTAATATAGGTAGTGTTCAAAGAATCAATCAGGCTATTTTAGCTACAGATATGTTAGATCAGGGAGGTCGGATTGTAGGTGTCGCTTCAATCAGCGGCATTGCGGGCAATTTAGGTCAGAGTAATTATGCTTATTCAAAATCTGCCGTTATCGGCATGGTGGACAGTATGGCATCAAGCTGTGTTGACCGAGGGATTACCATCAATGCAGTAGCTCCAGGCTTTATAGAAACAAAAATGACGGCGGCAATTCCATTTGCGACAAGACAATTTGGTCGTCGTTTGTGTTCTTTGAGTCAGGGTGGCTTGCCACAGGATGTAGCTGAGGTTGTTGGCTTTTTCTTAAGCCCTCAGGCATCTGGTGTTAACGGCAATACAGTCAGAGTATGCGGGCAGAATCTAATGGGCGCTTAGGGTGCGCCCATTAGTCCCCGCAGGATTAGTTTGATGCGTGAAGTTCGTGATTCAGTTCAACCGCAGTTTTGTTGGTAAGGCATTCGACGGTTCCAGTCACAGAATTACGCCTAAATAGCAGGTCGCTTTTACCCGCTAAATCACGCGCCTTTACCTTGCCGCTGGGCTGTTTATTTTCATCAAGCATGGTGACAATTGTGCCAGCGGTAATATACAAGCCAGCTTCTAGGGTGCAGCGTTCTCCTAATGGGATGCCAAGGCCTGAATTAGCACCTAAAAGACATTTTTCGCCCATAGAAATAACCATATTGCCGCCACCTGATAGGGTGCCCATAATAGATGCGCCGCCACCTACATCAGAGCCAGCACCACAGAATACACCGGCAGATACTCGACCCTCGATCATATTGGGGCCCTCAGTACCTGCATTAAAGTTTATAAAACCTTCATGCATAACCGTCGTTCCTTCACCAACATAGGCGCCAAGACGAACTCTAGAAGTATCGGCAATACGAACACCTGAAGGTACTACATAGTCGACAAGCTTAGGAAATTTATCGACACAGTCAACGCTCAGTGGTCTACCGGCTGCACGCGCTTCAAGCATTCTTGCGGGAAGGTCATCAATATCAATAGCCCCTTCATTGGTCCATGCTACATTCTTCAATGCGCCAAAGATGCCGGTTAGGTCTGTGCCGTGAGGTTTTACTAAGCGGTGACTTAACAAATGAAGTTTGAGATAGCCTTGAGGCACAGTGGCCGGCGCGCTGTCTTGCTTTAAAATAACCACAATTAGCGGGCGATTACCGCTTTTTAGAGTATTAACCGATGCGGCAAGGTCGCTATAGCCGTTTTCTTCTAATGCTGTCTGAAGGGCAGTTAACTGCTCTTCGCTAGGTTCGATATCAGTATCGTCGCCAAAAACACCAGTTAGCAATTTTGCTAGTGCGGCCTCTGGGTTTATTACGGGCGTGGGATAGAAAACTTCAAGCCACTCTCCGCGACTATTTTTGGTGCCAGCGCCAATGGCGAAGCTGTAAAGGTTACTCATAATGTGACTCTTTATCTTAAATGTGTCTTAGTTAAAGATACCCTGATAGGTATCCGAATTAAATCCAACTGTAATTATATCATTTACTTGCATAACGGGTCGCTTAATCAGTGTGGGGTTTTTTACCAGTAGATCGACTACGTTTGTTTCGTTAATAGCCTGTTGAGTAGAGGCATCCAAATTACGCCAGCTAGTGCTGCGTTTATTAAGAATCTTATCCCAGGCAATAGTCTTCAACCAACCGTTAATAATGTCTTTGTCGAGTCCATCTTTGCGAAAATCATGAAAGCTGTAGTCAATATTGTGACTATCGAGCCAATTCTTTGCTTTTTTAACTGTGTCGCAATTATTAATGCCGTAAATAATCATTAATCATCCTTTTTTGAAACTTATGGTTAGGCTTTGTTAGCCTTAAAGGGGTTTTTGCGGTTGGGATAACAGCTGGTGCAGATATCGCAAACTCGGCCATCGCAACCACGGGCGCTACAAAATTCTCGTCCATAAAAAATTATTTGTAAATGAAGGCTATTCCAAGACTCTTTCGGAAACAGTTTTTTTAGGTCTCTTTCGGTTTGGGTAACGTTATTGCCTTTGGTTAACCCCCAGCGTTGCGCTAAACGATGAATATGTGTGTCTACGGGGAAGGCAGGGTGGCCAAAACCTTGGGACATAACAACACTGGCAGTTTTATGGCCAACCCCAGGCAGAGTTTCGAGTGCCGCCATATCTTCTGGAACTTCACCGTTATATTTATCCACAAGAATTTTTGATAGGTTTGAAATGGCCTTGGATTTTTGTGGCGCAAGACCGCAGGGTCGAACAATATTGTAAATTTCTTCAACATTGACGTGCTGCATTGAGGCGGCGTTGTTAGCTAATAAAAATAGGGCTGGTGTCACCTGATTGACACGCTCATCGGTACACTGTGCGCTCAAAAGAACAGCAACCAGTAACTCAAAGTGATTACTGTGATTTAGAGGTACCGGTGTTTCTGGATAAAGCTCATTTAATCTATCCAGCACCAGCTGTGCACGCTGTTTTTTTAACATCGGCTAAAACTCTTAATTAAATACTTTGAGTAAAGCGCGCTATGCGTTTAGCGGCTTCTATGCAATCTTTGAGCTCTGGAACCAGTGCCAATCGAATACGATTTGCTCCAGGATTACCCATTTGAGTTTTACGGGAAATAAAGCTTCCAGGTAATACCGTGAGATTTTGTTGAGCATAGAGCTCTCGAGCAAAGCTAACATCATCAATAGGTGTTTGTGGCCATAGATAAAAGCCGGCAGAGGGTACGTTGAATTCTAGAACACCGTTTAAAATTTCGCTAACGGCGGTAAATTTCTCTCGGTATAAGTCGCGGTTTTGTCGAACATGTTGTTCATCATTCCATGCCGCAATAGAAGCTTTTTGAACCGGCAGTGAAAGAGCACAGCCATGATAGGTTCGGTAGCGGAAGAAGTATTTAATAAGCTCTGCATCGCCGGCGACAAACCCAGAACGCAAACCGGGTAAGTTAGATCGCTTTGAAAGACTATGAAACACGATGCAGCGTTCAAATTTGTCACGTCCTAATTGTTGGCAAGCATCTAGTAATCCTAGCGGTGGATTATTCTCATCTCTGTATAGCTCGGAATAACATTCATCATTGGAAACAACAAAATCATATTGATCTGCCAGTTCTAGGGCTCTTTTATAATAGTCCAATGACAGGGTTGCTCCGGTTGGATTACCTGGTGCACAGAGTTGTAGCAACTGGCAGCGTTGCCAAACATCATCTGGGACTTCATCTAAATTAGGATTAAAATTATCTTCAGCATTACAGTTTAAGTAGTGGGTTTCTGCGCCGGCAAGAAGGGCGGCGCCCTCATAAATTTGATAGCATGGATTAGGGCACACAACCAGTGGTTTAAAGCTTTTTGAGTTATCCACTAAAGCCTGAGTAAAGGCAAATAATGCTTCTCTGGTACCCGCTACTGGAAGCACATTGGTTTCTGAATCCAATGCCGAAGCGGCTAAGTTGAAACGTTTTGTAGCCCAAGATGCGATGGTTTCTCGTAGCTCTACCAGACCTTTTGTTGATGGATAATTGGCAAGCCCATCAATGGCATCGCACAGTGCCTGCTTAACAAATTCAGGCGCTGCATGTTTTGGCTCACCAACAGATAGCATAATAGGATTAAGATCTGGATTGACTTGTATGCCAGCTTTCAAATCTTTTAACTTTTCGAAAGGATAAGACTGCAGATCTTTAAAATACGGATTCATAACTATCGCCCAATTTTAATCGATTGAAATATTGACTCTTGTTGTGATTGCTTAATACGAGAATCTAGTTCATTGCGGATGGTTTGCTTTAAGTTTTCGCCTAATTCATCATTTTCAATCGGTTTATTGTGATTGGTTCTTAGATAAAAAGTATCCTCAACACGTTCGCCAAGGGTAGAGATTTTTGCGTTGTAAAGTACCAAGTCGTAGCGCGCGAAGATATTGGCGATTTTAGCCAATAGCCCAGCACGGTCGGGTGTTATAACTTGTAATACAGTGGTATTAGTCTCTTTATCATTGCGCAGGGAAACTTTTGTTTTCATGGTGAAGTTTTTCAGCTGCCTTGAGGTTCGACGAGAAACATTTAGATTAATTTTTTCTGGCGACTGTATGGCTGTCTTAAGGCTGTCAGATATAGTCTTGCACAGTTTTTTATTGCTACCGACGGGTAGATCATTGTCATTTAAAACATAAAACACATCAAAAGTTCGATCATCACTAGTGGTCTGCAGCCTTGCGTCTTGAATGGTTAGGCCAAGTTTATCCATGGTCGCAGCCACTGTGGCAAATAGATTTTTAGTGCTCTTAGTATGTAAAAAAATCTGAGTAGCCACAGGGATCTCAACCCCAACATCACGAATTTGAATCACTGCTGATTCATCTTTGCTATCGATAATACCCTTGGTGAAAAAGGCTATATCCTCAGCTCGTTCACGCAAGAAGAATTGATCGTCGACATCACCCCATATTTGATGAGCCTGTTCTGCTGATACTGATTGTAGTTCTAAGAGCTGTAAAACAGAGTCTTTGGCGTCATTGACCCAAGCCTCGCGATTTGTGGGTTCATCTAGTCCCGATTGAAGAACCTGTTTGGTTTCAAAGTAGAGGTTACTCATTAGGGCACCTTTCCACTCAGTCCACAATCTAGGGTTGGTGGCATTAATATCGGCAACAGTTAACACCCATAGGTGGTCCAAATGCCGCTGGTCACCCACATGTTTGGCAAATTTATAAATCACGTCAGGGTCGGATGTATCCTCGCGCTGTGAAATGGTCGACATCAAAAGGTGGTTTTCAATTAACCACTGTAACAATGAAATCTCCTGTGCCTGTAAGCCGTGGCGTTGCCCAAAATCAGCGACATCTACGGCGCCAAGTATAGAATGATCTCCACCGCGGCCCTTTGCGATATCGTGGTACAGCGCAGCAATAATAATAAGTTCAGGCTTGGGTAAATTCTTAAAAATATGCGAAGAAACGGGGAACTTGGCCGCCTCATCTGGTTGAACTAGACGGCGGATATTGGTGATTAATTCAAGGGTGTGGACATCAACTGGATATATATGAAATAAATCATGCTGGGTTTGGCCGACGATTTTACCAAATTCAGGCAGATAGCTACCAAGAATACCATAACGATTCATAAGCTTTAGATGGACAGAGAGCTTGTAGGGTGATCGCAAAAGCCGCATAAATAGCTGACGGTTAATCGGATCCTTTCTGAATTCAGGATTGATCAGTTTTCTGTGCAGACGCAATTGGCGAATAGCTGATGCGCGAATACCCTTAAGGCTTTCAGTTTCACCAAGAATAACAAATAGTTCTAATAGGGCAGATGGGTGTTTGGTAAATAGATCATCATCTACAGTGTCGAGATAATTATCTTTTATAACAAAACGATCATTGATCTTTTTAACTTGCCTAGTTTTGTTTTTGCGATAAATCGCTTCATCCAAATACTGTTGGAGTACATCGGTAAGTTCACGAATCGATAAAACTGTTTGATAATAACGCTGCATAAACTTCTCTACAGCCAATTTGCCATTGCTATCTGTGTAACCAAGGAGGGTGGCAAGTTTGCGTTGATGATCAAATAACAGTCGTTCTTCTGGACGTTCAGCTAAATAGTGAAGGCCATACCTTACTTTCCATAGAAATTCCTCGTCTTTGTGAAGAGTTAAGTACTCTTCTTCAGATAGAAAGCCTTTATGGACCAATTGAGAGCGGCGATGAACGTCAAAGTGACGCTTTGCAGTCCAATTAATCAACTGAATATCTCTGAGCCCGCCGGGAGCCTCTTTAACATTGGGTTCTAAATTGTATTCAGTATCCTGATGCTTACGATGCCTAGCGATTTGCTCATCAATCTTACCTGTATAAAATTTCGATGAGCGCCAGATTTTTTTAGGCCCAGTCTTTTTGAGCATAAGCTGCAAAAGATCGCTGTTACCACAGAGTAAGCGCGTTTCCATTAGATTGGTTGCAACTGAGATGTCGGCTTTTGCCTCATCAACACACTGTGAAATAGAGCGCACACTGTGGCCAATTTTGAGCTGTATATCCCAAAGGAAAGTAACAAATAGCTCAATGTTTTCTCTATATTTACTAGAGAAATCCTTGCGCATTAAAATAAGTAGATCAATATCCGAATGGGGGTGTAATTCGCCGCGTCCATAGCCGCCTACTGCAACAAGGCTGACATCATCATCCCATTCATATTGGTTCCACGCATGCCACAAAAGAACGTCGGAAAATTGCGCTGCTTCATTGACTAATGATCGAGCATCTTCCCCTTCGAGGAAGCGATTATCAAAGTGATGTTTAGCCGCGCTGAGTGCGTTCTTAAAAACCTTAATCGGGTTGCTTGTTGCCAAGTCATCAACAAAACGCTTTTGGTCGAAAAAGATTGGCGACCGATTGGTTGGTTGTAGCGGCTGTTCAAAAGAGGTACTTGGCATAAAAAATTACAATGGCTTCGCAGTTGGATAGATTTGAGGGTTAATTATCAATTATTCTAGAAGTTTTCTTCTTGTCTCGCGGTAAAGACTTCTACGCCGTCATGGGTTACCAGCATTGTATGCTCCCATTGAGAGGATAGTCGACCATCTTTGGTCTCAACAGTCCAGCCGTCTCTTTTTAATTTAGTTTGATACCTGCCTGCATTAACCATGGGTTCAATGGTAAAAGTCATACCCTCTTTAAGCTCTAGCCCAGTGCCGGGTTTGCCGTAGTGAAGGATCTGCGGCTCCTGATGGAATTCATCGCCAATGCCATGGCCACAGTAATCACGAACTACTGAGTAATAGTGTGCTTCTGCATGAGTTTGAATGGCGTGACCAATGTCACCGAGTCTTACGCCGGGCTTGACCATTTCAATGCCTTTGTACAGGCATTCTTGAGAAATTTTAATCAGTCTTTTAGCGTGCTCAGGTGCATCGCCAACAATATACATTTTACTGGTATCACCATACCAGCCGTCCTTAATGACAGTAACATCAATATTGATGATATCGCCTTTTTTTAATATTTTTTTATCAGAGGGAATACCGTGACAAACGACTTGGTTCACCGATGTACAAATAGATTTTGGAAAGCCTCTATAGCCTAGGCAGGCTGGAATGGCCTTTTGATTTTGTACTATATGATCATGGCATATTCGATCTAATTCCTCGGTGGTGACGCCAGGCACTACATATTGACCAATAAGCTCAAGCACCTCTGCCGCAAGCTTTCCAGCGATGCGCATTTTAGCGATTTGCTCGGGTGTTCTTAGATTCACAGACATTGTAATTATCTCAAAAATTATCTCTCCCATTGTACCCAATCTAGAGGCAATTGCGGGAGTTCATATTAAAAAATAATCATCAACTTTTACCTTAAAATCGATGATTTTCTGATTTTTGCATTTTATGTGCCGTAAAACACTAAATTTAGTGCTTTTTTCTTTATATAAAATAGTGGTTATGGTATAAAGCGCGCCGATACGTAAATAGCGTATCTAACTAACTAAATTAAGTAGTACTAAACGACACACACATGTCGACACAGTAGCCTGGGTGCCCAAGGGTTTTTCCCCAAAGGGTTGGTTATTGGGATATGTGGAGGCTTAACCCCAAAAGGAAAATATTATGTCAAAAGTAAGCATGCGAGATATGTTACAAGCAGGTGTCCATTTCGGCCACCAAACCCGTTTCTGGAATCCAAAAATGAGCCAATTTATTTTTGGTTCACGCAACAAAGTTCACGTTATCAATCTAGAAAATACTGTACCTGCATTCAATGAAGCACTTGATGTACTTCGAGCCGAAGCGGCCAAGGGTAATCAGGTTCTTTTTGTTGGCACCAAGCGAGCTGCTAATAAAATTATTAAAGAGCAAGCGGAACGTTGTGGAATGCCCTACGTTAGCCATCGTTGGTTAGGTGGGATGCTAACAAACTATAAAACTATTAGAGCGTCAATTCGTCGTTACCGTGAGCTAGAAACTCAGCAAAGCGATGGCACGTTTGACAAAATCACCAAAAAAGAAGTTTTGATGCGTACCCGCATGAAAGACAAGCTAGAAAATTCTATTGGTGGTATCAAAGATATGAACGGCTTGCCGGATATCTTATTCGTGGTTGATGTTGATCACGAACGCATTGCTATTAACGAAGCAAATAAGCTTGGTATTCGTGTTGTTGGTATTGTTGATACAAACAGCGATCCGGATGGTGTTGATCATATTATTCCTGGTAATGATGATTCAATTCGAGCCATCAAGCTTTATGCGGCATCAGTTGCTGACTCTATTCTCGAAGGAAAGGCACAAGCAGCTACTGTGTCTAGCAAGGATGAGTTTGTTGAAGTTGAAGCTAAATCAGCACCCAAAGCTGAAGCTGAAGCTGAGCCTGCAGCTGAAGTAGCAGCAGAGCCAGAAGTAGCAGCAGAGCCTGCAGCTGAAGAAAAGCCAGCGGCTAAGAAAGCGCCTGCTAAGAAAGCGCCTGCCAAAAAAGCGGCAGCCAAAAAGCCAGCGGCTAAGAAAGCTCCTGCTAAGAAAGCTCCTGCCAAAAAAGCTGCAGCCAAAAAGCCAGCGGCGAAAAAAGAAGCTGAGTAATTTCACTATCGACCCATTGGGCGATGATGTAACAAGATTACGGGGGCCTATTTGCCCCCTTTTTTCTAACTAATTATATGTTTGAGAGAGGAATACAATGTCACAGGTAACTGCGTCCCTAGTAAAAGAGCTGCGAGATAGAACTGGT
>CALKMW010000012.1 GCA_938092205.1 uncultured Pseudomonadales bacterium
ATGGGAGGAGATATGTCTGATTGGCAGTTTTTGACAGACTTTCACTTTATTCGACCGCTATGGCTTTTAGGCATAATAGCGGCGCTATTATGCTTTGGCATTGTCAAAAAAATAAATCAACAAAGTGGAAATTGGGAAAAAGTAATCAATCCTGCTCTACTACCCTATTTAATGCAAAATGGCCAAGACACTAATAATTATGCAAAATATTTCCACAGAAGTTTGGCCCTATGCTGGTTACTATTTTGCTTAGGTCTAGCTGGCCCCTCTTGGAATCAATTACCGCAGCCAGTGCATAAAGAAGATTCGGCACTGGTAGTAATTTTTGACCTATCACCCTCTATGCTTGCAGAGGATATAGCACCCAGTAGACTGGTAAGAGCCAGATACAAAATGATCGATATTTTCAAAGCTCGCAAGCAAGGTCTAAGCGCGCTTGTGGTCTATGGTGGCGAAGCCTTTGCTGTCTCACCGCTCACCGAGGATAGCAATACCATTGTTAGCCTTGCACCGACATTGAGTCCAACATTGCTACCCAACTACGGCAGCAATACTGAAGATGCTATAGCAACAGCACTTGAACTTGTAACCAATGGCGGCTTCCAACAGGCGGATTTTTTGCTAATTACTGATGGTGTTGATAGATCAGCTTTTGGCGATATATCTAGCCAACTGTCTAAAGAAAATATCCGTCTGCATATTTTAGGCGTGGGTACACCACAGGGTGCCCCTATTCCAATGGGCAATGGCGGCTTTGTTAAGGACCAAAACGATAGCATTATCTTGCCAAGACTGGACTCTGCCTCGCTTAAGCAACTTGCTAATATAGGCAATGGGCGTTATTTCAGTATTACTAGCAATGACAGTGATATTGTCGCTATCACCGAGGCTATGGAGCAGGAGTTCCCCAATACTAGCGAGATAAATGATCGATCCTTTGATATTTGGCAAGACCGTGGTTTTTGGCTTGTATTTTTATTACTGCCACTGCTGCTGGCAAGCTTTCGCAAAGGTGCAGTGTATGTACTTATTCTGGCGCCCAACCTAATACTTACAGAGCCTACTGAAGCCTCAGTTTGGCAGGATCTTTGGCATACATCTGATCAACAGGGACGAAATGCCTTAGAAAATGGTGATGCAGAAATGGCTCAATCGTTGTTTAAAAATCCACAATGGCAAGCAAGTGCTGCTTACATAAACGGTGATTATGCCAGTGCCGCAGACCGATTCAAACAGGGTGATAGCGCGGATGATTATTATAATCTCGGCAATTCACTAGCCCACTTGGGTGAACTCGATAAAGCCATAGCAGCCTATGATCAAGCGCTTGAATTACTGCCGGATATGCAAGATGCGATTGCCAATAAAAAATTGATTGAACAACTAAAGCAACAGCAACAAAATCAACCTCAAGATGGCGAATCTCAAGACCCGCAAGACAGCCAATCGCAGGACAGCCAATCACAGGACAGTCAATCACAGGACAGTCAATCGCAAGATAACGAATCTCAACAGGGTGAGCAGCAACAGTCCACGCAAGAACAAGCTGAGCAACAGGATAAATCTGAGACTCAACAGCAACAAGATTCAGATCAACAGCAGGATGAAGAAACTGCTGAACAACAATTAAGCGAAATGCAAAAAACAGAGCAACAAAAACTCGAAGAACAACAACAGCAAGAACTCCAGCAATGGTTGCGCCGTGTACCCGATGATCCGGGTGGCTTATTGCGACAAAAATTTCGCCATCAATCACAGCAACGGGCGCCTGAGCAACGTCGCCCGCCCCCACCTAATCAGCAAGAGCGTTGGTAGATGAATAGATCTTTTAAAAACAGTATTGTCACTATTATCCTTATTATCTTGGCGACCCCCAGCTGGGCATCGTTAATCTCACAGGTAGATAGAACGCAGATTGAGAGCAATGAAACATTGCAACTGACAGTGACCTATTCTGGAAAGTCTAGCAATGGTGAACCTAGTTTTAATCAATTACAGAGTGATTTTGAAATCATCTCTAATAGTCGGCAACAGCAGTATTCATGGATTAATGGCGAGCAAACATCATCGACTAACTGGACCCTATCACTGCTACCCAAGAAGAAGGGTCGGCTGACAATTCCGGCGTTAAGCTTTAATGGTGACAGCAGTAGGCCTATTGCTATTGTCGTTCGAGCGGCTAATGCCAACCCTGCCGCTAGTGGCAATCAACCTGTATTTATACAGACTTCTATCGACAAAAGTTCAGCCTACATTCAAGAACAGGTCATACTGACACACCGCTTGCACTACTCTGTGCCGCTTCAGGATATTTCTATTTCTGAGTTTGAGATTCCAGATGCAATGATTCAACAAATTTCAGAAGAGCGCTTTAATAAACGTATCAATGGTAAGAATTATTCGATTATTGAAATTAAGTTTGCGCTTTTTCCGCAAAATATTGGCAAGCTGATCATTCCTCAACAGCGATTTACCGCCTTTGAAGCCAGCGGCTCACAATTTGGCGGGTTCTTTTCTCGCGGCAATCGCTTAATGCGCCTAACCCAAGAACAGACCATCGATATCCTACCTAAACCCAGTCATATCAGCGCCTCAAATTGGATGCCTAGCAGCAAAGTTACTTTAGAAGAATCATGGAGTGACCCATCGGAAACACTCACCGCAGGTGAACCCATAACTAGAACCATTAAAATTACTGCATTAGGCTTAACTGCGGCGCAAATTCAGCCCTTACCCAATTTAGAAAATACTGGCGTTAAACTCTACCCTGATCAAGCCGCTTTAGAAGACAAGAAAACTACTCGTGGCGTTATAGGTATCCGTTCAGAAAGCGTTGCCATAGTGCCCAACCAAGAGGGTCAAATACGCATACCTGCGATTGAGTTAACCTGGTGGGATACGGTCAATAAGCGTATGCAAACAAGCCGTTTGCCTGAGAGAATTTTTACCGTTGTCACGGCAAAAACTTCGCTGCCAATTAGCGTTGAAAATAAGTCAGCCAACAATGTAGTTACAGCCGCTGAAACCCCTGTTAATAGCAAAACTGTATCGCAAATTACCCAGTGGTCGCTGACTCTTAATGCGCTATTAATTGCGGTAATTGTTGGGCTTTTATATTGGCGAAAAAATACCCCTACTGTGACTATGGCTAAAGAAATCACCAAGCTACCTAGTGCCAAGCAACATCTCAATCAGATAGCCGCACAGGCAGCTGATAATAATCTTGCAGCGATGCGCGATAACATATTACTTTGGGGTGCTGAGGTGTTCCCGCAACAACCCCCTATATCGCTTAACCAACTGGCTGACTTAATGGCTAACCTAGAATTAAAACAGCAGTTTGCTTTATTAGATCAACAGTTATTCAAAGCGGATAAGGACAACAACCTCGAGGTTGATACCGCTTTAATAATTAAGTGCTTAAAAGCATTTTCAGGCAAAAAAAATAACCATACTAGACGCGGCACAGAGCTTAAACCGCTCTACCCTGACTCAAAGTGACTGCCACTAAAGCTATAGTGATTTAGTGACAATCTCTTGAATGTCCTTGACCAATCCATCGTGGCTGGCTATTTGCTTAAGAGCATCACGCATTAATTGACGATTGGGTTCGGGTAATTTTTTCCATCGTGTAAGCGGCGTAACCAAACGGGCTGCCACCTGAGGATTCAGGGCATTCAGCGCGATAATCTGCTGCTGTAAAAAAAGGTAGCCTGAGCCATCTTTGTTATGAAAGTTTATTGGATTAGCACTACAGAATGCGCCCAACAGGCTTCGAGCTTTATTCGGATTATTAATACTAAAGGCTGGGTGTGCCATTAACGCTTTAACTCTATCCAGACCATTAATTAGCTTACTGGTGGCCTGTATCTGTAACCACAGATTCATGGCAAGGGTTTCATCTGCATACTCATGTTCAAACAACTCTAGGGCTTGATGGCAGAATGTTTGCGCTGCTGGACAGTTAACTAAAGCACTAAGTGCCGATGCTTTATCCGTCATGTTACTGGCATTTTTAAATTGCTGCCAGGCTACAGTCGGCCCCACTGCTTCGACCTGCATCAAATAACCCAAGACACAGTTACGCAACGCACGCTTGCCTATTTGCGAGGCTTCTGGTGCATAATCTTGCTTGTCTGTTAAACGCTGATAGGTTTCAACCAACTGCTGTTGCAGCGCAATAGCTATGGATTGGCGAGCAAATTCACGCGCACGATGAATAGCCTCTACATAAATAATCTCTGCCTGTTCATGCAACTGCGCTTCACTCGGCAACTGCAGCATTAAATTGACCATGGCTGGGTCTAGACTGTGATCGGCAAGCAAGTCACTGAACACTTTAACAAGCTGCTGATCCATCACCAGCTCACGATCGGCTATGGCATCATCAATAAGCTTATTAAGCACCAGAAGACTCAACTTTTGACCAGCATCCCAACGATTAAAACCATCAGAATCATGCGCCATTAGATGCGCTAGTTGATTGCTTGTGTAATCGTAGTGAAGCTTTACAGGTGCGGAGAAACCTCTTAGCAATGAGGGCACTGGTGGCTGTTGAATATTTTCAAATACCAGTGTTTGTGCTCTGTCATAAAGTGAGAACACAATGCTTTTATCACCCTGCTTATTAAGTGCTAAATCTTCACCGTCAGGCCCCACAAGACCTAACTTAATTGGGATAACAAAGGGTTGCTTGTGACTCTGCCCTGGAGTCGCAGGACAGCTTTGTTCGAAAGTTAAACTGTAAGTTTTTGCCGCTGCATCATAATGGCTTTTAACATCGACCTGAGGTGTGCCTGACTGCTTATACCAACGTCGGAATTGTTTAAGGTCTAAACCGCTGACCTCTTCCATAGCGCCGACAAACTCCTCAATGGTGACTGCTTGACCATCATGACGAGTAAAATAGAGATCACTGCCCTGGCGAAACTTTTCATCGCCCAATAGGCTATGAATCATACCTACAACCTCTGCACCTTTTTCATACACGGTAAGGGTATAAAAATTATTAATTTCCATATAGGCATCGGGCTGAACAGGATGGGCCATGGGGCCGGCATCTTCAGCAAATTGATGAGTGCGCAGGTAGACAACATCTTCAATGCGTTTAACCACTGGCGAATTCATATCAGCAGAAAACTGTGAATCCCGATAAACGGTAAACCCCTCTTTGAGGCTTAACTGAAACCAATCTCTACAGGTTACTCGATTACCGGACCAGTTGTGAAAGTACTCGTGAGCTACAATACCCTCGACTCTCTGAAATGCAGCGTCTGTAGTAGTATTTGGATTAGCTAATACAGCCGAGGTATTAAAGATATTGAGCCCTTTATTTTCCATAGCCCCCATATTGAAATCATCTACTGCCACTATCATAAAGCGATTTAGATCATATTCACGGCCATAGGTTTGCTCATCCCAGCGCATGGAATTCTTTAACGAAAGCATAGCGTGATCGCATTTATTGAGGTCTTTATCTTCAACAAAAATCTGCAATAAAACTTCTCGGTTGCTGCAGGTGGTAAAACAATCCTCAACCACACTGAGATTGCCAGCTACTAAGGCAAACAAATAGGCAGGTTTTTTAAATGGGTCGTGCCAGGTCGCAAAATGACGGCCATCATCTAATTCACCCTGCTCAATAGCATTTCCGTTGGATAACAATACTGGAAATTGCTGTTTGTCGGCAATTAATTGGGTAGTAAATTCTGACATCACATCGGGACGATCAAGATAAAACGTAATATTTCTAAAGCCCTCGGCCTCACACTGTGTGCAGTACATGGTGCGAGACTTATACAAACCCATCATTGTGGTGTTTAAATGGGGCTTTATATGGACTTCAATACTGACAACACAGCTATCTGGCAGCTGATCAATGATCAATCCATCCTCTGTACGCCTGAAATTACTTTCAGCAATACTATGGCCATCGACTTTAATAAATTGTAAATCCAACTCAGATCCACCATGTAAAAATAATGGCGCTGAAGTTATTTTGCTACTTGGGTTGCGTCGAATTGAGAGCTCGCTATTTACACGACAATAGTCATCATTTAAATCAAAAACCAAGTTGGTTTTATCAATAAGAAATTCAGGAACCTGATAATCTTTTAAATAGATTGTTTGTGGTGTTGCGTCTTTCACAGTATTTGCGCCTTATTTATGCTGAAAACTGCACATTATATGCAGTGAACTTTCTTATATTGATAACGCCAGTATCTAGTATCAAATACTGACCCTTAATACCCTGAAGAACCCCTTCGACTATGGGTTGCTTATCAAAGTTTAAGCTTTTTACTTTTTCGGGAAATTCTAAAACAGGGAAATTAATATCAACCACCTTTTGTCGATACAGTCGCTGAATAGCCAATAGACCAAATTTTTGCTCAATATTACTTAACCCCGACTCAGACTTGGCCATTATGTCATCGCGAATTTGCTCTAAATCCACCGCCTCTGAATTACCCTTAAGCATCTTTTGCCAGTGTGTTCTATCGGCAATATGCTCACGCAGACAGTCCTCAATTAGTCCCGCCTGATAACGGGATTTAACACGAAAAATCGGCATCGCTTGGGTTGCCCCTTGGTCTATCCAGCGCGTCGGCACCTGTGAGCCCCGTGTGATTCCAACTTTTACCCCAGAACTATTAGCCAGATAAACATAGTGATCGGTAAAACAAAATTCTTCACCCCAACTTGGATCGCGGCAGGTACCCTGTTCATAATGGCATTTCTCAGGGCTCATAATACAGGTGTCACACTGGGGTAATTTAGTAAAACAGGGATAGCAATAGCCCTGACTAAAGCTTTTCTTTGAACGTCGCCCACAGTGGGTACAGTGAATATCACCAAGGTATTCCAGACGGATAGGTTTTCCGAGAAGAGCATTGAGCGGCTCGCGGTGATCATCCAGTGGTAAAAAGTACTGCACTTGCTCACTGAGTTCTACCTGCATTTTTGCTAAATGACCTGATACCGAAATAGACATTAATGATCCCATTTGATTGGCTTAGGTTTATCCTCTGGCGCACAGGCAGATTCTTTCGGCGGGACATAGCCGGTTCTTTCAGTTTCAGGGTTGCGCTGATCGTAGGCAATAATGGCCTGCATACACAGCGAACGCTGCTCATCAGAAATACTTCGACCGTCAGGCCACTTACCAATCTCTACTACCTTCTGTAACTGTTGGTAAATGTCTGGCGTGATACTATTTAAAAGCTGTTGTAGATCCATATATTTACTGTTCACTATTATTACTGACGGCTAGGGTTTTAACCGCAAACACTAGACCAATGAAAAGCCCAGCAACTAAGCCACTTAAATGGGCGGCATTCGCTATCCCTATTCCCAATGCAACTTCTAAAACACCAGTCATACATAGCACTAACCAACCGACCATAAAGCCCATTAAACCACTGGGTAATGGCGCATAGTGTTGCGGTGCAATTTTATTTTTGACCCAAAGATAGCCCAAAAGAGCATATATAACACCGGACATACCACCAAAATAAACCGTACCCGACCAATAGTATTGCGCCATATTTGATGCAACACCGCTAATTAAAACGATAAATAACAAATGAATGGCACCCTGCTGAGTTTCAATTCTTGAACCCAATAAACCCAACCACAAACAGTTAAACACCAGATGTAAAAGGCCAAAATGTAAAAAAATAGGACTTATCATTCGAAGGTATTCAGCTTGATTAGGATGGGCAAAGAACAGTCCGTTAGTTAAAGATGGACTAACTTCCACAATAACCGCACCAATCAAAGAACCTAACAAAAGAAGCGCGACCATTGGATTGCGCTTGATTCCGATACGCCAACTAGCCATGTTCCAAAAATTCATAATTCCCTCTAGATACCGGCAGTAAGTTACCTTTCTTTCTTTACGCCCAAACGACTACCCCAGCCCAACTTAGAGCGAGATACCTTATAAAAGTTATTATCTTTAGGGTGAATCAGCGAAATTGCATGCTTGTGTTTTTTTATAACAATAGTATCGCCTGGCTCGGTAACTAAATCATCCTGTCCATCGCAGGTAACCGAAGGATGCAATTCATGCTTTGAATTCACTCTAACTTCTATTTCTGAATCGCCGTGCAACACAATAGGTCGACTACTCAGCGTATGGGGGTTGAGTGGCACGCAGACCATTGCGTCAATTTCTGGACAAATAAGCGGACCACCTGCAGAAAGCGCATATGCGGTAGACCCAGTTGGTGTTGCTACAATTAGACCATCAGAGCGCTGACTGTAGACAAACTCACCATCAACATAGAGTTCAAACTCCATCATACGAACCGACATGCCAGGATGCAGAACAACATCATTTAACGCAGTACCAGATCCAATCTCTTGACCATTTCGGGTGATACTGGTGCTCAGCATAAAACGTTCGGTTTGCTTAAACTCACCTGCTAACACTGGCGCCACACGCAATTCTATGTCATTTGGGGTAATATCCGTTAAGAAGCCCAATCGACCTAGGTTTATGCCTAATAGAGGTACATTACTAGCGGCAATTTTTCGACAGGCACTTAGAATACTGCCATCACCACCAATCACTACAACCAAGTCGATCGACTCTAGGAAATCATTAATCTCTAGCGATTTTTTCACTTGCCAGCCCACTAGATTGGCGGTTTTTTGCTCATAGACAACCTCGCGCCCCTGAGCTTGCAGAAACGATTCAAGTTTTTGAATCGATTGCTTAACTTCCTCAGCATCTATACTGCTAAGCAATCCAATTCGCTGAAAGTAATCCATAATATTAAGAAACCTAAATCAAAACGCCAATTATACAGACTCACGCCTAGATGACGCACAATCATCCAATAAAATTCTCTGTAAGAATAGTAACAAGTTGGGCGATTAGATTGAAAGTAAAAAGATTATCTAGCTCAGAGGTTTTTTCGGAGTTATTACAACGATTAAGCTATCCGCATAAGTACTAAATCTGAGCAATCAGGGCAATTGTTACACGGGTACATCTTATTAAACAGGTTACAGTAAGAAGCCCCAGACAGACTATTAGCCCCCATTATTTACATGGGAAATACAATGAAGGCTATTATGAAATCGGCGCAGCTCTTGCCAATTAGCTGCGCCAAAGAGATATTAAGAATCCAATACAGTGCGAATTGATTGCGTTAAATAATCAATATTATTGGAATTAATTCCTGCCAGATTAACCCTTGTGGAACCAACAATATAAATCGCAAACTCATCTCGCAATCGGTTTAGCTGATCAGAGGTAATGCCCAAGAAAGAAAACATACCCTGCTGCTGCTTGATATGGCTAAAGTCCATACCCGCGGCATTGTCGTTAATACCATCAGTCAAAAGTGTACGCATTGATTTAATTCGCAACCTAACCTCTTCCAGCTCGGCTTGCCAATTAGCGCGCAACTGATCATCACCCAAAATCAAAGAAACCAAAAGTGCACCATGTGCCGGTGGCATAGAATAAATTTGACGAGCAATTGACATAGATTGCGCAGACACTATTTTAGCTTGTTCGGCTGATTCAGCCACAAGGGTAATAGAACCGGTACGTTCACGGTACAGTCCAAAGTTTTTTGAACATGATGAAGCAACCAAAAGTTCAGGCAAGCGATCAGCCATCATACGTAGACCATAGGCATCGGCGTCTAACCCCTGCCCTAAGCCTTGATAAGCAATATCAATAAATGGAATAAAGCCTCTCTCAAGGGCAATATCGGCAATTTGATCCCAATGCTCGGGCTGTAAATCCGCCCCAGTTGGGTTATGACAACAACCGTGTAATAACACCACATCACCGGCCGGAACCTGGTTTAATGTTTCCATCATGGCATCAATATTAATGCTGTGAGTGGTCTTATCGTAGTAAGGATATTCTTCGATCTCAAAGCCCGCACTACCCATTAGCGGAATATGATTTGGCCAAGTGGGAACACCAACCCAAAGTTTGGCATCAGGGCGAGCGCGCTGTACAACTTCGGCACCCACGCGCAGCGAACCCGAGCCACCTGGGGCCTGCAGGGTTACCAAACGATCAGAGTTTAAAATACTATGATCAGCGCCAAATAATAGCGCCATCATTAACTGGTTATAGCCTGCATCACCGGCAATACCTTGATAAGCTTTGGTATTTTCAAGTTCCATTAGCTTAGCCTCAGCTAATTTGACCGACTTCATTACTGGCGTACGACCACTATCGTCTTGATAAACACCCACACCTAGATCAATTTTGTGATCTCTATTGTCAGCTCTAAAGGCTGCCATCAAACCTAAAATAGGGTCACCTGCAACAGGCTTTAAACTCTCAAACATTTTGGTAGCTCCTAACTACGACCATTTGTGGCGACATTTTACTACGTATTGAACCACTTGTTCAGGAAATTTCACGAATATATTGCAAAACAATCTGGTTAAATAACTCTGGCTTTTCTGCATGCAGCCAATGACCCACCGCATCAATAGTTTGCACAGAGGATTGTGGAAATAAACTCTTAATAATCGGCAGTGATTGTTGATCAATATAACTGGAATACTCACCCTTCAAAAATAGACATGGAGCGATGAAAACTTCACCCTGTGGAGCGACCGATAAATGGCTTTCATAGTTCGCTTTAATAGCATTAATATTGATCTTAAGTTCAAAGTTTCCTGCACTATTTCTACGTAGATTTTTTAATAAAAAAGCACGCACAGGAGGCTCAACATCATGCTTAGACAAAAAGGCATCCGCCATCTTTCTATCTTTAATAACTACATTAGATAAATTATATAAATAATTGATAATATTGCTATTATTATCCTTATATTTAACTGGCGCTATATCTACAACAACCAACCCCTTAACCCTATCAGCCTCATTCATCGCCAACTGCATAGCCACCTTGCCGCCCAGAGAATGACCGACAAAATAAGCACTAGGAATCGACAAATTACTCATGAGCTCGACAATATCTTGAGCCATTGATAACAGACTCATCTCTGCATCATGGGGTGAGTCACCATGATTGCGAAGATCGACTGAAATGACTCGAAAATCACAAGCAAGGGCCCGCGCTAAATTACCTAAATTAGAAAGAGAACCAAACAAGCCATGAATAAGAAAAACAGGTTTACCATCGCCCTGCTCTGTGTAATTGAGCTTCATTTTAACCTTGAATATCTTAGCAACAAAGAGGCTTATGATTTTACATGATTTAGCCTACTACAAGATGAATTTTTACAGAGATATAAACATCAGATAGAATTTTCTCAATCACAGACTAAGCAACCACCACCTAAGCTAGTGTTCTTTCATCAATAGCTGCCGCAAAGCAGCATTCAAATCGCTATATTTGAACTGGTAACCCTGCCGCTGAAGTTTTTGTGGAATAACTGACTGCCCCTGAATCATTAACTCATCACCCATCTGACCAAACAGCAACTTCACAACAACCGCCGGCATAGGTGCAATAGCAGGTCGTTTAAGTACCTTGCCCAATGTTTTGGCAAATTCTCGATTAGTGACTGGCTGCGGCGCAGTACAGTTAATTGGGCCGCTTATATCGCTTTCAATTGCAAACATAATAATCTCGACCACATCTTCAATATGCACCCATGGCATCCACTGTTGACCGGAGGCGATGGGGCCACCTAAACCGAGCTTAAAAGCAGGCAGAAGCTTACTCAGCGCACCCTGCTTACCTAGAACAATGCCGGTTCTTAAAAAACACACGCGAGAACCTAGACGCTCAAATTGTTGAGCAGCATCTTCCCAAGCCGCACACAGCTGACTTGAAAAATTTGGTTCTATCATAGCCTCTTCTGTTACTTTTTGATTATTGGCCAACCCACCACCATAATAACCAACAGCTGAACCACTAATCACAATCGAGGGCGGCTTATTCACGCCTGCAAAATACTCATACAGTGCTTGCGTAGTTTGAATACGACTTTGAGCGATGATCGCTTTACGCTTATCACTCCACCGCCTATCAGCTATTGGTTCACCGGCAAGGTTGATTAAGACGTCAACAGGCTGACATAGCTCGGTTAAATCACTTATCACTCGCACTGAGCTGGGCAATACTTTTGCCGCTTCTATGGGGCTTCTACTAAGCACTATAACCTCAAGGTCTTGCTCCTCGACAAGGCTAGCAAGCCTGTCACATAGATTGCGACCAATAAACCCACTGCCACCTGTGACTAAAATAGTTTTCATTATCACCCTTTAAAATATGCTTAATAAGTTAATAATACGCCACAGTGCTTAATTCCGCTTAGATTGTTTTGCGTGCTTTGAGTTGTATTGCTAAAATATAGCTTTTGGTCATTCTAACTTCTCTTACTAACTTTATATCTGGGTATAAACTATGAGCCTCGCTGACAAAGTGTTGTCGGTAAACAATGATTTACCAATCCGAACAAATCTACCTGTACATAGCGGTAAAGTCCGCTCTGTTTATTGGCTTACAGATGCTGATAGTCGCAGACTAATTGAAGAAAACAACTATGACGTAGCGCCAGATTCACCTTTGGCGATTATGGTGATCAGTGATCGGATTTCTGCCTTTGAATGCATCTGGAAAGGTGAAGGCAATATGCAGGGCGTTCCTGGTAAGGGAGCGGCGCTTAATGCAATCTCTAACCATTGGTTTAAGTTATTCCGCGAAAACAACCTCGCTGATAGCCATATACTGGATATACCCCACCCTTTGGTATGGATTGTGCAAAAAGCCAAGCCTGTAATGATTGAAGCCATTTGCCGCCAGTACATCACCGGCTCTATGTGGCGTTCTTATGTCAAGGGCGAGCGAAACTTCTGCGGTATCGAACTACCTGATGACCTTGAAAAAGATCAAAAACTTCCAGAATTATTAATCACACCATCAACCAAAGGCATACTTCAGGGAATACCTGGTGTTCCTGAGGTAGATGACGTGAATATCTCGCGCTCTGATATTGAAAACAACCACGCTGCCTTTAAATTCAATTCACTTGAAGATATCGATGTGTATGAAGAATTACTGCAACAGGGTTTTGATGTTATCAGCAATGAACTGGCTAAATTAGATCAGGTGTTTGTCGATACCAAGTTTGAATTTGGTTACGTAAAAGACAAATCTGGCAATGAAAAACTTATCTACATGGATGAAGTAGGAACACCTGACTCCTCACGCATCTGGGATGGCGAGCAATATAGACAGGGTTCTGTTGTTGAAAATTCTAAAGAAGTATTTCGACAGCTCCTTCTAAATCACTTTGAAGATTCAGATATTCTGTTAGATAAAAACCGTATGGATGAGCGCTATGCACTGGCTAAAGACAATGAACTACCTGAGTCTATGATGATGGAAGTGTCTAATACCTATGTAAGCTTAGCAGAGAAGATTACTGGGCAAGCACTACCATTATCAACAAACCCAAAAGCTGAGATTATTGATATTTTAAGCAGCAAATATAATCTTATCGACTAAATATTAAAGAAGCTGATTATGGACACTGCACCTAATAATAATATTGACCCAAGAAAGCTGTTTAATATCGGCGTCAATCTTATTGTTGCCGGATTTATCAAACAGAACTCTAATGATGCTAAAGCTTTGTTTAAGCAGCTTAAGCAAGGCGAACCACTGAAAGGTGGGCAGCTAAAATCAGAGAACACAGGTGAAGTTATTCCGTTAAAGCTTGAAATTGATAAACAGGAATATCGCGGAAAGTTTAATTACCCTAACTTTGATGTCTCAGTTCGCGCACTACTGCAAAAATTTGAAACTGAAGTAAGAAAGGATAAAGAACTCAAAACACTGCGCACATTGACCAACCAAGAAACCGGCGAAGTGTTATTTAATGTGCCCAGCGGCCTGCAAATTGACGAACATATCAATGTATTGATGATGGCGGTTCATGCACAAAGCGACTGCATGCTGGTGAAATTGGTTTTTATGGAGCCTGAACCTTTCTTAGTTGAGGCCCCATAAGCCTGTTATTAACTCTGATTTAAGGCTGTGGTCATTTCGACCACGGCTTTCTTACCATCACCATAGACCATAAGTGTGTGATCCATTGCAAAAAGCGGGTTAGGCAAGCCGGCAAATCCCGGGCTTAGTGAACGCTTAATTACCACCACATTTTTCGCCTTATCAACGTTTAGAATCGGCATGCCATAGATTGGGCTTCCCTCTGCTTCTCGCGCCATTGGGTTGGTCACATCATTAGCCCCAATAACAATCACTACATCGGTCTCTTCAAAGGTTGGGTTAATGCGATCCATTTCTACCAGCTTGTCATAGGGCACCTCTGCCTCTGCCAACAACACATTCATATGTCCAGGCATACGACCGGCAACAGGATGAATACCGTACTCAACCTCAATACCCCTACTCTCCATAGAGTCCGCTAATTCACGAACAGCATGCTGTGCCTGTGCCATTGCCATACCATAACCAGGGACTATAACCACGCGCTTGGCTACTTCTAACATCATAGCCACCTCATCGGGTTGAGCGCTAGTTACCTTGCCAGCGTAGATTTCATCGGCATCAACTACTTCACCGGCAGCGGCCATCTTGCCAAATAATACATTGCCAAGTGAGCGGTTCATTGCCACGCACATAATCTTGGTTAGAATCAGACCTGATGTTCCCACAAGAGAACCGGCAATAATAAGCACAGTATTACCCAAGATAAATCCGGCCAAGGCAGCCGCTAAACCTGAGTATGAGTTAAGCAACGCGATAACTACCGGCATATCAGCACCACCGATAGGAAGAACCAAAAATAGGCCAAGTAATAAAGCCAGTGCCACCAAAGCCAAAACCGTCACTGCTTGGCTTGGATTTAAAACTATACATACAAGCGCTGCTAACGCACCTATTAACAGCAGCGCATTGCCTAATGGGCCGCCAGGCAAACCAAAGTTTTTCTTAACCAAACCCTGTAGCTTGGCAAATGCAACCAAACTCCCTGTTAGTGTTACAGCACCAATAAGAATGGTCAAACCTATTGAAACAAGCGTTACCTGACCCACAGCACCAAGACCAAAGGCATTTGCGCCCAAGGCAACAGGTTCTAAAAACTCAGCAAATGACTTGGCTTCAACATTTAGTACCGAAAAATATTCAGCTGAAGCAATAGTGAGCGAGGCTCCACCACCAAAACCATTAAGCAATGCAACCATTTGTGGCATAGAGGTCATTTGTATACGCAGCGCCATAAAGGCACCGACTGCACCACCAAATAATACACCAGCAATAATATAGGTAAGGTTAACAATTTCAGAGTTAAGCAAGGTAATTACCACGGCAATAAGCATACCTGTGGCTGATAACATATTGCCTCTAACTGCGGTAGAAGGCTTGGTGAGCCCCTTGATACCTAGGATAAATAAAACCCCAGCAACCAAATAAACTAGATTTACAATAGATGAGCTCATAGGTTACTTCCTTTTAAACATCGAGAGCATGCGATTGGTTACCAAGTAGCCGCCAATTACATTAATAGTAGCAAAGGTAACCGCTAAAAAACCCAGTACATTCACTAGCATCGGCGAGGTGTCTGACCCCGCTGCCAGTAAGGCTCCAACAAGAGTAATACCAGATACAGCATTGGTGCCTGACATAAGCGGTGTATGCAAGGTAGGTGGGACCTTAACAATTAGCTCAACCCCTAAAAATAGGGATAGTACGAATAGTGCGAGTAACAGAATTAATATTTCCATTGTCCTAGTCCTTTATTTGCTCTGCGCTTGAGTATCTAGCGCGGGTAAATCGAGTAATTTCCTCATGTATGGGTGAGGTACTTCACCATCATGAACAACCACAGTTCCGGCTACGATTTCATCATCAAAATCTAGATTAATGCTTCCATCCTGCAAGATTAACTCTAGAAGGGTTTGTATATTTTTGCCATACATCTGACTAGCATGATAGGCAACATTTGAAGCAAGGTTCTCTGGCCCGACAATGGTGACACCATGCTCAACCACTGTTTGTCCCATTTTGGTAAGCTCACAGTTACCACCGCGCTCTGCAGCCAGATCAACGACTACCGATCCCGACTTCATAGCTACCAGCATATCCTCTGTTACCAAAATGGGTGATTTAGCGCCTGGAACTGCTGCAGTTGTGATAATAATATCCTGTCTAGCAACCACTTCGGTCATTAGCTTTCTTTGAAGCTGCAAAAACTCTTCGCTCTGTTCTTTAGCATAGCCACCTGCACCCTCTGAACTCTCGGTAGGTAAGTCTAGCTCTACAGGGGTTGCCCCAACTGAGATAATTTGTTCACGTGCTGCAGGCCTAACATCATAGGCTTCGACAACAGCTCCCAATCTCTTGGCAGTTGCACAGGCTTGAAGACCGGCAACACCAACCCCCATTATTAATACTCTAGCCGGCTGCAATGTGCCCGCCGCGGTCATTAGCATGGGTAAAATTCTCGGTGCCGCTTCAGCACCCAACAGGACTGATCTGTAACCAGCTAGGGTTGCCATAGATGAAAGAACATCCATACTTTGAGCGCGACTGATACGGGGGACCATCTCTAAGGCAATGCCGGTAGCACCGGTTTTAGCTAATTGACTTGCAGCTTGTGGCTGAGCCAATGGATCCATCATGCCGATAACAAGCTGCTTGGGCTTGAGTCGCTTGAGATCCTGTTCGGCATTTTCGGTGTTAGAGCCAAAACTCTGAACCTGAAGAATTATGTCCGCGCCGGCGAATAAATCATCTCTGTTTGAGATAATTTTTGCACCAACTGATTGATAGTTTTCGTCTGAGAATCCCGCTTGAATTCCGGCATCTTTCTCTATCCACAGGTCTGCCCCTGCTTCGATTAGCGACTGGACATTATCAGGGCATAAAGACACCCTTTTTTCCCCTGTAACTAGTTCCCGTGTAACTGCAATAATCACGTCATTCTCCTTAATGATAAACGACCACTTTTGTGGACTCTTAATATGCGTAAGTTTATCAAATTCACTTCAAATAAAATACCTGAGAGTGACTTAATATGTTGAATTAAAGGTCCAATTTACGAACTGCGACAATCTATGCTAACCCAACAGACCATCACTAAATTTATTGTTATATATCTCTTGATACGGCAAATGTTGCCAATTCGGTTAATACTTTTTTATATTCACCCTCTGGTAGACCCTGCGTAGCTTTAAGAGCATGGTTTGAGTGCTCTCGAGCCCTATTCAAACTATAGTCTACCCCGCCGGTCTCTGAGACAATTTTTAAGATTTGATCAAAGTTTTCTGATGATTTATTACGAATTGCATCGCGAATAATTTCTTTTTGTTGTGTATCGCAATGATCGCGCGCATAAATCATTGGCAGTGTCATTTTACCCTCACTAAGGTCATCACCAATATTTTTCCCTATAAGGCTAACATCCCCCTGAAGATCTAATACATCATCGGCAATTTGAAAAGCCATGCCCAAGTGTTTGCCATAATCTTTCATAGCCTGGATCTCTGATCCGGCTAAGATTGCGCCACATTGCATACCCGCCTCAAACAGCTTGGCGGTCTTACGATATATAACTTCTTTGTAGGTAGACTCATCTAAGTCAGGATTGCCTGCATTGGCCATCTGTTGAACCTCGCCCTCTGAAATCACATTAGTAGCATCTGCGAATACGCTCATAATCGACATATCCGAGATTTCAACTAGCATTTGAAAGGCGCGCGAATACAAAAAATCACCAACCAAAACGCTTGGTGCATTACCCCATATTTCATTGGCTGTCTCGCGACCTCTTCGCAGCGCAGATACGTCCACCACATCATCATGTAACAAAGTTGCTGTGTGAATAAACTCTATAATAGCCGCAACTTTAATATGATCCCTACCGCCGGCATAGCCATTTGCTAGGGCGCTAAGCAAAACCAACACAGGGCGCAAGCGCTTACCACCAGAATCAACAATATAGCCGCCTATATTTTCAACCAGACCAACGTCGGATTTGAGACTACTTAAGATAAGCTGGTTAACCGATTCAAATTCATCAGCCACAGCGTTGTGGAAAAATGCCATTTTTTAACAAGATACCTGCAAATTTTGTGTAGGCCGAATGCTAGGCAGACGACCCCGAACTGTCAACCCTATATATGCTATTAAAGCCTTTCTATGGATTTAACTATTGATGAAGAGGCAATAACTAGTTACGATGCGCCTTCATCGAGTAGATCATTAAGGATCCCATGACTTTTATACCTGCATCTTCTTACTCAAAAGAAGAAATTTTAAAATGTAGCCGCGGCGAGCTATTTGGCCCTGGCAATGCGAAACTTCCTGCGCCAAATATGCTAATGATCGATAGAATCATTACCATCAACAACACTGGCGGCTCCCATGGACTTGGCGAGATTATTGCGGAAATTGATATCACCCCAGATCTCTGGTTTTTTGATTGTCACTTTAAGGGTGATCCAGTGATGCCTGGCTGCCTTGGCCTTGACGCCCTGTGGCAATTGGTTGGCTTTTTCCTTGGTTGGAATGGCAATCCTGGCAGAGGTCGAGCACTTGGGGCTGGCACTGTTAAGTTTTTTGGCCAAATTTTACCTGACGCCAAAAAAGTGACCTATAAACTTGATATCACTCGTCTAATACAACGCAAATTGGTTATGGGAATAGCCGATGGTAGTGTTGAAGTTGATGGTCGTGAAATATATACCGCCAAAGATCTTAAAGTAGGTCTTTTTGAAAATACTGAAAATTTCTAACTGTTGTTGGCTGTTTAATTAGAGGATAACCAATGAAACGTGTTGTAATCACTG
>CALKMW010000013.1 GCA_938092205.1 uncultured Pseudomonadales bacterium
GGGGCATTGCGATCCATCATTACCTTACCCGCGATCATTCTTAAATTTCGTGCTTCACAGGCTTCAAAAAAAGCCTCTACAGATTGCTTGTGTACAGTGCCAAAAACTAAAGCTGTGGTAGTACCTGCACCCAGTAATTCATTGAGAAATTTTTCGGCGATAGTGCGAGCATAGTCCTTATTTTCAAATTTTTTCTCCGCAGGGAAGGTGTACTTATTAAGCCATTCCAAAAGTTGCTCGCCATATGCGGCGATAATTTCCATTTGTGGGTAATGGATATGAGTATCGATAAAACCTGGCATGATAAGACTATCTTTATGCTCAATGATCTCAACCTCTGGGCTTAAACTTGGCAACATATAGGATGCATCGGCCAAAGTTTCGATAATGCCATCATCAATAATTAATAAGCCATCAGAAAAATAGTCATAGCAAAGCCCGTCGGTGGTTTTATCCGGATCGGAAAGAAAGTGCAAAATGGAACCGCGATGGGCCTGTTTCATACAACCTGTTCGCTCTTAATAACAATATTATGTTCCTCAGGTATAACAAAAAAGTCGCAATTGGCACCCTCACCGCCACGGTCTACTACAAAAAATTGGTTTGATTGATGTAGGCTTATACAGGCGTGGTGCCAAGTGCCTTTGGAGTAATTTACCCCCTGATTGGGTTGCGCTAAAAAGCCACATAAATTTTTAGCATCGAAATCACCCTTAGGTGCTACTAAAACAATATAGGGACTATTGCCAATAGGCATAAATGCCTGACTCCCAATAGGGTGACGCTCCATAATCGATACCCGCAGAGGTAGCTGTGTTTTTTGGGTATCAATAATGCTGATGATTGCATTGCCATTGCCCTCGCTTACATCGACCTTAGCTAAATCATGATGGCGATTGGCCAACCTATTATTGATGGCAATGACGTGGTTGTTATCGCTTATATCTATAACATCGCCAAAGGGATTAAAATGTTCTCGAGTAAGCGCTCTGAGTTTAATGGTTGTAATACTCATTAGCTTCCCCTGTAGGTTGAATAACCAAAAGGCGAAAGTAGTAATGGAATATGGTAATGCTGTTGTCTCTGATCAATGGTGAATACCACCTCGGCATAGGGGTAAAATACTGGGTCATTTCTGGTTGCAAAATAGGGCTTAGTTTCGAAGTGCATTTTGTATGTCCCAACGGTTAAGTTAGGGTGATCTTTACAGAGATCGGGAACCCGTCCATCCTTGTTGGTCTTACCGCTACCAATGGCTTGCCACTGACTGCCATCATGCTTAGTTAAAGTAATAGAAACGCCGCTAGCGGGTGTGCCGCAAGCGGTATCTAAAATATGTGTGCTAATTGAACTCATAAAATTTTCTCCAATCGAAGATGGAATATTTTTCGCTGTTCCTCACTGGCAATTTCAAGTTCCCTGTGACGAGTATTTTTAAGACGGGCGCGCAGTAAATCGAGCATATCCTTAGCGCTTTTCCCGCTAGCGCAGACAATAAAAATAAAGCCATATTTTTCTTCATAGGCGCGATTAAGTGCTGCAAGCTCGATCATTAATTGATCATTAGCTTGATTGGCACCAGCTTGCTCCCCAGAGGCTAATGCTTTGGTATTGGCATACTTGGCTTTTAACGAATTCATATCGCCAATCTTGGGATGCCCCTCAAAGGCTTGAAGATAGTCATGCTCAGCCATTTGATCCCAGTATTGATCTGCAGCTTGGTGCAAGCTTTGAGCGTCAATATAGGGTCTGCCGGTGACTATATTTTCTATCCAGCGTTCACTGGTGCAGCACTGCATAAAAAGATGATGAGCACTTTCGGTGTTTAGGTTATTGATTTGTTGTAGATCCATTTTATTTGTCTCCCCAATTTGGAAAGCCAAAAATTCGTAGCCGACTAATGCCGCCGTCTGGGAATATATTGACTTTTATATGGGTGAATTGTTCATTCTCAGCACAGAGCAGTTGCTGAATAAATAAATGCTCATAATCAGCTTTTAGCGGTGTTTTTTCGAGAATAGTTTGCCAGTTCAGATGGTTGCCATCAGTGGTAGCACTATGTGCGGCCTGCAGTGATAATTGATCTGGATAATTACCCTTAAAGTGCGCTGTATCGACAATAACCTTACGAATCGATCCTGCTAAACCCAGTTTTATCACAGCCCAATCATTAGCCTTGTCTCTGCGGCGTTTGGTTTCCCAACCATCACCCATATTTTTGCCGCGATTAGGCATGATTAGGTTGCTGGGTGAGCTAAAAAACATATCGCTGGCACTAATGCCGCGGCCACCATTAGTTACTGAGGCTAGGTCAATTAATTCTCCTTTTACAAAGTGCTCTTTTCTAATATGAGCCTGACCATAAACGCGGCATCTGGCAACACCACCATCGGGATATATTTTTAAGCGTATATGGGTCCATGTTTTACCACTGTGGCAGTCAAATAAATTTTGACTGTGAGGCTTGACAGCTGACTGGCCAAGTATCTCCGTCCACTCTCTATGGCCATCTTCTTCACCATCAATATTTGTTGCCTCTACCGACACTGTTTCTGGGGCATTACCGCGAAAAAAGTTTGTGTCTATATCAATGCCTTTAATAACACCGGGTATACCAAGACGAATATCACACCAGTCATAATTTTTATCTGAAGCATCACGCCAACTGCGGGCATAGCTTCGGCGCGATTCCCATCCATCCATCCATTGACCAGTATCGACAAAGTAGCCTTCTTTAAAAACTCCTCGACCGGGCTTAACTAAATTCGAACAGTTGGCGAACCATTCATCACTACAATTTATTGCGCGCCCACCAACCTGTTCGCTGGCGAGATCAATATATTCGCTAGAATACTGATTGTTGTGATCCTGATTACTGTTCATGGGTTCCTTCCCTTAGTCTAGTCTTCTCGTGATTAGCTGTTAGCTAAAATAGGTAAGCCAATTGGCTTGCCGATTAATTGGTTGTCGTTATAAACCAATTGGCCTCGAACATAGGTTCGTTTGACGATGCCGTGTACTTCTCGCCCCTCATAGGGAGTAATTTTGTGGCGGTATTTGATCATATTTCGGTCAATTCTATAGGTTGCTTCTGGGTCAAAAACGACAAGGTCAGCATCATAGCCGTAGGCTATTTGACCTTTTCTATGGCCAAGCCCAGCAAAATTTGCTGGCTCAGTTGCCATCCAATTCACCACATCAAGTAGGCTGTAGCCACGTTGTTGCGCCTCGGTCCAAATGATGGATAACCCAAATTGTAATGATGAAATACCGCCCCAAGCCTTTTCGATATCACCGGTGTTTATATGTTTTAGGACTGGGGTACAGGGCGAGTGATCGGAGACGATAAAAGAAATTGTGCCATCAGCTAAACCCTGCCACAGATGTTCGCGATTGTGTTGTTCACGAATAGGTGGGCAACATTTAAATAATGTTTTGCCGTTGGGGATATCCTCTGCAACTAAGGTTAAATAATGCGGGCAGGATTCAGCAGATAATTGCAGTCCACGTTGTTGTGCGGATTTTATCGCAGGAAGAGCCTCGGCAGAAGACAGATGGACAATATGAATTTTTCCCAATACCCCTTTAGATTTTGCCTTTTCAGCAAGATCAATCATCATGGCAATAGCATTATTTTCCCAACTTTTGGGCCGTGACTGCAAAAAACTCTGGTAGTTATCACCAATTTCAACCGGCTCACTGTCGCCGCTATCTAACTCAGCATGAATTAAATAGGGCACACTGTGCTTAGCTAAAATATCTATGGCTTGAGACAGGTGTTGCTGTTCAACTTTTGGAAAATCATCAATCCCAGAATGGATGGTAAATGACTTTACGCCCAATACCCCGGCTTTAAGAAGCTCATCAAGATCATTTAAGCTGTCGGGAATCACTCCCCCCCAGAATCCGCAATCAATCCATAGCTTGCCTTTAAGGGAGTCGAGTTTTTGTCTGAGTGCATTGACGTTTGTGGTAACGGGGGTACAGTTAAGCGGCATATCTACCACACAGGTTATTCCGCCCGCGGCGGCTGACTGAGTGCCAGTATTAAAACCTTCCCATTCGGTGCGCCCAGGCTCATTGATATGAACATGGGTGTCCACTAAGCCTGGCATAATAACCTGATCGCCAAAATCTTCAGCTTTAACAGCAAGTACTGCATCGTAATCAGCAATGGTAGTAATTTTGCCGTTTTTAATCAGTATCTGCGCTGGTGTTAGTTCACCATGAATAGCTATCTGTGTGCTTTTTAGTGCAAATACTGACGAATTAATTGAATTCATTGGTGCAAATCCTGCTTATTAGAGGCAGACAGATCTTTATCCTGTAATTGATCCTTGTGCAGTGGCTGCCAATTTAGTGTTTTTTGATGAGACTGATTGGGACGATCAAATTGATATTCAGCAATAATCTCAGCAGCGATAGAAACAGCAACTTCGCTAGGTAATTTTCCAGGCACATCATCAAGCCCGATAGGGCAGCGAATAGATGAAAAAAATTCATCCTTATAGCCTTTGTGTCTAAAGCGCATTTGAAAACGCTTCCACTTTGTTTGCGATCCAATTAAACCCACATAGCGCGCATCATTTCGCAATAGAATTGCTTCGCTTATCGAAAAGTCTAGGGTGTGGTTGTGGGTCATTACGACAAAATAGGCGTTAGCCGGCATTGTCGCTATCTCATCAGGTGGCGAGTCGCTGATAATCTTTGTTACGTTGTGCGCAACATTTTCTGGAAACTCGTTATCGCGATTATCAACCCAATGAATGCGGCATGGCAGCTGCGAGAGAATGGATACTAGGGCTTTGCCGACATGCCCCGCACCAAATAGCATAATGTCTATATTGGCGTTGATGACACTTTCAAACATCAATGTTGCATGACCGCCACAGCATTGGCCGAGTTTGGCACCTAGTGGAAACTTCTCAATTTTTTGTTCAGAACAGGGTTTTTGCAATAGCTCTCGGGCTTTTTCAATAGCCTTGTATTCTAGGTTGCCACCACCAATAGTCTGGTAACTTTTAGATTGGCTAACCACCATTTTCGTACCACCGTCACGGGGTGTTGAGCCTCGGGTGCCTAAAACGGTAATAAGCACATAATCTTGGTTTTTGGAGGCCAGCATTTGAACAGTTTCGTACCACATCATTGCATGACCTATAGATCCCTTGCGCGCAATTCATTGCATGCTTTAAGAATGCGTTCTGGTGTAGCGGGGGCGTCTAATATGGGGCTTAATCTGTGAGCTCTCAGGCTAGCCACTGCATCATTTATGGCGCTCCATACAGAAATGCCCAACATAAGTGGGGGTTCACCCACTGCCTTTGAGTGAAAGATAGTTGCTTCAATATTTGGACTGTCGGGCAATAATTCCACATTAAATTCTGTTGGGGTATCGCCAATAGCGGGAATTTTGTAGCTAGCTGGCCCTGTGGTTAAGAGCTTTCCATTTTTGTCCCAGACCAATTCCTCGGTGGTAAGCCAGCCCATACCCTGTATAAATGCGCCTTCAATTTGACCAATATCAATGGCGGGGTTAATCGATTTGCCGACGTCTTGGCAAATGTCCGTGCGTATTAATTTGTTTTCACCGGTCAACGTATCAATTAAAACTTCAGACACAGCGGCACCATTGGCGTAGTAAAAAAATGGCTGTCCCTGAGCTTTTTCACGATCGTAGTGAATTTTGGGCGTCTTGTAGAAACCAGTTGCCGAAAGGCTAATGCGATTCATATAGGCGAGCTGAACAAAGTCGACAAAGCTATATCGCTGATCGCCGGCAATAACCTGACCAGCACTAAATGTAACCTTATCGCTTGTGATCGAGAAGTGCTCGCAGGCGAAATTCACCATCCGCTGTTTGATCTTTAATGCAGCGTCTCTGGCCGCCATACCATTGAGATCGGTGCCTGATGATGCAGCTGTAGGCGAGGTGTTTGGGACTTTATCGGTTCTTGTGGCAGAGCAAAAAATGCTCGCTATATCGACCTGAAATTCAGCGGCTACAATCTGGGCAACTTTAGTAAATAGACCCTGACCCATCTCAGTTCCACCATGGTTAAGATGAATCGAACCATCGGTATAAATATGAATTAATGCGCCGGCCTGATTGAGATGTTGCACGGTAAATGAAATACCAAATTTTACCGGGGTCAGGGCTATACCTTTTTTCAGAATAGGACTCGATTGGTTAAATTGATCAATTTGCTTGCGGCGTTTTCGATAGTCTGAGGTTTTTTCTAAGCGATTAACCAAGTCGGGAATAATATGCTGTTTAATTTTTTGTCCATAATGGGTGGTATTGCGCCCATTTTTATCGGTGTAAAAATT
>CALKMW010000014.1 GCA_938092205.1 uncultured Pseudomonadales bacterium
AAGAGTCCTAGCTTGGGGGCTTAGAACCAATGGCGAAGTCATTGGTCTAGTTCCTTGGCTTGATGAATTGATTGCCTGTGATGAGATAAATGATCCGCTTAATGGACAGTGGCAAGGCTATTTTGATCAGGGCGTAGAAGAGCTATTTTTTACCGCTCCCCTTCACAAGGTCGTTGAACTTGAAACTGCGGCTGATTATTACGATTACCAGTGTGACTCTGAGCAAGACGTTATCCAAGAGGTACCAGATACCATAGGTACTCATGCGGTACTTTCAGACGATGGTTTTACCAGCATTACGCTAAAAGAGGTGATCAGCTGGCGGCTTTTAAATAATGGCTCAATTGAAGCTATGATTGCCGATGAAACCAAAATGGTGAACACACCGGTGCTACCCGGCGACGATTGCTTATATGCAGCGGACAAAAATAAGGGGTTTCACTATTTCTTTCAACACCATATCGCCAACAAACTTAAGTCCAACGACCCAGAGGCACTGGCGGCTATATCGCTGTTAAAGGATGGCTAATTAAATAGTTAGCCACTCTTAGATACACCTCAATGATAGCGCTATTCTAATAGCTCTTATGAGTGTTTTATGCCGCTTGTAAGGTGTATTTATAGTCAATTAAATCGCTTTTCTAATTTCGCCAACCCTATGCAGGGCACCAAAAATTCTTTACTAAATTTTTTTTTACTTACTAATGCCAACTATTATATTTGTGCTACTTTGATTTAATAGAGATGAATATATTTACTCTTGCGTGCTTAATGTAAAAAGTCAGTCATTCCTTGGCTTTAGCCTTGAGCCTATTGTGTTGGTCATTATTAAGGAAGATTTACTATATGGATATTACTTCAAATGAAAGTCGCCCTTGGCGGTTGGCTAGTTTACACGCATCATTGATTGTTCAAATCAGCATTGTTCTCTTCGGATTCCTCCAAATCAATTCCTCATTGGCAGCAACTGGTAGATCTGTGATTCCTTACAGTACAGAGTCGATTGATATAGATGATGAGTGGCAAGCGGACTTTCTCGCACATACTAGCACAGGCTCGATTGATGAAAATGAGGCGTTAAGCTTAAAAAATCAAATCATTAAGGCTTCTCATCAAACATTAGATTCACACTATTTGGATAAAACTAGATCATCTCATAACCGGCGACACCTTATGTTGGGGGTAGCCGTTTTAGGTATTGAAATTACTACTGTTGCGGCTTCAGACGTGGAGAGCCTAGCCATTTTTCTCGCTGGTCTTAAATCGCTACAGAGCCATTCCTGTAACAATTATCCGCCCTATACTTATAATCAGACAGAGGCCTGTGAATCCGTATCAGGCAATAATAAGTCTATTAATACAGTTGAAGTCATAAGGCATCTCTTTACAAAAATGGCACGACTATTTCATGAGGACTCAAACTCTGAGTTACGTATGATTGAATCGGATAAAATAGTCGTTATCTATTTCCCAGATGGCAATAATATTGTATTGCCTAGGGATACTATAGAAAGTGAATATAACCTATTGCAAAAATACGAAAATTTTAAAACGAATTTCGCAAGAACTGCTGACTTTAATTGTAATAGTAATGTTGAGGGTCGCCAATGTGGTGTGTATACCTATAACAACCAAAAGTCGATTAATAGCGATATGGTTTATCAAATCTTTAACGACGACACTAACTCAGATTCAAGAATAGTCAAATACAACAATAAGTCATTAATTTGTGATGAATATAAAAAGCAGCGTAAGCGGCAGTTGATGGAAAGAAATGAAGAAATTGAAGAAAATTGTCAAGAGGAAGAAAAAACGAATAACCAACAACCCAGACAACCCCCACAACATAAATTTTTTAGTGTTGAGCAAAAAAATATCTGTGAGGATAGTATGGTCAAAACGCCGCCAGACGACCATCCTGATTCTGATGAAAATACTGAATATTTTGAGATTGATATTTCAAAATTAGATAACAGTAATGAAAATAATATTGACAATCCTGAGCGCCCACAGGGAATAAAAAAATCATGTAAAGGTCTCGGTTCTGATGCAGCTGGTGCTATTACTAATTGCGAACCTGCTAGAAATGATAGTTCTAATCTCGGAACTGTTAACAATTTTATGAGTAATTGTTTGAAATGTTTTTGTAATTGTTTCTGCTGTAAGAAGAAAAATAATCAAAATAAAGAACTGCAGGGGTCTGAGTTGTCAAAAAACCTTGACACTCCGCATTCAAATTTCTGCTCCTGCGACATCTGTATAAATAATCAAAAGATTGGTAACCACAACGTTATTGAGAATATTAAGCCGTGAAGTGGTGACCCCGGAACTAATGTAGGAGCGGCAATCTATGATGGGGCGAGTAGAGAGTTTTTGTGTAACAGAGAAAGAAGTAGCTCTAAAACCATAAAATATGTCCGACATAAAGTTTTTGATACAGTCAATATGTATCAATGCAAATATGATGACAAACAAAACGACGAAGATTCCTGACATGCTATGTCAGGAATCACAGTAATTTAGCTTAATTACCGTATGACATGACTCGCTGATAGCGCTGCTCTAGCAGCTCTTCAGTGGGTATCTTTTGCAACTCATCAAGCTGATTTGCAAGATGTTGCTTAAGATTCTCACTCATGGTGTCAATATCGCGATGGGCACCGCCTAATGGTTCTGGAATGGTCTCATCGACAATACCTAATTGCTCAAGATTATCCGAGGTAACACCCATGGCTTCTGCTGCCTGAGGTGCTTTTTCACTGGTTTTCCAGATAATATTGGCGCAGCCCTCTGGGGAGATGACAAAATAGGTGCTGTACTGCAACATATTAAGCCTATCACCCACACCAATTGCCAATGCACCACCAGAACTACCCTCACCGATTACAGTGCAGATAATTGGGGTTTTAAGTCGTGACATAACGGCTAGATTTTGGGCTATAGACTCTGAGATATTGCGTTCTTCTGAATCAATTCCTGGGTAGGCTCCCGGAGTATCTATTAAAGTGATAACCGGCAAGTTAAATCGCTCTGCTAATTCCATTAAACGCAAAGCTTTACGATAGCCTTCAGCCTTAGGCATACCAAAGTTACGCATGACTTTGTCGTTTACACCGCGACCTTTTTCTTCGCCAATTACCATCACCGGTTTACCATTGAGACGAGCAACACCACCAACAATAGCGTTGTCGTCACCAAAATGACGGTCGCCATGCATTTCTTCCCAGTCGGTAAAGATGCGCTGAATATAGTCTAAGGCATAGGGTCTTTGTGGATGACGCGCTACCTGAACCACATCCCATGGGGTAAGCTTTGAGTAAATACTTTCGGTAAGCTTGCGCGATTTTTCACGCAATTTTGAAATTTCTTCAGCAATATTAATATCGCTATCGTTGCCAACTAACTGTAGCTCTTCAATTTTTCCTTCTAAGTCAGCAATGGGCTGTTCAAAAGATAAATAATTTAAATTCATGCGATTCTCTGTCTCTGTTGGCCTAGGGCAGTTATTTTTGCGATGCGCTATTTTAAACCTCTAGTGCAATTATCGCTAGCCCAGTTTTCTATATTTACTTGCTGATAATGGTTGAAGAGGCAAATAGTTAGCCTAGCTGTAATCTAAATTGACATTGGCGTTACCAAATTGCTCTCTTAAACGAGAAATTAATTCATCTTTAGGCTGAACAAGCCACTCATTACTCAGGGTAAACTGCCCTGTAGCTGTTGGATGCGAATAATCTAACACCACTGGGCATGAACCGTCTTTGTAGTCGTTTAGGGAACTATGGAAGTCACTGACCCAGCCATTGCCAATATCGGCTTTGGCCACGCATATACGCAATTTTTCAAGTTTGCTACAGCGGGCTTCATAAATCGACTGTATTGATTCAGCTACCATCTTAAGTCCGCCTGTATAGCTATCCTCAGATACCGCACCCTTTACCACCAACAGTGCATCTTTGTTGAGGATATTTCGGTACATATCAAATTGCTCAGCCCATACAGACAGTTCTAAGCGACCACTCTTGTCATCTAGGGTAATAAAAGCGAAGCTATCACCGCGCTTATTTTTTAACACGCGCATACCCACTACCATGCCGTAAATAGTGGATTTTTCTTTATCCGATCGAAGATCCACAATGCGCTGTGGCAACATGTGTTTTAGCTCATCTTCGTACTCGTCAATGGGGTGCCCTGTAAGGTATAACCCAAGAGTATCTTTCTCACCACCCAAACGCTCTCTGACAGTGAATGGTTTGACTGTTAGGAACATTTCGTAGGGGTTTTGTTGTTTACTTTCGACCATGGCACCACCAAATAGGTCGGTCATACCACTACTTACATCGCGCGCCTGCTGTTCGGCCATTTTTAGCGCTTGATCCATAGCGGCAAGCATCACTGCTCGACGATAGCCTATCTCTCCTTGAGGGCCAATTTCATCCAAAGCCCCGCTTCGAATAAGTGCCTCTATCGCCCTTTTATTAACTTTTCTACCATCTACTCTGGCACAAAAATCAATTAGATCGGTAAAGGGACCGTCCTGCTCACGAGATTGAATTATATTTTCAATGGGGCCTTCGCCAAGCCCCTTGATTGCGCCCAAACCATAAATCACCTGCCCCTGATCGCCTACACTAAATTGATAACGACCTCGGTTTACATCGGGTGGCAACAATTCTAGTTGCATCGACCGACATTCATCGATAAAGGTTACAACCTTATCGGTTTTGTCCATATCTGAAGACATGGTAGCCGCCATAAATTGGGCGGGATAATGAGTTTTTAACCAGCCCGTTTGATAGGCAACTAGGGCATATGCGGCAGAGTGCGATTTGTTAAAGCCATATCCAGCAAACTTTTCCATCAAATCAAAAATATTGGATGCCAGCTTTTCACTATGCCCTTTTTCGATAGCCCCATTAACAAATAATTCACGCTGCTTAGCCATTTCATCGGCTTTCTTTTTACCCATAGCACGGCGCAACAAATCAGCCCCACCTAACGTATAGCCACCCATTTCTTGAGCAATCTGCATCACCTGCTCTTGATACAAGATAATGCCATAAGTAGGCTCTAGTGCAGGCTTCAAGCTCTCATGTTGATATTGTGAGTGCGGATAACTAACCTCGGCACGACCTTTTTTACGGTTGATAAAGTCATCGACCATACCCGACTGCAAAGGCCCAGGCCTAAACAGGGCAACCAGTGCGACAATATCCTCAAAACGGTCAGGGCCGAGCTTTTTAATTAGCTCTTTCATACCGCGAGATTCCAACTGGAATACTGCGGTTGTCTCGGCTCG
>CALKMW010000015.1 GCA_938092205.1 uncultured Pseudomonadales bacterium
AACGCAAGCGAATGATCGAGAAATTACTACAGCGATTGCCTGGCCAACTCGGGCGCAAGGGTAACATGTGAAAGACCAAGAAAATAGCGCAAAAATAGGCTTTATTTTTAGCTTTCTTTTAAAAGAGGATGATCAGCAGGCAGCTGACGTGAAATCCACAGCGCTAACTTGTGACGCATATTGGGGTCGCTAATTTGATCTTTAGCAAGCGGCTGAATAAGTTTATCCTCAACCAACACCTTGTAGATAAATTCCACTTTAAGCTTAACCGAATCATGGGATTCAATTTTTCCGTAAGCACGCTTTTGCGCATAAACAGCGCCAATTTGCAGGGCTTTTTTGACTAACTCTGGCTCGTTGGGAATTTTATTCATAACCTACCTTTATGTTTAGTCGACAAATAATCGAGCATTCCTAAATAGTCGCATCCAAGCACTATCTTCTCCCCATTCTTCGGGATGCCAAGAGTTTACCACAGTACGGAATACTCGCTCAGGATGAGGCATCATTAAGGTGGCACGGCCATCAGTAGAGGTTACACCAGTAATACCATCAGGTGAACCATTAGGATTTGCTGGGTACTTAGACGCTACCGATAAATTATTTTCCAAGTAACGCAAGGCTACCTGATTGGTTTGCTGCAAGGTTCTTAAAGCCTCCGGGTTAGCAAATTCCGCACGGCCCTCACCATGGGATACAGCAATTGGCATATAAGAACCAGCCATACCCTGCATTAAAATTGATGGCGACTCTTCAACTCTAACCAATGAAAAACGCGCGTCAAACTGCTCCGATAGATTGCGTACAAACCGCGGCCATAACTCAGCGCCTGGTATCAGTGTTTTTAAATTAGATAGCATCTGACAACCGTTACAAATACCCAAGCTAAAGGTTTCTGGGCGATGGAAGAATTGCTCAAACTGATCGCGAAGTTGATTATTAAACAATACGGTCTTAGCCCAACCCTCACCGGCACCCAAAACATCACCATAAGAAAAACCACCGCAGGCAACCAAGCCTGAGAAGTCTTGCAATGATTGACGCTCTGCCAGTAAATCACTCATATGCACATCAACCGCACTAAATCCAGCACGATCAAAAGCAGCAGCCATCTCTAAATGGCTATTAACGCCCTGTTCACGCAAGATAGCCATTTTCGGTTTTGCACCTTTTTGAATATAGGGTGCAGAAATATCTTCCGAGGGATCATAGCTAAGCTTTGCCGATAACCCTGGATCAGGATTAGCAATACGATCGAATTCTTCTTTGACGCAGTCAGCATTATCCCTACGGGCAGCGACTTGATAAGAGGTGCGACTCCAGTGCTCCTGCAATTCAGCCCGCGACTTGGTCAATAAAATGTCGCCATTAGAGCTAATATCGATAGTATCCGCACGATTAACGGTACCTATAGCATGAGCATTAATATTGGCCTTGGTAAACTGCTGTATAACATCAGCCGCCTGATCCGCTTTAACCTGAATAACCGCACCCAGCTCTTCATTAAACAGCACCGCCATTGCATCCTTGCCTAAGGCGCCAATATCTACTGAAACACCGGTATGGCCGGCAAATGCCATTTCTGCAAGGGTAGTAAACAAGCCGCCATCTGAACGGTCGTGATAAGCCAATAAGCTATCGCTTTCAATCAAGCTTTGCATGGTATTAAAGAAAGATTTTAGGGCGTCAGCATCATCCACATCTGGCGCCACACTGCCCATTTGAGAGTATACCTGTGCCAGTATTGAACCCCCAAGGCGATTAGCTCCCGCGCCTAAATCCAGCAAGATTAACTGGGTATCTTCAGCCAAATCATGCAACTGTGGTGTCAGTGTTTTACGCACATCAAGCACTGGAGAGAAACCAGTGATAACCAGTGACAAAGGCGCTGTTACTGATTTATCTTGATCTCGCTCCTGCCATGCAGTTCGCATAGACATACTGTCCTTACCCACCGGTACGGTAATACCTAATTTAGGGCATAGATCCATACCTACAGCTTCTACAGTGCGGTATAGCTTTTCGTCTTCACCCGGCGAGCCAGCAGCACACATCCAGTTTGCCGAGAGTTTAATATCTTTAATATCGCCAATGCGGGTTGCGCATATATTTGTAATAGCCTCGCCAATAGCCATTCGACCAGACGCCGGCGCATCAATTAGCGCCAAGGGTGTACGCTCACCCATAGCCATAGCTTCACCGGCATAGCTATCATAGGTTACCGTGGTAACGGCACAGTCAGCCACCGGCACCTGCCATGGACCAACCATCTGATCACGGGCGACCATACCAGTCACCGAGCGATCACCAATAGTGATCAAGAAACTTTTACTTGCTACTGCCGGGTGCTGAAGAACACGCACAACAGCTTCATTAATATTTAAATATTGGGTAGCGAAATCTTCAGTTGTAACCGCTAATTTCTCCGCCGTGCGATGCATTTTTGGTGCCTTACCAAATAATACCGACATCGGCAGGTCGACTGGATTATTATCAAACTGCCGATCCGTAACTCGAATAGTTTTCTCCTCCGTAGCTTCGCCAACCACCGCAAATGGGCATCTTTCACGTTGACATATGGCTTCAAAGCGCTCAACATCCTCCGGCTTAACCGCCAACACATAACGCTCTTGAGCCTCGTTACACCAGATCTCAACCGGTGACATACCGGGTTCATCATTGGGTACAGTTCTTAATTCAAATATACCACCAGTGCCGCCATCTTTAACCAACTCAGGCAGTGCATTAGACAGACCACCGGCACCTACATCATGGATAAATGCAATAGGATTGGTATCCCCTAACTGCCAACACTGATCAATGACCTCCTGACAGCGACGCTCAATTTCTGGATTCTGACGTTGTACCGAGGCAAAATCCAAATCAGCTGAACTACTGCCCGTGGTCATACTAGATGCGGCACCACCACCTAATCCAATCAACATTGCCGGACCACCCAGAACCACTAATTTTGCACCGGGGGCAAACTCAGGCTTATCGACATGATCTTCACGAATATTGCCATAGCCACCAGCAATCATTATGGGTTTGTGATAGCCGCGTCGCTCACCGGCAAAATTGGCCTCAAAGGTACGAAAGTATCCACACAAATTGGGACGACCAAATTCATTATTAAACGCGGCACCACCAATGGGCCCCTCGATCATAATATCTAAGGCCGATACAATACGATCAGGCTTACCATAATCTTCTTCCCAAGGCTGGGTGTAGTTTGGTATTTGCAGGTTAGACACCGTAAAGCCAACCAAACCTACTTTTGGCTTTGAACCACGACCCACCGCACCCTCATCGCGAATTTCACCACCAGAACCCGTGCCAGCACCAGAAAAAGGCGCAATTGCGGTTGGATGGTTATGAGTTTCGACCTTCATCAACAGGTGCACAGGTTCTTGGGAGTAACCATATTCTTTGGACTCTGGGTCAGGATAAAAACGCCCTCCCATACTGCCGGCTACCACCGCCGCATTATCAGAGTAAGCCGAAAGAACATTTTCGCCACCCAACTTATGAGTATTGCGAATCATACCAAACAGGCTATTAGGCTGATCTTCACCATCTAAGGTCCAACTAGCATTAAAGATCTTATGCCGACAATGCTCTGAATTAGCCTGAGCAAACATCATTAATTCTGCATCGGTTGGATTGCGCTCTAGTTCTTGAAAGCTAGAGACCAAGTAATCAATTTCATCATCCGCCAAAGCCAAACCAAGTGAAATATTTGCTTGTTGAAGCGCCTCAACACCACCAGCCATAATATCCACTTCAGTGAGAGGTGCCGGCTGATGCTGAACAAAAAGAGTTTCTGCCTGTTGCAACTCATTAAATACAGTTTCAACCATGCGATCATGTAAAAGATCACCCACCTGCTTTAACTGCTGTTCTGACAATAATTCACTAGACTCAATGTAATAAGCGGTTCCCCGCTCAACACGCAAAACGTTTACCAAGCCACAGTTATGCGCAATATCGGTAGCCTTACTAGACCATGGCGATATAGTACCCGGACGAGGAGCCACTAATAGCAACTGCCCACTGGCAGAAACCGCCTGTTCCATGGGCCCGTATTGCATAAGTGCTTTAAGAGTATCTGTATCATCACTTGATAGCGGTGATGATACATCAGCAAAGTGCTGATATTCCGCTTTTACATTTGTAATAGTGGGGACTGCCTGCTTTAAACTCACAAGCAATTTTCGTTGGCGAAAGGCGGAAAGAGCAGGTGCGCCAGAAATAATAATCATACAGGGTGAGTCCCAAAATTAAGCAGTTAATTTAAACCACGCATTTTATCTGAAATTTTATGTTTTAGGCAGATATAGATGCATAAGTTTTCATAGAAATTTAGCGACAGGGGCTAAACCATGTAGAATAATTACATTAAAGCTAAAAAAATATTTAGCATATCCAAAAAGGCTAGCAATGGATCCTTTAACCTCTGGCATGAAAAATCTGCGCAACCGCGGCATGCTTATAGCAATTGCCCTCCTGTGCTTGGCTTATATTTCTGATAGCACTCATCTAAGTGACCTTGAAAAGGTGGTTAAACGTGGGCATCTAGTGGTGTTAACCCTTCCAGGTGCTACCACCTATTTTGAAGATGGCGATGGAAAAAACGGTTTTGAATATGTTCTAGCTAAGGCATTTGCCGATAGCTTAGGGGTTGGATTAAAAGTAACTACCAAATCTACTCTGCCAAGCCTGCTTCTATCAGTGGGGGGACCGCAGGGTGAATTTGCTGCAGCCAATCTGGTTAATACAGTAGATCGTGGTAAATCTTTTAAATTTTCCTATCCATACCATCAGGTTGTGCAACAACTTATTTACCGCGCTGGTGATCAAAAGCCAAAAACATTAAGTCAGCTCAAAGGCGATCTCTCGGTGATCGCTGGCTCCTCACACAGTGAAAATTTAAAGCAACTGCGCAAGCAATTCCCAAGTCTCAAATGGATTGAAGAAAACGATGCAGAGATGAGTGAGCTAATTCGTAAAGTACATGATGGTGAAATTAGCTATACGGTTACCGACTCACTGGCCTATGAGATTAATCGGCATATTTACCCCAACACCCGCAAAGCCTTTAATGTATCTGCACCTCAGGCCTTAGCATGGGTCTTCCCTAAGAATGGAGACGGCACTCTGTTAAATGCCGCGAATAATTTTTTACAACAATATACCGAAAGCGGCCAGCTGGATGATATTAAGCAACAGCTATTTGCCCAAACCAAACGCTTTTCAGCCGCTGACTCCAAACAACTGGGTCGACTAGTTAATAATCGCTTACCCAAATATGAAGCGATGTTTCGACAAACTGCACAAAAATACAATCTAGATTGGCACTTAGTAGCCGCGATTGCTTATCAAGAGTCTCACTGGAATCCGCGTGCCAAATCACCCACAGGCGTTCGCGGCCTAATGATGCTTACCCTAGACACCGCCAAAGAAATGGGCGTTACAAACCGCCTTGATGCAGCCCAGAGTCTTGAAGGTGGAGTAGCCTATTTTTTGAAGCTAAAGGCACGGCTACCCGAGCGCATAAAAGACCCTGATCGCAGCCTATTTGCCCTAGCCGCCTACAATGTTGGCTTTGGCCATTTAGAAGATGCGCGGATTTTAACCGTAAGAAATAATAGAAACCCAGATCTTTGGGCTGATGTGCGAGAACATCTACCGCTGCTTAGCAAAAAGAAATATTACAGCACCCTAAAGAGAGGCTATGCACGCGGAAATGAGCCAGTTATCTATGTTGATAATATTCAGTACTACCGATCATACTTACAGCTAAACTCAGTATCACAGCAATCCAATCAAAAAAGCACCCAAGAAAAAGAGCGAGAAAACTGGCAGCCCGTTACACCTCACGCTTTGTAACAAAAACTAACGTCGCTGCTTAAAAAAATCTTTCATCAATTCTCGGCACTGGTCTTCTAAGATACCGCCAGTCCATTTCATTGAATGATTAAAATGATCCGCATCTAAAAGAGTTAGCTGGCTAGTTAAGGCACCGGCACGAGGCTCAGGGGCGCCGAAGATAATTCGATTAATGCGCGCATGAATCATAGCGCCTACACACATGGTACAGGGCTCAATTGTGACATACAGATCACAGCCCGCCAGTCGATAATTATCTAATTTTTTAGATGCATCTCGCAGAGCAACGATTTCCGCATGGGCTGTAGGGTCAGAAGAACCAATGGGGCAATTAAAGCCCCTACCAATCACCTCACCATTAGATACAACCACAGCACCCACAGGGACTTCACCCTTTTGGGCAGCCTGTTCTGCAAGCGCTAATGCCTGCCGCATAAAAACGATATGATTATCCAAAAATTGTTCCCGTTAATTACACGCTAAGATCAAAAAATAGCGTAAACTGCTGACTCCAAACAATGGTGGTTATTAAACGTCAATGTCAACTGAACCTGCAAGCCAACCGATTAATATTTATTCAGACTGGAAGGCTGAATTAAGCAACTGTATCAGTTCAATTGATGAATTACTCAATCAACTTGGCCTAAAAGCCGAAGACTTAAACACCACAGAACAGGCGGCAAGCCAATTCCCGATTAAAGTACCACAACCCTTTGTTAAGCTAATGCAATACGGCAACCCAAAGGATCCTTTACTAAAACAGGTACTGCCAATTACATCCGAACTACAGGTTGATAGCAATTTTAGTACTGATCCAGTGAGCGAATCATCCTTTAACCCAGTGCCGGGCATTGTACATAAATATCGCAATCGAGTGCTGATGATTATCAGTCCAAGCTGTGCCATAAACTGCCGCTACTGCTTTCGTCGTCACTTTCCCTATGAAGATAATCGTCAAAGTAAGCAACAGTGGCTAAAGGCTTTGGACTATTTAAAAGCCAAGCCAGAAATCAATGAGGTAATCTACAGCGGTGGCGACCCCCTAGCAGCCAATGATAATTTTCTTAGCTGGCTAACCGGCGAAATAGAATCTATCAAGCATATTAAACGACTGCGAATTCACACCAGACTGCCGGTAGTAATACCCTCCAGAATTGATGATCCATTACTCAACTGGCTAAGCAACACAAGACTGAAACCCACTGTGGTACTGCATATTAATCATGCCAATGAAATAGATACAGCATTGAGCCATGGGGTTAATCAATTAAAACAAGCAGGTATCTTAGTGCTTAATCAAAGTGTTCTACTAAAAGGCATAAATGATAATAGCCACCAACTTATCTGCTTAAGTGAAAAGTTATTTGATGCAGGCATTATGCCCTATTACCTGCATATGTTAGACCCAGTTCAAGGTGCCAGCCATTTTGACGTACCCGAGGCTCAAGCTGTAGAAATTTTCAACCAAATTCAATCTGAATTACCCGGGTTTCTGGTGCCAAAATTGGTACAAGAAAGGGCTGGTGAAACCTCAAAAAGTCTTATCTTATAACTTCTTTCTTCGCCCATAAAAATTCATTTTCAAACTTTTAAATATACTATTCAAAAAAATACTTTTTTGTTGTCTAGACTTCAGTCACATCTGTAAATTCTCAGAGATTTTTTGAAACAAACGCTTATACACTTTTTAAGGAGAAACTATGTGTATAAAAATATTATTAAAAGTAACCAGTACACTTTCACTCATGGTGGCGATATGCCTGACGCCCGCGCTAGCTGTAGCCAATATAATGGTAGAAGAAATTGTAACAACAGGCAGTAGGGTAAAGGCTCGATCTACCACAGAAACAAGTGCTCCTGTGGATGTGATATCCGCATCCGAATTAAGCAACCAAGGTGATACTGACATCAGCAACCTACTGCGAAACTCAGTACCTTCATATTCAGTAAATGACCAACCCATCAGTGACGCCGCCACCTTTATGCGCCCTGCCAATCTTCGCGGTTTGGCGCCAGACCACACATTAATTTTGGTCAATGGCAAACGAAGGCATCGTGGCGCAGTCATCACCTGGAATGGCAATGGTATCTCTAATGGCTCTCAAGGCCCCGATACTTCAAGTATTCCTGCCATAGCACTAAAAAGTGTTGAAGTGCTTCGCGACGGCGCATCATCTATCTATGGCTCAGATGCTATCGCTGGTGTAATTAACTTTCAGCTAAAGAATGCAAGCGATGGTGGCAAAGTTGAATTACGCCTAGGCCAATACTCTGTGCGGGATGGTCAACAGGTGACAGTTGCTATGAACAGAGGCTTCGAACTAGGCACTCATGGATTTGCCAATCTATCCCTTGAATATGGTAATGCAGACGCAACCAGTCGCTCAAAACAGCGAGAGGATGCAACAGCACTAACCACTGCAGGCTTCCAAGATGTACCAAATCCGGCAATGATATGGGGCAAGCCAAAAATTGATAATGATATTAAGCTATTTCTAAACTTTGCCGGTGACCTCGGGGGTGGTACCGAAATGTACGGCTATGCCAATAATAATTCTAAAACAGTAGATGGCGGTTTTTTCTTCCGTAACCCTATCAATCGCGACGGAGTCTATACCTCAGGTAAAAAACTGCTAATTGCAGATATGACCGAAGATGGCAATGGCAACTGTAGCCGATTTGAGTATGGCCATAGAGCTGACAATAACGCCGATAATGAAGTGGATCTCGGACAAGCACTGCAAACAATAGCTGACCTACGCAATGATGATAACTGTTTTCACTATGCAGAAATTATCCCCGGCGGCTTTACACCTCGATTTGGCGGCAAGGTAACTGATCAAGGGTTTCTTGTTGGCATTAAGGGTGAAACAGCCAATGGTATAGGTTGGGATATCAGTAGTTACTATGGTAAAAATAAGGCTGATTTCTATCTCAATAATTCAGTAAATGCTAGCCTTGGGCCAAATGCAGATAGCGAAACCACCGTTCGTAACTTTGACCCCGGCTACTACCAGCAGGTGGATAAAAATATAAATGCTGATTTCACCTACACCAGCAGTGAAACATTAAGTTGGGCCTATGGTGTTGAGTACCGTGTAGAGGAATTTACCATCGGTGCCGGTGATATAAATTCATGGGCCAAAGGGCCGCTCGCCTTTGATATTGACAATAAAGTAACAGCATTTAGTACCTCATCAAATGGTTTCCCCGGCTTTTCAAACGATATTGCCGGCGTCTTTGCTCGCTCAAATATAGCGGCTTATATTGAAGCTGACTGGGATGTTTCTGAGCAGTTACTGATTCAGACAGCGCTACGAACTGAAAAATTTGATGATTTTGGTACTACTACCAACTTAAAGCTAGGAGGTAATTATAAAATCAATAGTAACCTAGGTGTTCGCTCAACCATTAGCACAGGATTTAAAGCACCTACAACAGGGCAAATTAATGCGTCAAACATATCAACAGAACAGGAAATAGGCACAGATAAACTGCTAAATAAGGGCACACTGCCTGCAACAAACCCTGTTTCAAAGTCACTGGGTGCAAAGCCTCTAAAACCTGAGGAATCAAAAAATATAACCCTTGGCTTGTTTGCCACCATTGGTGAAATTGACCTGACCGTGGATTACTTTGAAATTGATATTACGAATCGTTTAAACCTTTCGAAAGAAACTGAATTGTCAGACCAAGCCAAAACAACATTAGTAGAAATGAACTACCCTGGCGCACAAGATATTTCAAAAGTTAGATTTTTTACCAATGACTTTGCCACCAATACCTCTGGGTTTGATATTGTAGCCTCGACGACAATCAGCAATATTGATTGGAATCTTGCTTATAACATCACTAAAACCAAAGTAACCCAAAAAGGCGATACCATTGATAATGACCGCCAACGACAAATTGAAGAAACAACGCCGGGTACTCGTTGGAATTTAACTGCCAAAAAAATAATAGGCAATGCAAGCCTATTAAGCCGAATAAATTATTATGGCGCTTGGTGGGACAAAGAAGATCAGAAAACCTTTAACCCTGAATATACTACAGATATTGAAGCCACCTATGACTTTAACAGTCAAGCCAGCATTCTTGTTGGCGGCAATAATATTTTTAACAACAAGGGAGAAGACTCGACAGGAAGCGCTAGCTTAGGAAGACTTTATAGCCAGTTTGCGCCAATGGGTTTTAACGGCGCATTCTGGTATACCGCCTACCGACATAATTTTTAAGTAAAGTTTATTTAAATTTCGACCCCAAAAAAAAGGGGTGCTACAAGCACCCCTTTTTACATATAAGATCAATTATTCTTCATCTTCTTCGCCATTAACCGCATCAATCACCGAATCAACTGCGGTGATTGGTAACTTCACAATACCCGCTGCAGTATCTACAACAGCTAAAGGGATAGATAAGAGAGTACAGCCTCCAAGAGCAGAAAGCATAAAACAAATAATTAATTTCTTTGACATAGTAAATCCTTAAAGTAAATGAAAGCTAACGTCTTGATTGCTAGCTATGGGCTTCAAAACAGCAAAACAATAAAATTCGGCTAAGGTAACGCCACAATCCATATGTTGATTATAAGCAATAGAATAACCAAATACATTATGAATGATCGATTGAACTCGACTATAAATGTAACCTTTACTTCACCATTATAAAATGATACCTTTACGTTACATTATTAAAAGGAGAAAATCATGGCAGAACTTATCCCTATCTTAGGTATTTTGGCGGGAATAATTATTCCACTGGGTGTATTTGTATGGTTGTATTTTGAAGAAAAAAACAAAAGAGCCACCCTTATTGAAATATCCAAAAATATACAGGATCCGGCGGAGATTAAAAAAATTCTGGCGCAGCTAGAAGGCAAAAAAGAGCCTGCCAATCATAGAAGAAGTGGAACTATTACCCTATTTGTTGGCATTGGTTTATATCTTTTGGGTGCTGTTGCCCTTGGCAGTCTCCTTAAAGGTGTGGGCCTTTTAGTCGGCGCAATTGGCATTGGCATAATCATTGCCGGCTACATTTTCCCCAATGATAGCGCCCTTCTCTCAAAGGCGGTTGAAGATTTTGAAGAAAAATAGTCATGGGTAAAAACCACGAGAAGCTTCAAAATAACCTGAAGCAGATTCGAAAATCCAGAGGGCTGACCCAGCAACAGCTCTCTGAGAGTGCCGATGTCTCCAGAAAAAGTATTAATGCGGTAGAAAATGGTGTTTACATCCCCTCAACCGTACTGGCATTAAAAATTGCAAAAACCCTAGATTGCTCGGTTGAAGAACTATTTGAACTGCCATAAAACTCAGCCGCAAATTTCAGTAACTGCCGCTGGCAACAAAAAATATCAGCCCATCAAAATTGACCAAATCTATCTTTTGGTATGGATATTTGGCTAATAATAATTCATTATCATATAAATTAATGCATTGAAAAGTGAATAATCAAGCAAGACACCAACTAAAACTAAAATTATTAATTGGATTTTGAAGGCATGTTTCAGCTAAGGAAAATAGCAATATTTGTAATAACTGTGTGTTTTTTAAGTCAGGCTTATGCTGATGATAATAGCCAATCATCTAAAGCCAGCCAAATACAAAAGTTTAAGATATCGCAAAAGTGTTACGCTAATTCGGTAGCTGATGAAAACTGGAAACGCGCATTAAAGTGCGCCAAAAGCTCATTAGATACGGGTCGAGTGCTATTTAATGCAGGACACAAAAATATCGCAGCACTAACGCATAACTATGCCCTTATGCTAAGCAACAATAACCAGCATATAAAAGCGGATGATCAATATACAAAAGCCTACAAACTGTATAAAAAACATTATGGTAAAAAGTCAGAATCGGTCGGATGGCTACTTTTGGATACAGCAAATACTCAAGTCAATTTCGACCCCCGAAAAGCGAGCAAAAATTACCTAAAGGCACTTGATACACTTTCGTATCAAGAGCTCTTTGAACCCTTAATGAAGGCAAAAATTTCTCTAGAAGCCAGCATCCAACTTACCGGCTCACATGGCTTAACACATGGCACACTAAATAATGCCATGACCATGTCTGAGTTTGCTTATAAGACCTATTTTAACGCCTATGGTGGTGATCACGCTCAAACGGCAATGGCCGCATTCACCATGGGTAAAATTAGCTTTTTAAAAGGTGACGATGAAGCAGCGGAAAAATTCCTTAACCAATCGTTGTTGAATGCAGATATTGGCAAATACGCCCATGGATTGCTCATCGACATACACACAAAAAATGGTCGGTTTGATTTAGTACAAAAGCATCAAAAAGCACTGGGAAAAGTCTTGCCGAAACAAGACCAGCAAAGTAAATATATACCCGTATTTGTTCAAAGCCCGAAATACCCTAAAAGAGCTCTTCAAAAGGGTAAAGAGGGTTATGCCATTATTTCAGTAACCATTACCAAAGATGGTGGCGTCAAGGATACGGTCTTAATAGAAGAAAGCCCAAAGAAATTTGGTTTTGGCAAAGCGGCATTAAAGGTAGCAAAAAAACTTAAATATTCCCCTCAAATTGAAGATGGTGTAGCCATTGAAGTGCCCGAGGTTTTATATAAATATAATTTCTTGATGCCATAGAGTAACGCATGATGAGCGGCTAGCCACCCTGAATTTCATCTGCATGACAAACGACAACCAGTTTATTTCCTGTAGGATCTAGCACATAAGCCGCATAAAAGTGCGGATGAACATCGCGCAACCCTGGTGCTCCCTCATCTTGTCCGCCGTTGTCTAGGGCTACTTGATGAAACTGATCCACCTGCGCTCTGCTATGGGCTAGTAATGCAATATTAACCCCGTTACCCGCCGTAGCCGATTCGCCATTATAGGTATTACCAATAAACAAACAATTTATGCCGCTGCCAATATCCACTTTATTGCCATAGCCTGCGTAAGTATCGCCTGTATCTTGCCGCGAGACACCCAATACAGGCATTACCTGATCATAAAATGCTATAGATTCGGCAAGGTTGTTAGTCCCAAGGCATATGTGACTAAACATCTTAATTCCCTCTCAATGAAAACATACATTTGAATAATTGAGCTTATCAATAGTTTTTATAAAAACGCTAAAATGTTATCCGGCTAACTCGACACTTTTTACCGCTTAACATCTCTTTAAATACATCTAATTGACCTTGACCTAAACCTCGACTTGTCCACCAAGTCGCATGCTCATCGATACCCCGCTGATTATCAATCACCAGTCCCCACATGGGCATTATTTGGTTTGGAATCATGGAGTAACGCACATCTGTAACAAGGTTTTTTTCTTCGTCAAAGCCCAAATAATCCTGAGAAAACCAACGGAATCTTTCAATATCCTTTCTTTGCTGGCTATCTTTATTTAGATTGGGTAGATGATGTTGGTAGTCAAATATTCTAACACTTTCCCCCAAACACCAGGTTGAAGATTGAACGGTTCGAATAGCATCAACATAGAACTTTTCTTCATGTTGATAAATGGACTTCCATAAAATCAGATTTCCAAATGATGGCTTAAGTGTCAAACGCTCTGCATTGTGCCCTCTTGAAAGCGCGAGCTCATTAGCCGCCTTAAACGCTCTATCATACTGAACAAAACCTAAACACAGATAAAAAGCCACCCATCCAATGGCAAAATAACTAAATAGCCGTTTTCTGGTTTTTATTGCAGCTCCTACAAGGATTAAAATAGGGATAGTAAACAGAGGATCGACAATAGATATATTATTCCAAGTAACTCGCTGGTTAGAGAAAGGCCAAAAGAGTAGCGTGCCATAAGAAGTACATGCATCTAATAGTCCATGGGTTGCATAACCCAAAAAACTCGCCAGATAGACAGCCCTTAAACTTATGGATTTTCTATACAAAGGATAGAGTAAAAGAGCAACAATCAGAGCGCCAAAAGGAATAAAAAAAAGCGAGTGACTAAACTGCCGGTGGTATTCCAGAAATAAAATTGGGTCCGTTGATGACCGAATAAACACATCTAAGTCAGGCGCCAATCCTGCAAGAAAACCAATTACACTGATACTGAAGATATTTTTCTTGTTAGCAGTGGATTGGGCAAAGGCTGCGCCGACTGTACCTTGAGAAATTGGATCCATGTTTATTAAATATTATTCCCACCCAATGACATCATGATCATATCCCATTGATTATATTGATATTTTAAAAAGTGTGAAACAAGTGTTTAAGTAGAATCTTTGCCTTCACCCGACAAAACAATCAAAACCGTTTAAAAACCCACCGATACTTTCACACCCTGTAACCGGAGAATACCATAATCTATGGCATTTCAAACTATCATAAACATCCCAAAACAAATCTGGTTACATTACAATTGAGCATAGGGTTAATTTGGAGAACAGAAATGCATCAAATACTGGCAATAACACTGGCAATTTTATTAGTAGGTTGCAGTTCCAAACCACTGGCAAAATTCGATGTAAATCAAAACCCCAAAACGATCGTAACGGCTAATAAGTACGACTTTGGTGAAGTTTTAAACCATAGTTACTTTTTTGAACAAGCCAACAGGGACCAAAGTTATACTCTATACATACCTAATTCTTATGATGAATCTCAGAGTTACCCACTAATAATACTTCTGCATGGGCTTCGCAGTAATCCTAATCAAATCATTAACTACAAAGGAATTATCCCCGAGGCAGAAAAGCGTGGCTACATTATTGCTGCCCCCTATGGATACAACGAACGTGGCTGGTATGGTAGTCGTGGAAAGGGCAAAGACGGTGTTGCGTTTGGAAAAGCAGATCCAGAAAACCTTGGTGAGTTAAGTGAGATGGATGTCATGAACGTATTGGGAATTGTGAAAAAAGACCTCTCGATTGATCCTCAACGTATCTACTTGCTTGGTCATTCTATGGGCGGTGGAGGGGCATTACATTTAGCT
>CALKMW010000016.1 GCA_938092205.1 uncultured Pseudomonadales bacterium
TTTTTAAGTAATCACAAGCAAGAGGATTAGGTCGATGGCATTTTCTGACCGAGATGGTTTTATTTGGATGGATGGCAAACTAGTGGACTGGCGCGATGCGCAGACACATTTTTTGACATCATCACTGCACTACGGAACAGGGGTTTTTGAAGGTATTCGCGCCTATGAAACAGACAAGGGCACCTGTATTTTTCGCCTTGAAGACCATGTGCAACGCCTTTTCAATTCTGCCAAAATCCTTCACTTAGAAATACCCTATACACAAGAAGAAGTTAGCGCGGCAATTTGTGAAGTGGTTCGAGAGAACAAACTTAAGGAAGGCTATATTCGTCCGTTGGTATTCCTTGGTTCAGAAGGCATGGGTCTAAGAGCTGAAGGGCTCAAGGTTCATCTAGGCATTGCAGCATGGGAATGGCCGTCCTATACCTCGCCAGAAACACTAGAGTCGGGGTTAAAAGTACGCACATCTTCATATACAAGACACCACGTGAATATCACCATGGTGAAAGCTAAGGCTAGTGGTAACTATATCAACTCAATGTTAGCACTGCGTGAAGCGCTGGATTCGGGTTGTGACGAAGCTATTATGCTCGATCCTGAGGGCTATGTGGCCGAGGGTAGCGCAGAGAACTTCTTTATTGTCCGCAAGGGTGCTATTTATACGCCGGATCTTACCTCCTGCTTGGACGGCATTACTCGTGATACGGTGTTCACACTCGCCAAAGATCAGGGTATCGAGGTTCATGAAAAGCGCATCTCGCGCGATGAGGTTTATATCAGTGATGAGGCTTTCTTTAGTGGCACTGCGGCTGAGATTGTACCTATTCGAGAATATGATAGCCGCATTATTGGAAGTGGTGCTCGCGGCACTGTTACTGGCTCACTGCAGTCGGCATACTTTGATTTGGTGCGGGGTAAGAGTTCGATGCATTCTGAATGGCTGACGCCGGTTTCTGAGTAATATTGATAGTCATTGTAAAAGGCTAGTCACTGATATATTGAGAAGCTTTATTGCGGGACTTTTGCAATAACGGTAAAGGGTGCAATGATAGATTATCTTTAAGATAAATATTGTACTAAGACCTTGTTGCTACTTCCCAATACAGCTTTTCAACTTTATCTACCGCACTATCAAGAGAAATATGATTCATTGCATTTTTCTTTAAGTTAATTAATTGCCTGTCATACATATGGTAATTATCGAAATAGTCCCTGATAAGCTTAAGTAACATTTCTGGGGATGGCGCTTGAAAATTTATCGGTACAAAGTTATTGCTCATAAAATTACTAAGGCTACTTTCTGTCACAATTTCACCTAAAGCACGAACATTCACAGGTAGTACATTTGTTCCATTACATAGTGCGTCCATTGCACATCGGCCACATGCAAGGGCAATTGAAGCCTCCTGATAATGCGCTCCGAGTTTATTGGTATACCCTCGATAGTCTATGGCGTGCCTAGTAGCACTTTGACTTTTAATGAGTGAGGATAGCTCTTCCGCATGTGTGCCCTGTCCATATATAACGAACTTTGCTTCAGGATATGTTTTTAATAGTTCAGGCATGACATCTTTGATCACCATTGCAATGACCGAAAAATGACGTTTATCTAATCGACTGCCATACATTAGGGTGTGGGGATGTTTTTTATACGATAGAGGATGAACAATGACGCCATTTAAAATCAATGACGTTATCGATGACAGTCTATGGTTTTTCTTAGCCTCTTCAAACGTTACTTTTCGCACGCAGATAAGTTTATCGACATGGTTGCGAATCAACGGGGAGCGTATATCGTATTTTAATTGGCCGTGGACAGTCGCTACATTGGGTAAATTTGCCAATTTAGACAGGCAAACAGCTAGTGAAATGCCTAAGCGTTGATGTCCATGGATAAGGTGAATATTTTCGCGCCTAACTAAATTGTACAATCTGACCAGATTAGGTAAAAACAGCAGATCACTTATTAACAGCGGGTGAAAGTTAACTTTTTTAGATAAAGATTGTCTTTGCATGCCTTGCTTTGCAACTAAGTGAACATTATGACCTCTATTTGTTAGTTCATTGGCTAGATCGCAAACGTGAACTTCTGCTCCGCCCATAGTAAAGTTTTTGGTAATTAGCAGGATATTTAGAGCAGAAGAGTTGTTTTTATTCATAATGATTAAAATCAGATTAATTGAAAAACATTACTTATATTAATAGCGCTCTATATTAATGTTCATATTGAGCGAATCATTTAACCCATAAATATCCTCTGGCGATAACTGCCCCGCCACCTGTTTTAGGCGCATCATCGAAAGAATATAGTCATAACGCGCATTAGAGAAATTTCGCTTCGCCTGAAACAGCGTCCGCTGTGCCACCAACACATCCACAATATTTCGTGTTCCAACCTCATAGCCGGCTTGTGTCGCTTTTAAAGCGCTTTCAGCCGATGTAATAGCTTGCTTGCGCGCCTTAACTCGTGCGACATTAGTGATGGTCAGTTGATGATTAGACCGAGCGGCTTGCATGGTATTACGTTTGGTAGCTATATAGTTTTGTTCTGCGGCCTGGGCTTGATAAGCAGATTGGCGTGCCTGAGAGCTGGTTAGACCACCGGAAAAAATTGGCATGGTTAGGTTTAAGTTTACGGCTGTTTGCTCTGTATTCATCGGCTCTGCAGCAATAGTTGCCTCAATATCGCGCTTGCTATAATCGGCAGAAACAGTAATTTTTGGCAAGTGCTGAGCTTTGGCCGCTTTAGCGGTTTGATTGGCGGCTTGTTGAGTTAATAGGCTAGCTTTGAGATCGAAGTTATTGGCTAGCGCAAATGCAACCCATGACTCTGAGGCAATTGGATTAGGTGCTTGGGCCACAAAGTCATCTTTAAGACCCGCTAACTGACTGTGATTTTTCCCGGTCAAAACCTGTAACTGATCAAAGGCTATATCTAGCGCACCATTGGCTTCTAGGCTATTGACGCTAGCGTCATCAAAAATAGCTTGAATTTCATGCACATCGGTAATGGGTAGCAGGCCTACTTCAAACCGCTCAGTTACTTGCTCTAATTGACGCTCAATGGCTAGTTCCTCGGCTTTGCGAGTTTGCTTATTGTCGTAGGCGCGCAGCACATTGAAGTAAGATTCACTCACTCTAATGATAAGTGATTGCTGTTGGGTGGCGAATTGAGCCTCAGCCACCTGATCCATGTGTTTGGCGCTTTGAAATTGAAACCATGCAGGCACATTAAACAGTGACTGACTTAGGCTTGCCGCATAGGTTGTTTTTACCGGCTCAATATTATCATCTGATGATGGTTCTTCTTTGCGTGAAGACGCTGTTAGCTGCGGCAATAAAACAGCTCTACCTTGTTTTAATGTTTCTTTACTGGCCTTATAAGAGGCTCTAGCCGCACCGGCTATGGGGTCATTCTTAACAGCTGACTGATAAATATCGGCAAGTGTTTCTGCATTTGCCGATGTGCTAGTAAGCGCTATCAAAGCGATTAACGAAATAAGTTTATTGATTGATAGCATATGTTCTCCATGCATTTTTAGCAGCCATATTGACCCTATCCTGAGGCAAATAATTACCTTGCAAGTCTTATCATAATATTTATTCATGTGGATAAACAATCACAAAGACAAGAAGATTGCTATAAGCGTTAAAGAATCATCAATTCTACGTTAATTAGGTAAAAAATGATCAATAAGCGTCAATTAAAGCGTAGATTAGTCAAATAAAAATCTCAGTCTATTTGATGGGCGTTAATGGAATAATACCGCGTAATCAGGTATATTTTTAAATCACATTATTTGCTTAAAATATCTATGCAAAGACAAAATTTTAGCCTAGCTTGCCTGCATCGAGAATGCGAGCTTAACTACGGTAGACTCGAGCGCCTTACAGACGAAGATCTTTGTTTGGGTGCTCGCTTTCAGGTTAAAAACGCGCAAACATCGATGCTTGATTTTAAGGTCATCGAGCTGGCTAAATTTACCACTACTCTGTTTATTAAAATTGAATCTAACAGTCCAAAATGGCTGCCAAGTATAGAGTTAAAAGCTAGAATTTATCGCGATGCTAAAATGGCCGAGGTCATTGAGTGGTGCTCAGATAGCACTATTCCTTGGGCGCTTGTAGAGCGCAAAGGGCCGCAATCAAGAGATGAAAAGTGGCAGTGGAATATCTTTTTAGGTGAGCTTCTATATCAGGCTTTACGTCATAGGCGCATTGCCCAAGTGCAAAGTAGTTAATTAAGTGACGGTCTTAAAACTCACGCAGATTACTGATTTGCACCTTGGGCCTACCCCAGATTTTACCTGTAGAAATATACCAACCTATCAAACACTCTTATCTGTTCTTGAGGCTATTAAACGCGATGGTCGTGGTGAAGATAGGCTTTTGCTGACAGGGGATATTGCCAGCGATGCCCAACCTGAAGCTTATCAGCAATTAGATCAATTACTGTTGGCGCAAAAAAAACAGGCGTTATGGCTTCCTGGAAATCATGACAGTATGGATCTGATGCAAAAAAACTTTGTCCATTTTCCATTTATGCCTGTTTTCGAAACTAAAAGCTGGGCAATAATCATGTTAGATAGTTCATTGTCTGGTCAGCCCGAGGGGTCGATTTCAAAGGATCAGATACATCAACTAGAACGGTATTTGGTTGCTCTAACGCATAAAAATATCCTTGTCGCTATGCACCATAGTCCAGTTGCGGTAAATAGCCAATGGGTCGACAAGCATCGCATAGCGAACCATAAACTTTTACATAAGTTGCTAGTTGCCCATGGCAAGGTAAGGGCGGTCATCAATGGCCATATCCATCAACAGCATACGGCCGATTGGGGTGGTATTGCTGTCTATGCGACACCCTCTACCTGTTTTCAATTTAAACCAGAGGCGGCTGATTTTGCCCTAAGCGATCAATTACCTGCCTATAGATGGATTGATTTACATGATGATGGAAAAATCAATACAGGGGTTAAATTCTTATAACCACTTTCAACGGATGCTTAGGCTCAAATCAGTCGCTGACAATCGGACTTTTTTGACTATAATACTGTCTGAATCTCAGGTGACCTAAAACAATGTCGATGCTACTTTACTTGCACGGTTTTAATAGTTCCCCGCAGTCAAAAAAAGCCATTGAGACTGAGCGGTGGTTGCAATTAAATGCACCAAATATAAAGTTTTTCTGCCCTCAGTTATCACCCTACGCTTCAACGGTTATGCAGTCACTTGCGGAGCTTATAGAGGCTTATTTGCCGCAGCCGATTTATTTGGTAGGAAGTTCAATGGGCGGATTTTTCGCTACCTGTCTCTCTGAGCAATATAACTTGCCGGCTGTGCTGATAAATCCTGCCGTCAACCCAGGTTCTGGGTTACACTCATGGTTAGGAGAAAACAGCAACTTTATGACCGGTGAGCGCTGGGTTTTTGAGCCGCGACATATTAAAGAATACAGCGACTTAAACCCACAGCAAATTAAGCGCTTACAAAATTATAAAATATTGTTGCAAACAGGCGATGAGGTGTTGGATTATCGTCATGCGCAAAAGCGATATACAGGCTGTGCTATTAAGACGGAGGTTGGTGGAGACCACAGCTTTGTTGATTATCAGCGACATATACCAGCCATTTTAAAGTTTTTAACACATGTGAAAACATGCCAATAATAGAAAAGTAGCCAAAAAACAATGAGCAACTACAACGCAGAAGATATTGAAGTTCTAACTGGATTAGATCCGGTCAAAAAACGTCCGGGTATGTATACCGATACCAGTCGGCCGAATCATTTGGCGCAAGAGGTCATCGATAACAGTGTCGATGAGGCGTTGGCCGGGCACGCACGAAGAGTTGACGTTACTCTGCACAAAGATGGATCTCTGTCTGTCTGTGATGATGGCCGAGGAATGCCCGTTGATATTCATCCTGAGCAGGGCTTGCCTGGGGTGGAGGTGATCCTCTCTACGCTTCACGCCGGCGGTAAGTTTTCCAATAATAACTACCAGTTTTCGGGCGGATTGCACGGTGTAGGTGTATCTGTGGTGAATGCCCTATCAGATCGTTTGGATGTCACGGTTAAGCGCGGCGGCCAGATTCATCAAATATTATTTTCTAACGGCGATAAAACCTCCGACTTACAAGTTATAGATACCTGTGGTCAGCGCAATACAGGCACAATTTTGCGCTTCTGGCCCAATCCTGAATACTTTGATTCAGCAAAGTTTAGTGTCTCTAGATTGCGTCATGTGTTAAGAGCTAAGGCGGTACTCTGCAGCGGCCTAACCATGAGTTTTTATGACGAAAATACCAGCGAAAGTTTGGAATGGTTCTATGAAGATGGATTAAAGGACTATATTGCCGATGCATTGCATGGCTGGGAAGTTCTGCCGGCAGAACCATTTATTGGCGCCTTTGCTACAGAAAACGAAGCGGTGGATTGGGCGGTACAATGGTTGCCCGAGGGTGGCGAGCTAGTGCAAGAAAGTTACGTTAACCTTATTCCAACGCCGCAAGGCGGAACCCATGTCAATGGTTTGCGTACTGGTCTGCTCGAAGCAATGCGTGAATTTTGTGAATTTCGCAATCTATTGCCTCGAGGAGTAAAACTTACCCCAGATGATATTTGGGATCGCTGTAGTTTTGTGTTGTCATCCAAAATGGCTGACCCACAATTCTCTGGCCAAACCAAAGATCGTTTATCTTCAAGGGAAGTAGCGGCATTTATTGCCGGTGTGGTAAAAGATGCCTTTAGTTTGTGGCTGAATCAGCATACCGAAGAATCTGAAAAGCTTGCGGAGCTGTGTATTTTGCATGCTCAGCGACGTATGCGTGCCAGTAAAAAAGTTGTGCGTAAAAAGGTTACCCAGGGGCCGGCACTACCGGGTAAATTGGCCGATTGCTCTAGCGATGAGCCAGAACAGTGCGAAATATTTTTGGTAGAGGGTGATTCTGCGGGCGGGTCTGCAAAGCAGGCGCGAAACCGCGAAAACCAGGCGATTATGCCGTTGCGCGGTAAAATTCTAAATACTTGGGAAGTTGAATCTCAGGAAATTTTAGGGTCGCAAGAAGTGCATGATATCTCTGTCGCATTGGGGGTAGACCCTGGTCTGGAATCTGCCGATGATTTGCGCTACCACAAGGTATGTATCCTCGCCGATGCTGACTCTGATGGCCTGCATATTGCCACCCTACTCTGTGCGCTATTTGTACGTCACTTCCGTCCACTGGTTGCCAGTGGACATGTGTATGTCGCCATGCCGCCGCTATTTAGGATCGATGTGGGCAAGGATGTCTATTATGCGCTTGATGATGCCGAGAGGCAGGGCATTCTCGATCGAATAGACGCTGAGGGTAAGCGTGGCAAGGTGAATGTTCAGCGATTTAAGGGCTTGGGTGAAATGAATCCACCACAGTTGCGCGAAACCACCATGGACCCAGATACCAGGCGCCTAGTTCAGCTAACTCTAGAGCCAGGCGATGATACCAATTCGGTACTTGATATGTTGTTGGCCAAGAAACGTTCGCCAGACAGACGTCAATGGTTAGAGACCAAAGGCAATTTAGCCGACACTGGCAATCTGTAAACAGAATAAAATAAAGGAAGGGCAATGAACGATACAGTAACCTTTAATGATCAGGGTCTTGAGAGCCGATCACTAAGTAGCTACACCGAGCAAGCATACCTGGATTATTCAATGTATGTGATTCTCGATCGCGCCCTACCGCATATTGGTGACGGCCTAAAGCCGGTGCAACGACGCATCGTTTACGCTATGAGCGAGCTTGGTTTAAAGGCAACGGCCAAATATAAAAAATCAGCCAGAACCGTGGGTGATGTGATTGGTAAATTTCACCCCCATGGTGATAGCGCCGCCTATGAAGCTATGGTGCTGATGGCGCAGCCGTTTTCTTACCGTTATCCGCTTGTTGATGGTCAGGGCAACTGGGGCTCGCAAGATGATCCTAAGTCGTTCGCGGCGATGCGCTACACCGAATCTAAGCTATCAAAATATGCAGAATTACTACTTGCTGAATTAGGTCAGGGGACTAGTAATTGGCGCCCCAATTTTGATGCATCCCTGGAGGAACCGGAAATATTACCCGCTCGAGTGCCGAGTATTTTACTTAATGGCACCACCGGTATTGCCGTAGGTATGGCGACAGATATCCCGCCGCACAATCTTAATGAAGTGGTCAGTGCTACTTTGCATTTGTTGGATAATCCCAAGGCCGATATACCCGAGCTAATGAACTTTATTCAAGCGCCAGATTTTCCTACTGATGCAGAAATCATTACGCCCAAAGCGGATATTTTAGCGGCCTATGAAAGCGGTCGTGGCTCAGTCAAAATGCGTGCGGTCTGGAGCAAGGAAGATGGCGATGTCATTGTTACTGCTCTGCCATTTCAGTCATCGGGTTCTAAAGTTTTGGAACAAATTGCCACTCAGATGCGCAATAAAAAATTACCTATGGTGGCGGATCTTCGCGATGAATCTGACCATGAAAACCCAACACGCTTGGTGATCACACCAAAGTCTAATCGAGTAGACATAGATGGTTTAATGGATCATCTTTTTGCAACTACTGATCTAGAGCGCAGTTACCGAATCAATCTTAATATTATTGGCGTAGATGGCAGGCCAGCTGTAATGAATTTAAAGCGCATTCTAAAAGAATGGTTAAGCTTTAGAATTGATGTAACTCGCCGACGTTTAGACTATCGATTGCAAAAAGTCGAAAAGCGTTTGCACCTATTAGATGGTTTGCTGATTGCTTTTTTGAATATTGATGAAGTGATTCATATTATTCGTACTGAAGATCAGCCAAAGCCAGCATTAATGCAAAAATACGGGCTTTCGGATTTGCAAGCGGACTATATTCTCGACACCAAGTTACGTCAGTTAGCACGTTTAGAGGAAGTAAAAATTCGTGCTGAGCAAGAAGAGCTAGCGAAAGAAAAAGCTGAATTAGAGCTCTTGCTCAGTTCCGATGCTCGACTAAAAACTCTGGTCAAAAAAGAACTTAAAACCAGTGCCGAAGAATATGGCGATGAGCGTCGATCGACCCTTAGAGAGCGCACAGAAGCTCAAGCCTTTAGTGAAAAAGATTTGGTAACTGCAGAGCCGGTGACGGTAGTGCTATCGGATAAAGGCTGGCTTAGAGCGGCTAAGGGGCATGATATTGATCCCACCAGCCTGAATTATAAAGCCGGGGATAAGTTCTTATCCTCAGCTCTAGGGCGCAGTAATCAAAATGTATTTCTTCAAGACACAACGGGGAGATTCTACGCGCTATCTGCCCATACATTGCCATCAGCGCGAGGTCAGGGTGAGCCGGCTACAGGTAGGCTAAACCCACCATCTGGTTCGTTATTTACTCATTTGGTGATGGGTGATGATGCGCAAAAGATTCTTTTGGGTACTGATGCAGGCTACGGCTTTGTCGGCAAAATTGGCGATCTATATACCAAAAATAAAGCTGGTAAAGCGGTGGTTTCGATCCCTAAAGGCGCGAAAATACTCAGCCCTAAATTAGTCTCTGATGAAAATCTGCTGATTGCTGCAGTGAGTAATGAGGGCAGGCTACTTGCATTTCCGCTAAGTGATTTACCCGAGTTATCCAGAGGTAAGGGCAATAAGATTATCAATATACCAAGCTCTAGATTGCAGGCGCGAGAAGAATTTGTCGTTGACTTTGCCGTTATTCCAGAAGATGGTTCCCTTGTGGTTCACTCTGGCAAGCGGTACTTAGTGATGAAGCCAAAAGATTTAGAACATTATCGCGGCGAGCGTGGCCGTCGAGGGCATAAATTGCCTCGGGGGTTCCAAAAAGTGGATCGCTTGGAAGCAGAGTCAGGTTCAAAAGATTAAGATTCTTTTAATATTTGAACGGCGCGAGCAATCTGGTTGTCATTGCTGCCAGGTGGTTGCTCTTTTTTCTCAACAATAATATCTGGCTCAATCCCCTGCCCATGAATAAATCGCCCATCAGGGGTTAAATAGTGCGCGGTGGTAAGTTTTATCGCACTCCCATCGCCTAGTGCGATAACGGATTGTACTGAGCCTTTGCCAAAACTTTGTGTGCCTATGATAGTGGCGCGCTCTTGGTCTTGAAGGGCGCCGGCAACAATTTCTGACGCTGATGCACTACCGCCATTTATAAGAACCGCAATTGGGGCGCCATTGGTAAGATCCCCATAGGTTGCATAGTACTGGTTATTGGCCTCATCCAAACGTCCCTCGGTATACAGCAATAGACCCTGATCAATTACAGTATCGGCAACTTCAACCGATATCGGCATTAAGCCGCCAGGATTGTTTCTTAGATCCAATACCAAGCCTTTAAGTGGGCTTTCTACCTGTAGTTGATTAATTGCAGATTTAAATTCTTCGCTGGTTTCGTTCTGAAAAACAGCTATGCGAATATAGCCAATACCCTGTCCTAACATTTGGCTACGCACCGAGCTTTTTGGTGCGAGTTCTCGCTTTAATGTGAATTCAATTCTTTCAGATTGGCCGGATCTTGCGATGCCTAAGATAATTTCTGAACCCTGCTTGCCACGCAATTCAGCTGTGACCTGTTGAAGGTTCATACCTTCAGTGGTTTGGTAATTGATATCTGTGATTTGATCGCCAGACTGAATCCCTGCTTGTCGGGCAGGGCTATTATCAAGAGTTGTAACTACCTGCACTGCTTGATTTTTTAGGCTAATATCAATGCCCAGCCCACCGGCATTGCCAGAGGTCTTGCCCTGTAACTGTTTATATTCATCTTTATCGAGAAAGGTTGAATATGGATCAAGATTATCCAAAAGGCCTTTTATGGATTTCTCTTGCAGTTGATTATCCGAGGGGATATCAACATAACTGGAGCGAACTCTGTCTAAAACCTGAGAATATATCTGTAATTCTTGGCTTTTTTGTTGGTTATTAACTTCTTCTTTATCCAAAAGATCTTCTACAGGTGACGCCTGCAGTTGTTCATCTAAGGGATCATGAGCGTAACCTTCTTGAGCCTTGTGTAATAGCTGTAATTCTCGGTCTTTTTGTGGGCTATTACCTTCCTCATTAAAGTAAAGCGCGCCGGCCAAAATCAAACTAGCGGATAAGATAATTCTATACATACTGCATAACCTAATGGTTTTTCTATATACGTGTCAAAAATAGTTCGCGCTTTCTAAGCCATATTTCTAGGTTAAGCGGTAATCCTGTATCTAGTGCCTAAAAGTATAGAGCAAAATATTTGAGCTATCGGGACTTCCGACATCAGCGAACATATCAACAACTTGAATCCAGCCGCCAAGTTTAGGTATAAGTACTTTGCTGTGAATTAAGCTTATCGGCGTATCAGTGAGCGGCCCGACATTTCGACAGGTTTTTCAAGCCCCATCATGTCTAAGATAGTTGGCGCTATATCAGCCAGCGAGCCGCCAGAATCTAAGCTTAGTTGACGTGAGCCGGCATATACCAAAGGAACTGGCAGCGTAGTATGTTGGGTATGGGGCTGATTACTAGCCTCATCGAACATCTCTTCAACATTGCCGTGATCGGCAGTAATCAACACTTCGCCATCCTGTTTTTCGGCTGCCTCTATAACCTGCTTTAGACAACTGTCGACAGTCTCAACTGCTTTGACAGAAGCGTCAAAGTTGCCAGTATGACCGACCTGATCACAGTTGGCATAGTTGCAAATAATGGTATCAAAGCGCCCAGAGTCTATAGCGTCTACTAACTTCTCTGTTACCTCAAATGCACTCATTTCAGGCTTTTGGTCATAGGTTTCAACATCTGGCGAGGGGATTAGGGTTCGTTCTTCGCCCTCATATAGGGCCTCGCGGCCGCCGCTAAAGAAAAAGGTCACATGAGCATATTTTTCAGTTTCGGCAATACGTAACTGCTGCATGCCTTGATTTGAAAGATATTCGCCGAGTGAATTAACCAGATTTTCTGGCGGATAGGCGCAGGGTAAGTCCAGTGTGGCCTCATATTCAGTCGTCATAACAAAGCTAGAAAGTTTGGGGGCTTTTTGCCGATTAAAGCCGTCAAATTCCTCATCCACCAAAGCGTGAGTAATTTCGCGCGCGCGGTCAGGGCGGAAATTCATAGAAATAATGGCATCACCATCTTCAATGGCGATAGCAGTCTCGCCCTCAGCAACAATTGCCGTTGCCTTAACAAATTCGTCATTTTCATCACGGCCGTAAGCTGCCTCTAAGCCCTCTATAGCTGAGGTGGCTGTATAATCGGCATAGCCCTCAGTCATCAGGCGATAGGCCTGTTCAACTCGATCCCAGCGGTTGTCGCGATCCATAGAAAAGAAGCGGCCAATAATAGAGGCAATCTTACCGGTGCCTAGCTCGTCGCACAAAGCCTGAGTTTTTTCTAATGATGGCTTGGCACTGCGTGGAGGGCAATCGCGACCATCAAGTGAAGCATGAATGAAGACTTTTTTGGCGCCGCGTTGAACGGCCATCTCAAGCATGGCATTGATATGATCTTCATGACTGTGAACGCCGCCCGGGGATAGCAAGCCAACGATATGTACCGCTTTGTCATTTTTGATTGCGCCATCAATGGCATCACAAAATACCGGATTGGTGAAAAAGTCGCCATCGGTAATTGCTTTATTAATGCGGGTAAAGTTTTGGTACACCACGCGACCGGCACCCAATGTCATATGGCCAACTTCAGAGTTGCCCATCTGGCCTTCAGGTAATCCTACGGCCATACCTGAGGTGCTAATTAAGGTTTTGGGGTTATTTTCCCATAGGTTTTGCCAGTAAGGGGCATTGGCAGCTGATATAGCGTTATATTTTCCGCTATCGCTGTAGCCAAAGCCGTCGACAATAATTAATACCTTGGGTGATTTTTGTGAGCTCATATTGTTTGTACGCACTAAATGAATATAGGAGGTAATTTTAAAGAGTTGTCGCAGTTTTCGCTATGCCGAACTCTAAAATATTAAGCATTTTCGAGTATTTCCCAGCGCTCATAGCAGTTACTCAGCTGATTTTGGAGCTCTGAAAGCCGGTTTTCTGTTTTTTGCACCTGATCCCGAGCGCCTTTAAAAAAATCTGGTTCGCTCATTTGTTGTGAGATGTCGGCAATTTCAAGTTCTAATTTTTCTATTTCAGTGGGCAGTCCGTCAAGTTCGCGCTGATCTTTGTAGGATAATTTAGCGGCTTTTGGCTTAGCTCTAGTGTCGGCCTTTTTCTGTATACTGGTTTGAGTTGTTTTTTGGGTGCGCTGGCGCAACCAGTCGTTATAGCCGCCGACATATTGATTAAATGCGCCATTACCCTCAAAGGCTAGAGTGCTGGTCACTACATTGTTAATAAAGGCGCGATCGTGGCTAACCAAAATAATAGTGCCCTTATAATCAATTAGTAGCTCCTCTAAAAGATCTAGGGTGTCTATATCTAGATCATTGGTCGGCTCATCAAGTATTAACATATTAGATGGCTGAGTGAAAAGCTTGGCCAAAAGCAATCGATTGCGCTCTCCTCCAGATAGTACTTTTACCGGCTGTCGGCAGCGTTCTGGTGCAAATAAAAAATCCCTCAAATAGCTGATAACGTGACGCGATTTGCCGCCAACGTCTAACATATCTCGCCCTCCGGAGACGTTGTCTTGAACGCTTTTTTCTTCATTTAAAGCACTTCTATACTGGTCAAAATAGGCAATATTAAGGTTGGTACCTATTTTTATTTTGCCGGTGCTAGGTGCAAGTTCGCCCTGAAGCAATTTTATCAGTGTGGTTTTACCCGAGCCATTGCCGCCAATAAGGCCAATTTTATCGCCGCGCTGAATTAACGTAGAAAAGTCTTTTACTATGGGTTTTTGTTCAGGATCACTATCAAATATAAAATTGATATCTCTTGCTTCAACCACAATTTTGCCAGATTTTTCTGCCTCCACAACATTGAGCTTGGCCTTGCCCTGATGCTTGCGTCGTTGTGAAAATTCAACGCGCATAGCTTCCAGTGCGCGAACACGACCCTCATTGCGGGTACGGCGAGCTTTAATGCCCTCACGAATCCAGGCTTCTTCCTGCGAAAGGCGCTTATCAAACAGCGCATTATGCTTGTCTTCGGTTTCAAGCATTTCTTTTTTACGCGTGAGATAGGTAGTGTAATTACAATTAAATTCCATTGTTTTACCCCGATCTATTTCGATAAATCGGGTGGCTAGATTGTCCATAAACTCACGGTCATGGCTAATAAACAATAGGGCAGCTTCCCACTTCTTTAAAAAGGACTCTAGCCATTGTATGGCCTCGATATCTAAATGGTTGGTAGGCTCATCAAGGACCAGCAGGTCTGGGTCGCTAACTAGCGCTCGAGCTAAAAGAACGCGGCGTTTGTAGCCGCCGGAAAGTTCTGCAATATCGGTATTCGCGTTGAGTCCCATTTTAGTGATAATGGCGTCAACCTTTGAATTGACGTCCCAGCCATCTACTAGATCTAGCTCTGCCTGACAGGCCTCGAGTTCAGCCATATTTTTGTTGGTAGGGTTGGTTGCTACTTCTGTGCTCAATCGATAATAGTTTTGAGCCAAGGCGCCCTCTTTGCCTAAGCCGTGGGCAATGACTTCATAAACACTACCTTGAGTATCTGTTGGAACTGCCTGTTCCAATTGAGCTATTTTAACTCCGTCGGTGTATTTGACTAAGCCGTCATCAGGGATGATTTTTCCGGTAAGAATATTAAGTAGGGTAGATTTTCCGGCGCCATTGCGACCGATAAGGCAGACGCGCTCACCGCGCTCAATTGACAGGTTAATACCATCAATAAGGGCAGGTTGGCCGTAGCTTAAATAGATATCTTGTAATGTAACTAGCGCCATAGCAGGTTGTCGATTATTTCCCTAGTGGTTTGAGCATAAGAATTAATTTCGGTAATAGCGTCATTGAGCCCAGTAGCGCAGCAATCATAGCCAAGCCGGTTAAGAGTCCGAAATAAATCGATGGGATAAAGTTAGACAATGCCAAAATTGAAAAGCCAATAATAATAGTTATCGCGGTATAAAACAGTGCCTGACCAATACTATTATGGGCGCGATGCATGCTGGCTAAATAGTTGTTGTCTTTGGCAAATTCACGCCTAAAGCGGGTAATGTAGTGAATACTGTGATCTACGCCAATGCCGACGGTAATCGCGGCTATAGTGATAGTCATCATATCCAGTGGAATTTTGAATATGCCCATGCCGCCAAGAACTGTACCGGCGGCTAAAAAGTTGGGGATAATCGCGATCAATGAAAGCTTAAACGATCTAAACAGAATTAAAAACATCAGCATAATGCCAATAAATACTGCTCCTAGAGTCATTATTTGAGACTTAAACAAGCTTTGAAGCATATTGTTGTAAAGTACTAATAGGCCGGTAAAGCGTATATCGGTTTCTGCAATGCCTGCGTCTTGAGTAGCAAATGTTTGTATCTTAGCCAGTAGTTCTTTGCGGTTTAACCCAGCAGTTTCCATGGCGCGCAACTGAATTCTTGCTTCATCTAGATCTTCGATAAGGTATGGAGCTACCAGTTGTTTATAGATATCTTCGCTTAAACTTTTACGCATAAAAGCGATTTCAAAATCATTGAGTTTATGTCCCGTTAAATCGGCAGCAACTTGGTTGAGCTGAACTAGCGAGCTCACTTTGCCTATTTCTGGTTGCGACTGTAAAAACTCAGTTAGCTCTGAGAGTACCTTTAAGCCTGCTGATGAAAACCAATAACTTTCTTTTAGAGCTGCAACTGCATTGTCATTTTCAATGTCGCCATATTCGTCAATCTCACCATATTCATCGAGCTCATCAAATTCATAATATTCATCATCTAAATCATACTCGTCGTTATCGATCTCATTAACCGTTGTTATGACATAGGATTGCTCAAAAGTAGGTGCCTGAATAATAATATCTAAGGGTGTTGTGCCCCCTAATGCAGTATCTATAACTTCCATGCCGCGATAAATTTCTGTGTCGCTTTTAAAATAATCTATAAAACGATTTTCTACCTCGAGGCGAGAAATACCATAGCCTGATAAAAGCGTTAACAATAGGGCAAATAGTAGGACAACAGCGCCGCGTCTTTCTGTAAAGCTTGCAAACTTTGACGTTATTGCGCTGCTACCATCTTTTTTAGCGGCAACTTTTTCTTTACCTATGATCATCATGCCAGCAGGCATAACGATGAATGAGACCACCAAAGCTACAACAATACCGATGGTCATCATCCAGCCAAAATCAATAACAGGCCTGATATTGCTAACCACCAATGAGCTAAAGGCGACGATTGTGGTTAGCACTGTGTAGAAGCAGGGCTTGGCCATAGATTCAATCGTTTCAGTCACTAGTTGGCGCTGATCTTCCTTGGGCTTGGCTGCCTGTAGCTCTCGGTAGCGCACAATTAAATGAATGGTTAATGCCAAGGTAATAATCAGCAGTAGTGAAACAAAATTAGACGATATAACCGTAAGGCGCCAATCAATCCAGCTTAAAAAGCCTAAAACAATAGTGAGGCATATGGCGCAGATGACTACAGGCAAAATAACCCAGCGTATAGCTCGAAAAATAAAGGCTAGAGTTGCTAGCATAAATAGCAAAATACCAATGCCAAAAATAGCCAGATCACTTTTGATAAAGTCGATCATATCCGCGGTAATCATATCGGGACCACCGAGATAAATAGTGGCACGATCGCGATATTGATCCATCAGTTTTCGCACCTGAGCCACTCGCAGGTGATCCTCTGCAGTTTTCGCAGTGCGGTAATTAAGAAATTCAGTGCTGATTGCTTCCAGCTCAAGGTTTTGCTGCAAGCTTAAGCCCTGTGTGTCTCGCAATAGTCTTAGATTGTCGCGTTCAGTGACTAAAGCAAGATACTCTTGGTCTAGATTTAAAGTAGCAATAATGCCAGTAGTGTTGCCATCGGCGCTAAGTAGCATATCTTTATAGATTGGACTGGTTAAAAACTCTTGCTTGGCGAGTTGTTTATCGACGCCGTCAGAGGTAACTGTCTTGAGTGTTTGATCTAAATCGCTAACGCTTATTTTAGGGCTATACAGCAAAGGAACGTCGAGCATGGAAATAGTCGCCGCTATGCCGCTGATATCTTTAAGCTGATCGCTGATTGAGCTCAACGTGTCGAGGTTCTCTTGGTCAAAAAGATCGCCCGATTTAGGCGAGAATGTGATGATTAAAAAATTATCACTGCCGTAGCGTTTAGATGCCTCGCGAAAGTAATTGAGGTCCTCATCGTATTCAAGAGTCAAGGAATCTGCAGAGGCATCTAACTTAAAGTTAGGCAATCCAAGGCTCATCACTAGAGTTGCAGCCAGAACAAGTACAATAGCTCGCCATGGATGGTCTATGATTATTCGTTGGTACAGTGCTAAAAAAGCGTTGGGCATGCTCGAGATTTTCCTAATACCTAAATTAAGGGTTACATTATGCGTTTATACCGGTCTTGGGGAAAGCCCTAAGGCACTTCTGTCGTTATCAAGCTACCATTAAAGTATAGGCAAACAAAGGAAGTGAGACATATGAAAAAAAATGCATTTTACGCGCAGTCAGGTGGTGTTACTGCGGTAATTAATGCTTCGGCTTGTGGGGTTATTGAAGCCTGTCGTAGCGAAAGCCATAAAATAGGCACTCTGTATGCAGGTCTAAACGGAATTATTGGTGCGCTCGAGGAAAATTTAATTGATACCAGTTTAGAGTCAGATCAAGCCATTGCTTCGTTACGGTATATTCCTGGGGGTGCCTTTGGTTCCTGTCGCTACAAATTACAGAATCTCAAAGACAATGATGACCAGTACAGGCGCCTAATAGAAGTGTTTAAAGCGCATAATATAGGTTATTTCTTTTATAACGGTGGCGGTGATTCGGCCGATACCTGTTTAAAGGTGTCACAAATATCTGAGCTTATGGGCTATCCGGTTCAGGCTATTCATATCCCTAAAACTATAGATAATGATCTTGCATTAACTGATTGCTCGCCGGGTTTTGGTTCTGTCGCCAAGTACGTTGCGGTATCGACTAAGGAGGCAAGCCTTGATATAGCCTCAATGGCGGCCTCGTCAACCAAAGTATTTGTACTCGAGGTAATGGGTCGCCATGCCGGCTGGATCGCTGCAGCTGCAGGTCTGGCGTCGCAAGCTAAGGGCGAGCCGCCGCATATTATTTTATTCCCAGAGGTTCCATTTGAGCGAGAACAGTTTATCGCTTTAGTAAAAAAAACCGTTGAGCAGTCGGGTTACTGTGTGGTGGTGGCATCTGAAGGTGTTAGCTATGCTAACGGTGATTTGTTGTCAGAGTCTATCGGTAAAGATGCTTTTGGCCATAAACAATTAGGCGGGGTAGCCCCAGCGCTATGCAGTATGATCAAGCATTCGCTCGATTATAAATACCATTATGCGATAGCCGACTATTTGCAGCGTTCCGCACGACATATGGCTTCTAAAACTGACGTTGAACAGGCGTATGCTGTAGGCAGAGCCGCGGTAAATGCAGCCTTGGCAGGCAAAAATGCGCTAATGGTCAGTATTAAGCGAGATGCTAGCAAGCCCTATGCCTGGTCATTGGGCGAGGTGCCCCTGAGCGCGGTAGCCAATCAGGAGAAAAAAATGCCCCAGGCATTTATTAGCAAGAATGGCTTTGGTATTACGCAGCAAGCAAGAAATTATTTGTTGCCACTTATTGCCGGTGAGGACTATCCGCCCTATCAAAATGGCCTGCCCTATTACCCGCGGCTAAAAAATACACTGATAACTAAGCGCTGCACGCAATGGGCACTATGCTAGCGGCTAATTTATTGTTCTAATAGGCTTTTACCTCATAGGACAGTTTATGCATCTGCATTTTTTGGGTATTTGCGGCACATTTATGGGAAGCTTGGCTCAGTTGGCCAAGTCCGCCGGTCATCAGGTGTCTGGTTGTGATGCCAATGTCTATCCGCCGATGAGTACTCAGTTACAACAGGCGGGTATCGATTTAGTGGAAGGCTTTGACCCAATTCAATTAAAGCCTGCGCCAGACTTAATTATTGTTGGCAATGCGCTATCTCGCGGCAACCCCTGTATTGAATATATGTTGGATAATAAACTTGCCTATACCTCCGGCCCTCAGTGGTTGGGTGAAAATATTTTAAAAGATAAGCACGTTATTTCTGTGTCTGGCACCCATGGCAAAACCTCGACCAGTAGCATGCTGGCAAAAATACTCGATACAGCGGGTTATCATCCTGGGTATTTGATCGGTGGCGTGCCTAAAGACTTTGGGGTATCCGCACGCATTGGAGGGACTGCTGTCGACGGTCGCAAATACTTTGTGATTGAAGCTGATGAATATGACACCGCTTTTTTCGATAAGCGATCTAAGTTCGTTCACTACCATAGCAATAGTTTGATTATTAATAATCTTGAGTATGATCATGCAGATATCTTTGATGACCTAGCCGCTATTCAGCGTCAATTCCATCACTGTGTGCGGACCTTGCCCAGTAACGGCAATGTTATTTACCCAGCAGGTAACTCTGAGGTGTTAGAGGTTCTTGAGCAGGGCTGTTGGAGTCAGCAGTTAAGTTTTGGTGCTGCTGACGCCCCCTGGCAGTTCAAGCTTGCAGAGAATGACGGTTCCACATTTGCAGTGTCGCATAAGCATTCTAATCAGCAGGCTACGGTAAATTGGCAGCTGTCCGGGCTACATAATGTTAGTAATGCAATGGCCGCTATTGTTGCGGCATCTGAAGTTGGGGTAAGCCTTCAGCAGGCCTGTGATGCCCTGAATTCATTTGTTGGTATCAAGCGCCGTATGGAGCCGATTTATAGTGCTAAAAACATAACTGTTTATGATGACTTTGCCCATCATCCAACGGCCATCAAAACCACCCTTGAAGGGTTGCGAGCAAAAGTTGGTGATGCTCAGATAATGGCTGTGATAGAGCCAAGGTCGGCCACTATGAAGTTAGGTGTCCATCAGCAGGCGCTAAGTGATGTGGTGGGTGGCTCTGATCAGGTGTTTTGGTATCAAAATACGGCTATAGATTGGGATCTAGCATCCGTTGCTAAAGGTTGCTTGGTGCCGGCAATGATAGCCAAGAATATCAATAGTTTATTGGATGCTGTTGTCAGCGCTGTAGGTACCGATCAAAATTCTGCTAAACCCATACATATAGTAATAATGAGTAATGGTGGCTTTGAGGGCTTTCACCGCTTGCTAGTTGAGCGGCTTAAATAATTGCTAAGTGTTAAGTAGGAACGTCACCGGTCCGTCGTTACATAGAGATACCTGCATATCTGCACCAAATTCCCCGCTGGCAGTTTTTCCGTTATGGATAGTATTAGCCTGAGCTAAGAAATAGTCATAAAGCATTTTTGCATCTGCTGGGGGTGCGGCCGAAGAAAAGCTTGGGCGCAACCCTTTTTTGGTATCGGCAGCTAGGGTAAATTGCGACACTATTAACAGATCGCCATTGATATCTGTTAAAGACCAATTCATTTTTCCGCCGTCATCGGTAAAAATACGATAGTTAAGCAGCTTTTTTAAAAGCTGATCAGCCTGATCGGTAGTATCATTTTTTTCTACGCCGAGTAATAACAGAATGCCCTGATTGATATGGCCATGCACATTATTATTAATCGATACTGAAGCTGATGAGACGCGTTGAATTAGGCCTAGCATGCTAAGGCTCCTTTTTTAGGTCTAATTATAACGGGAAAGTTAGTCGGTGCTATTAATGATCATGTATCTTTTGATTTTCCAAGCATAAATCCGAAAAGGCTACTCGTATTGAGTAGCCTATCACTGCATGGATTTTAATGTGTTGCTGAGTACTTTATTTGGGGGCGCGTTTACGCAGGTTTTCTGTTAGTAATTTCTTGCGAATTCTGATGCTTTCTGGCGTAACCTCAACTAGCTCGTCATCTTCAATAAACTCTAATGCTTGCTCAAGAGTATGCTTGATAGGTGGTACCAGAGTGAGTGCTTCATCAGTTCCCGATGCACGAACGTTGGTAAGTTGCTTACCCTTGATCGGGTTAACTACTAGATCATTGCCTCTACTGTGGATGCCGACAATCTGTCCCTCATAAACATCAACCGCATGGCCCAAGAATAAACGGCCACGAGCCTGAATATTAAATAGCGCGAAAGCTGCCGTCTTACCTTTAACCATACTGACCAAAGCGCCATTTTGGCGACTGTGAGCTTCGCCCTCTTTGTACGGGCCGTAATGATCAAAGACGCTTGTCATAATGCCAGAGCCAGAGGTTAGTGTTAAAAAGGCACCGCGGAAGCCAATAAGTCCGCGCGAGGGAATCATAAACTCAAGGCGTACTCGTCCTTTACCGTCGGGCTCCATATTAGTCATTTCACCTTTGCGGATACCCAACTCTTCCATCACCGATCCCTGATGTTGCTCTTCAACATCAATCACAACCTGCTCATAGGGTTCCTGAACGGTGCCATCGACAACCTTGGTTACAACCTCTGGGCGAGAAACACCCATTTCAAAACCTTCACGACGCATTGTTTCAATTAATACTGAAAGGTGCAGTTCGCCGCGTCCTGAAACAATAAATTTGTCTGGAGAGTCGCCCTGCGTGACTCGCAACGCCACGTTGTGAATCAATTCTTGATCAAGTCGATCTTTAATATTCCTAGTAGTAACGTACTTTCCTTCTAAGCCAGCGAAAGGTGAGTTATTTACAATAAAGGTCATACTCACTGTCGGCTCATCAACGCTGAGAGCGGGTAGAGATTCTATATGTTCTGGGTCGCAAAGCGTGTCTGAGATACCAAGACCATCGATACCATTAATACAAACAATATCGCCTGCTTCCGCTAAGTCTGTTTCTACCTGGTCAAGCCCAAGATAGCCCTTGACGTTTAACACCTTGCCTTTACGCTCTTTACCATCTGCTGCTTTAACCACTACCTGCTGCCCTGGCTTTAATGTGCCTCGAGTGATTCGTCCAACACCGATAACGCCAACATAGCTATCATAAGCCAGTGCTGAAATCTGCATTTGGAATGGACCGTTAATATCAACCTTGGGGGAAGGAACGTCAGAAGCAATCATTTCGTATAGCGGAGTCATGTCCTCTGCCATATTGTCAGCGTCAGTTCCGGCAATGCCGTTTAACGCTGAAGCATAAATAACTGGGAAGTCGAGCTGTTCATCGGTAGCGCCAAGGCTATCAAAAAGATCAAATACCTGATCCATTACCCAGTCTGGTCGTGCGCCGGGACGATCTACTTTGTTGATAACTACAATTGGACGCAAGCCTTGCTCAAAGGCTTTAGAGGTTACAAATCGTGTTTGCGGCATGGGGCCATCTACGGCATCTACCAGAAGGAGTACCGAGTCAACCATAGAAAGTACACGCTCAACTTCACCGCCAAAATCAGCGTGACCTGGTGTATCTACAATATTGATGCGGTAGTCATTCCAGTTGATCGCAGTGTTCTTGGCAAGAATGGTAATGCCACGCTCTTTTTCCTGATCGTTAGAGTCCATTAGTCTCTCGGAGCCAACGTCCTTGCGATCCAGAGTGCCTGATTGGCTCAGAAGTTTATCGACCAAGGTGGTTTTACCGTGATCAACGTGGGCGATAATGGCAATATTGCGCAAATTTTCAATAGACATGAAGATACCTGATGTTGGCCGTAAGGCGCGAAAAAGTCGCGATTATACGAGAATTTCAGGGAACTGCTATAAAAGTTTTTAATCTTTGTGCTTTTTTGTTGGTTAATCTGCCCTGTAAAAGGGTTCTAAGGCCGGTTGAGGTCAGTAATTGGCTGGGAAAATGGCCTTGCGTCAAAGTTATGGGTGAAATTTAGCCGCTCAATTTAGCCAGCCTTTTTAAGTTTGCAGAAGATCGATTTTATCTATCTTTTAATATAGAGGAGATATTTAACCCCAGTATGCTTTATACTGGGGCACTTCTGAGCTGATCGGCCGAGATCTGCTAAATAAGCACCAAAATAGTGCTACAATTGAGCAGATGCACCACATTGGTGCTATTAGGTGCTTGGCAATTTTTTTGCTATCAAGCGCCTAAGCCTTGGCAGTGCATTCTAGACGAGTTGCCATTTAAAGCAGTAAATAATTTTGGCTTTAAAGTTTGGCACAAGAATTGCAAGTCACATCAGGGATTAATAAGGCATTTGATGCTTAAAACATAAGCTCATAGCCAAAAGAACGACCAATTAAGTTAGTTTTACACGAATTAAAGTAAAGTGGAGAAAAAAATGTCTAACAAGACCCTAGATCTTATTAAAGAAAGTGAAGCCCGTTGGGTTGATCTTCGTTTCACCGACACCAAAGGTAAAGAGCAGCATGTGTCTATACCCATTTCTGAAGTAGGCGAAGATTTCTTTGTCGAAGGAAAAATGTTTGATGGGTCATCAATTTCTGGCTGGAAAGGTATCAATGAATCAGACATGATTCTTATGCCTGACGACAGCACAGCTGTTTTAGATCCTTTTACTGACGAAACAACAGTAATTGTCCGTTGTGGAATTGTTGAACCTACAACAATGCAAGGTTATGAGCGTGATCCGCGTTCTATCGCTGAGCGTGCTGAGCAATACCTAGAGTCAACTGGCTTAGGTGATACAGCTTACTTTGGTCCAGAGCCTGAATTCTTTGTATTTGATGACGTTAAGTGGGGCGCTGATATGAGTGGTGCTTTCTACAAGATCTCTTCTGAAGAAGCGGCTTGGTCATCATCTGCTGAACTTCCTGATGGCAATATGGGTCACCGTCCTGGCGTTAAAGGCGGTTATTTCCCCGTACCTCCAGTGGACAGCCTTCACGATATGCGTGCCGCAATGTGTGGTGCCATGGAGCAAATGGGTCTTGACGTAGAAGTACATCACCATGAAGTGGGTACAGCAGGTCAGTGCGAAATTGGTATTCGTTTTAATACGCTGGTTAAGAAAGCTGATGAAGTTCAAATTCTTAAGTACTGTGTGCACAACGTAGCTCATGCCTACGGTAAAACAGCAACCTTTATGCCTAAGCCACTCGTTGGCGATAATGGTTCTGGTATGCATTGTCACCAGTCATTCTGGAAAAATGGTGAAAACCAATTCGCTGGTGACGGTTATGCAGGTCTAAGTGAAACTGCTCTTTACTACATCGGTGGTATTATTAAGCACGCTAAGGCAATCAATGCATTTGCCAATGCGTCAACCAACTCATACAAGCGTTTGATTCCAGGATTCGAAGCGCCAGTAATGCTGGCATACTCAGCGCGTAACCGCTCTGCATCAATTCGTATTCCTTATGTGCCTAGCCCTAAAGGTAAGCGTATTGAAGCTCGTTTCGGTGATCCAACGGCTAACCCATACCTAATGTTTGCGGCTATGCTTATGGCGGGTATCGATGGCGTTAAAAACAAAATTCACCCAGGTGATGCAGCTGATAAAGATCTTTATGATCTTCCAGCTGAAGAAGCAGCAGCTATTCCACAGGTTGCTGGTAGCTTGAGAGAAGCACTTGACGAATTAGATGGTGATCGTGAGTTCTTAACCGCTGGTGACGTATTCACTAACGATATGATTGATGCTTACATCGAGTTGAAGATGGAAGAAGTATATGCCGTTGAACATACAACTCACCCAATTGAGTTCGATATGTACTACAGTTGCTAAGTACTGTTTTTGCAGCGTGAAAGCGCAGCAAATAAAAAACCCGGCGCCATCAGGTGCCGGGTTTTTTTTACCTGTAATTAATGGCATCTATAAATACGCACCAAAATAGTGCATACTCTATTTTGGCGGTCATTATTTGGTAAAAAAATTGATCAAATGTCAGGTTATTTCATTGTTATGCAAGTCAATTACATCAAAATAATACCAATACTTGGCGCGCAAATTGCAAGTTAAGCAAATGCACTGAACTATCAGTTGGGAGATGCCCAAAAGTGGTTTCACAAAAGATACATCATTTTTTAATCGACAACCTCAATACAGCCGTGTTGCTGCTAGATGAGCATTTAACGGTTGAATACGCAAATGCTGCATTTGAGGCCTTGTTGCAAGTCAGCAGCTCTCGGTTACAAGGTTTGCCGGCAAGCGCTTTGTTTAGAGATGGCGACAATGTGTTGAGCAGTATTGAGGCTTCGCTAGCTAGTGGGCGCCCCTATACCCGACGCCATGAGTTTTTGGATACCTATTCTGCGGGACCGATTAAAGTTGATTACTCAGGTATTCCCATTGAGTTAGACGGGGAAAAGAAGCTATTAATGGAGCTTCAGCCCATTGACCGGTTCTTAAAAATTAACCGTGAAGAGGCAATGCTGTCTGTTCAAGACACATCAAAGACTTTGATTCGCGGTTTAGCACACGAAATCAAAAATCCTCTTGGAGGTATTCGCGGTGCCGCACAGTTATTAGATGACGAAATTGCTGAGCAGAGTTTAGACAGTGAGACCAGAGAGCTTTGTCAGATTATTATGACTGAAACCGATCGCTTAAGAAATCTAGTTGATCGCTTATTGGGTCCTAATCAGGTTCCAACTTATACGCAAATAAGTATCCATGAAGTAACAGAACGCGTTGTGGTTTTAATGCAGGCTGAGCTACAGGGGCAAATTGAGATTATTCGTGATTATGATCCGAGTATTCCGCCGATTGAGGGGGATGCCGAGCAGCTGATTCAGGCGGTGCTGAATGTGGCTAGAAATGCCATGCAGGCGCTGATCGATTGTGAGCAAAAACAGCCAAAAATAACCTTTAGAACCAGGGTTAGTAGGAGTTTCACCATTGCTGGTCAGCGCCACAAAATGATTTGTAAAATTGAAATTATAGACAATGGCCCTGGCGTATCGGAAGAGATCAAAGAGCAGATATTCTTCCCCATGATCAGCGGTCGCAAGCAGGGTACAGGCCTGGGGCTAACCATTGCGCAAAATGCCGTTAATGGCCACCAGGGCACCATAGAATGTGATTCGAGACCAGGTGATACCTGTTTCTCTATATATTTACCAATAAAGGCATAGTTTTAAATGACTTCAGAAATTTGGATTGCAGAAGATGACCGTTCACTGCGCTGGGTGATGGAAAAGGCTATTCGCCGTGAAGATATTCAGGTACGTAGCTTTGAAAATGCCGAAGCTTTACTGGATGCCCTAGCTGATGACCAGCCTGAGATTATTATCTCGGATATAAGGATGCCGGGTATGGACGGCCTGGAGCTATTGCAGCGTATTCATGCCGATCACCCGGATATGCCGATTATTATCACTACAGCGCACTCTGATCTCGACAGTGCGGTTGCAGCCTATCAAAGTGGTGCTTTTGAATATTTGCCAAAGCCCTTTGATTTAGAAGAACTGGTGGATGTGGCGCGTCGAGCCATTAGCTTTGCCAGCGAGCAAAAAACCTCAGCTGAGGTAGCTCAGTCGCCGCAGAGTGAAATAATTGGTGAAGCGCCAGCTATGCAGGAAGTATTTCGTGCTATTGGCAGGTTATCTAATTCAAATATCACTGTATTAATTAATGGTGAGTCTGGTACCGGTAAAGAGTTGGTTGCCCAAGCCCTTCACAAGCATAGTCCGCGCCGCAATAATAAGTTTATTGCGCTTAATATGGCGGCAATTCCACATGACTTGATTGAATCTGAGCTTTTTGGCCATGAAAAAGGCGCTTTTACTGGGGCTGCACAGCGTCGTGAAGGTCGATTTGAACAAGCTAATGGCGGCACCCTGTTTCTCGATGAGATCGGCGATATGCCCTCAGAAGCACAGACCAGATTGCTAAGAGTGCTGGCTGATGGAGAATTCTATCGCGTAGGGGGGCATACAGCGGTTAAAGTTGACGTGCGAATTATTGCCGCAACGCACCAAAACCTAGAAACCTTGGTAACTGAGAACCGTTTTCGAGAGGATCTATTTCACCGTTTAAATGTTATTAGAGTGCATCTGCCTAGATTGGCCGATAGGCGAGAAGATATACCAGAATTAATGCAGCATTTTTTCCACAGTGCTGCCAAAGAGTTAGAAATGGAGCCAAAGGCGCTATCGCCAGAGGCGGAAGAATTCCTCTACAGCTTGCCGTGGCCGGGTAATGTTCGTCAGTTAGAAAATATTTGTCGATGGCTAACCGTTATGGCTGCGGGTCGAGAAGTGCTTCTTTCCGACCTGCCTCCAGAGCTGCGTGCTGAACAGTCAGACAAGGCGCAAAGAGTCTCTGGAGACTGGCAAACAATGTTGCGCAGCTGGGTGGATAAAGCGCTTGGATCTGGCAGTAAAGATATACTGTCATCTGCTATTCCTGACTTTGAGCGCACAATGATAGAGGCGGCATTGGCACACACTGCGGGAAGGAAAAAAGATGCAGCCCAATTGTTAGGTTGGGGTCGTAATACCCTGACTAGAAAGCTTCAAGAATACAATATAGAAAAGTAATTCCTATCATTTAGAATGTAATAAAAAACCCGCCAATTTGGCGGGTTTTTTAGTTGTTTATCGCACTATTGATTAGTGCTGAGTGCTTTCTTTTTCCTCTGCAGACTGTTGCAGTGCATTAGCAAATAGCGCATCAAAATTGATCGGTGGCAGTAATAGCGCCGGGAACGAACCCTTGGTGACCACGTTATCTAGTGTCTCGCGAAGATAGGGGAATAAGATTCCCGGGCATGTAGTATTTAGAATCTGAGGTAGTTGTTCTTCGGCAAAGCCGCTTACATTGAAAAGACCAGCTTGTTCAGCTTCTACAATATAAATCGTATCTTCACCATCGGCTACGGTAATGGTGACTCGAAGCGCCACTTCAAATAAGCCGTCCTCAACCGGATTGGTTTTGGTGTTGAGGTCTTGGCTAACTTTAGGTTGCCATTTTTTCTTGAACGCAGAAGGCCCCTGCGGAGTCTCAAACGAAAGATCCTTTAGATATATACGCTGTATTGAAAATTGTGGCTGTCCAGCATCTGGTTTTTGTTTTGTATCTTTAGCCATGGTAAAGCCCTTATAAATTTAACTTTTAATGAGTTATGCACTGAGTAGGTGGTCTAATTCACCTGTTAATGCAAGTTTTCGTAGATCAGTAAACCCGCCTATATGCTGTTCACCAATCCAAATTTGTGGAACGGTTCTTTGGCCACTCCTTTGAATAACATTGTCTCGAAGATCAGGATCGTTATCAACTGCTATATATTGATACTGCACGCTTTTAGCGTCAAATAACTGCCTAGCCGCAATACAGTAAGGGCAGTATTGCGTCCCGTATATCACTATTTGATCTGAATTATCTAAATTTTCCAAAAGTTATTTCTTACTGCCGCTGACTAGAGGTAAATTGCTATGTCGCCATTGAGAAATACCACCGCTTAGGCGGCGTATATTATAGCCCTGCTTAGTAAGGATTCCGCCTGCGGAGCCTGCATGTTGGCCCATTTGGTCGGTCAGCACGATCATTGTAGATTTGTGTTTTTCTAGTTCATTGGTTCTGCTGGCTAAAGCGTTATGAGGGATATTGATTGATCCATGAATATGCCCCTGATTGAAGTCATTGGCAGAGCGAACATCAACTAGTACCGCTTTGTCTTGGTTCATTAACGTAACCAGTTCACTCGACAAGATAGGCAGGCCGTTATTTTTTCGCGTTACTGCCACCAAGGCGGCAATTAGGGCGAAAAGAAAAGTAATCAGTAGCCATTCTTGGCTGACAAAAATAAAGATATTCACGTTTAGAATCTCATAGATAGTGGGTGTTTTTATAAAGCAAAACCTTTAGCGAGGGCAAGTATACACAGTATTTGCTTGCTGTGGAATTGGGCTAATATTTTTTAGTTGAGCTTTAATCTTGCGCTGAAGTTATGCCCACTTGCTCCATACAGGTGTTAGGTCAGCGGGTAGCTCAGATGCCATACCCAGAGCCGCCCAAGGTTGCCCCGGCGCATGAAAATCAGAGCCGCGCGAGGCGAGTAGATTGTATTGTTTGCAAAGTTTCGCCATAGACTGGGTTTCAGAAACAGTTTGAGAGCCTGAAATGACTTCCATAGCCTCGCCGCCAAGCTCGATAAAATCCTCTAACAATAGGCATAATTTGGTTCTAGTCATCTTGTATTTGGTTGGATGCGCTAGTACTGCAACGCCGCCGGCGCCTCGAATCCAGCTAATGACGTCGCCAAGACTTGCCCATTGCTGTTTTATGTCGCCAGCCTTGCCAGCGCCTAAATAGCGCTTAAATGCCTGCTGAAAATTGCTGACAGCGCCTATTTCCACCAGATATTGAGCGAAATGTGGGCGACCTACCTGTTGGCCGCAACAGAAGCGTTTAGCCCCTTCAAGACTGCCCTCAATGCCTAGCTGCTGTAGCTTTTTATCGATTAAATGGCCGCGTTTTTCTCTGGCCAAAGACTGAAATCGAATGCCCTCGAGTAAATCGGCATTATTTAGATCCATATTGAGCCCAACAATATGCACGCCAATATTTCGCCAGGTAGTCGAGAATTCAATCCCGCTAATAAGGGTTAAGTCTTCTTTTGAAGCGCTAATTTCAGCATAACTGTCAATATTATCGTGGTCAGTAATGGCTAAAACATCAATTTCACGCTCAATAGCCAACGCTATAAGCTCTTTAGGGGATAAAGAGCCATCGGAAAGGTTGGTATGGCAGTGTAAATCAACGTTCATATATAAAATTGCCTAATCATTAGCCCTATTATAACTGTCTCTTGTGCCGATGCTATGAATCTTTATAATCACTCTATGCCTAGCATTGCCCAACATACTGATCCTATTGCGCCTATTTCACAGCAGCAAATGACTGAGGTGCAAAGCGTCACTCTAGATTATATTGCAATGGCACAGCAAATATACAAAAAGCCCTTTTCATCTATACCTGTCGTATTTGATTTGCGCGGCAAATGCGCAGGCATGTATAAGCGCAAGGGTCGAGATCGGCATATTCGTTTTAATCCATGGTTGTTTGCGAAATACTACAAGCATAGTATAGATCAGACCATACCTCATGAAGTGGCGCATTACATCACTGATTGCTTGTACCCATTTCGCCGAGTTAAGCCCCATGGTGAAGAGTGGCGATCAGTTATGCAGGCTTTCGGGGTTGCGCCAAAAGTCACCGGTGATTTTGATTTGGCTGGCATCCCTACAAGGCACTATCAGCGAATTGACTACAACTGTGGTTGTAAAACACATCAACTCTCAATAATAAGGCACCGCAGAGTACAATCTGGGCAAGCAGAATACCGCTGTAAAGATTGTCGCCAGCTGTTAAAGGTGGCGTCAAAGTGAGTGCTGAAGCGGCTGGTGGCTGGTTTGTGTATATTATTCGTGCCAGCGACGATTCTCTTTATACCGGCATAACTACTGATCTAGACCGGCGATTAAAGCAGCATCAAACCGGCAAGGGTGGTGCAAAGTACTTTCGTGGGCGTCAAGCCTGTGATTTTGTGTATACCGAATCTGGCCATAACCGTAGCAGTGCTTCTATTCGTGAGGCGCAAATAAAAAAAATGACTCGACAGCAAAAAGATCTGCTATTATAAATCTATATTGTATATACAAATAATTAATCTCCAATATACTGTTTATGTCGGATATTTGGTATTATAAGTTGTATATACAAATAATATGTATATACAAATATGGTGGGTATATATGGAAGCTAAGGATCATAAAATACCGCAATTTGCTGTTATAAAGCAGTATTTGGAGCAGCAAATTAACACTCAGCAGTGGGCGCCCGGCCGGCGAATACCCACAGAGCAATCTTTAGCCGATACTTTTTCTGTTAGTAGAATGACCGCAAGGCGAGCAGTGCAAGAATTAGCTGACAGGGGCATTCTTACCAGAACTCAGGGTTCTGGCACCTATGTTGCCGAAAAGTCGCAATCTATTCCAAATCTTCCTATTAAAGATGTTGTAGCTGTGGCAAAAGCAGAACACAGCCATAAACATAAAATAATTTCAGCGGATGCGGTTCAGATAACCTCCGATATAGCTAAATTAATGGGTTTACAAACAGATACACTGGTATTTCAGCTAACCGTTGTTCATCTTTATGTTGATCGCCCCATACAGTGGCAAAAAATCTGGGTAAATCGCAGTATGGCGCCGGCATTGTTAAAACAGAAGCTCGATAAAGTTGACCCAAATGACTACCTTGACTGGCTGTGTCGGCCACAAAAAACAGATTATCAGTTAAAAGCAGTGCTACCAACGGCAAGTCAAAGATTGCAGTTAATGCTATCGCAACAGGATACGCTCAACTGTATGCAGTTATCACGCAGGCATTGGTCGGCAGACGCAGTATTTAGTTTTTCTATAATGCTGCACCCAGCGGAAAGTTATTACTTGGGTGATGAACTAAAGGAAGTACAGTGATGCAAAGAATTGCGCTATTTGTTGATGTGCAGAATATCTATTACACCGTTAGGGATAGCTACCAGGGTTTTTTTAACTATCAGGCGCTTTGGCATAAGCTGTCACAGGAGTTTACCTTAGTTGCTGCCAATGCCTATGCTATTGAGAGCAATAATTCTAAACAGCAAAGCTTTCAGCAAACTCTTAGAAATATTGGTTTTAATGTCCACTTAAAGCCTTATATTCAACGTGCTGATGGCTCTGCCAAGGGTGATTGGGATGTGGGTATTGCTATAGATATGATGGATGCTGCTGCTCGGCAAGATGTAGATAAGTTAGTGCTATTATCAGGCGATGGTGATTTTGATCGGTTACTAGAGCGTCTATATCGTGGCAATGGAAAAGAGACTCTAGTCTATGGTGTTCCGCAGCTAACTGCGGCATCCCTAGTGAATGCCGCAGCAGAATATCGTCCTATCGATAAAACTCTGCTAATGACTAAGTAATAATACCGCCACCGGGGTTGTTGCCCTCTTGCCCCGGAACAACTATTTTGGATGCCTGCTCGCGACGCATGCGCTCGAGCTCTTTGCCAGCCTCTTCAACCGCAATCGCAGCTTTTCCAGCAAAGTCTTGAGCCGCTTCACCAATAGTATCGCCATCTAAAGCAAAATTTAGTGGAATAGCGCCCATAGGTGTCATTACCTGAGCTGAGCCAAAAAATGCTGTGGCACGGTCAGGGTCATCAGAGCCGTCGGCTAATACAGGGATCAATTTGCGTATAGCCCCAGTTTTTTGATCGGTATAGTTTTCTTCTCTAAAAAGCTCGTCCGGGCTCATTGCATTGCTTTGTTCGTCACTCATATATTGTCGCCAAAAAGGTTAGTTAGGTTTAAAGCGAAATGTAACAGAGATTGGCGCCTATGAATAGACGAGCATCTGCTGTGGCTATTTTATTAGCGACTAATTTTAGCGCTTAAAAGGGTGCTGATAATAACCATCGCAGATGACACTGCTAGGCAGGAAGCCAGACCCTGTTGTTGATATATAAGGCCCGATAGTAAGGTCCCAGAAAGTCTACCTGCAGCATTGGCCATATAGTAAAAGCCGACATCAGTAGACACAGAGTCGCGCTTTGAGAAGGCGACAATTAAAAATGAGTGGATGCTCGAGTTAATGGCAAAAACAGCGCCATAGATAAGTAAGCCGGCAATTAAAATGATTGCAGGCTCTAGTCCATAAATAAGGCCAGCTGCGATTAGTGCGGGTATAAAGGCTAACTTAGCAACCCAAGATGTAAGCGCAGAGCCTGTTGGCGCCTGCTGTTGATTATCGCCTGTAATTTTAGGGGCAAGGGCTTGAATCAAGCCATAGCCAATAACCCAGCATGCCATAAAACTGCCGACTTGAAGGTGGGTCCATTGTAATTGGCTCTGTAAAAATACCGGCAGGGCAATAACAAACCAAATATCTCTGGAGCCAAATAGAAAAAAGCGTGCGCCAGATAACAGATTAATATCACGGCTTTTGGACAAAGACTCACTAAATTTGGGCTTATAGCTGGTTTTTTGCGGCTTTAAAAATAATAGGCTCAGCACTAATGTAATGGCTAATAACGCCATCAGGGCGTGGAGACTACTGGCAAAGCCTAGGGTTGTCATTAAAAAGCCACCCAGGAAAAACCCCAAGCCTTTAAGGCTATTTTTGGACCCCGTTAGCAGCGCCACCCAGTGG
>CALKMW010000017.1 GCA_938092205.1 uncultured Pseudomonadales bacterium
TCGTTCAAGCAATGAAATTACTGTTACTCATAGCTATGTGAACGATCAGGGTGCAGCAGTAGATACTCTTGCCGGTATGCATCCATTACATTGGAAGAACGTTTCACAGCCCACTTCCTCGTCTTATCAAATTCGAAGTGCGCGCGGTACCATTAAGTTTGCCGAGCTATCCGAGTTTAGCTATCAAATACCATACGTAGGTGTGTTGCCAGCCATGCCAACAATTGATGGTAGCTTGGATCAGGTAACACTTGAAGGGTTGGTAACTGACTTTGTTAATCAGGGCTCAAACACATGGAACACCTCGGCTGAGGGTAATCTTTATGAAGATACTTACTGGTCCGGTAAAAACTACGGAAAAGTAGCTGAAATATCGGCAATTGCCAGATCTATAGGGATGACTGATCAAGCTAATGACATGATCAATTGGCTAAAAGCTGAGCTATCCGACTGGTTTACAGCGGAGGCAGATGGTGAGCTTAAGACTAAGAAGTACTTTGTGTATGACAGCGACTGGAATACCTTGCTTGGCTTTGATGAGGCCTATGGTTCTCATCAGCGATTAGCCGATCACCATTTCCACTACGGTTATTTTGTGCGTGCAGCGGCTGAGATCTGCCGAGTTGATTTGGCCTGGTGTGGCCAAGATCAGTACGGCCCAATGATCGAACTTCTAATTCGCGACTATGCGGCTGACAAGGATGATCCATTATTCCCACATATGCGAAACTTTGACCCAGCTAATGGCTTCTCATGGGCAGATGGTAAGATGAACTTTATTCGCGGCAACAATAATGAGTCTACCTCAGAAGCAGCCACAGCCTACGGTGCAATCATTCTCTATGGCTTGGCAACAGGTAATACCGAGTTAACAGAAAAAGGTATGTATCTGCATGCATCCACTGGGGCAACTTTTTGGGAGTATTGGAACAATATTGATGGATACAACAATGTCAGTGCCGATGCCGATAACTTCTTCCCAGGTTACCAACATATAACCACATCGATAATTTGGGGTGATGGCGTTGATTTTGCTACTTGGTTTAGTGGTGCCTATGCCCACATTTTGGGTATTCAAGGGCTTCCATCTAGCCCATTAATTTTCCACGTGGGCATACACCCAGAGTATATGGAAGACTATGTCGATCTTGGCTTAAGTGAAGCAAGCGGCCGTAAGCCATCAGGTTTAGTTGATGATCAATGGCGTGACCTGTGGTGGAACCTTTGGTCAATGACCGATGCCGATGCTGCGATAGCAGATTACAACACAGTATCAAGCTATGAACCTGAGCAGGGTGAGTCCAAGGCGCATACCTATCATTGGATACATACCTTTAAGGCGCTGGGTCATCTAGCCATGGGTACTGGCGAGTTAACCTCTGATCACCCAGCAGCTGTAGCCTTTGATAAGGACGGCCAGCGAACCTATGTGGTATACAACTTTACCGATCAAGCCACGACCGTAACCTATAGTGACGGTCACACAGTGAATGCTGCCCCTCTTGGGTTCACTATCGATTGATTCAGTTTGGCAATTGTTGATCGGAATAGCATAGGCGGACAATTTTTCGCCTATGCTATTTTTTTGTGCCAAAGAAAATGAAGATTAGGCATTAGAACTAGGGCGACTGGCAACATGATCATACCAGCGCTGAAGATGAGTGCATTCACTTGGGATAGTTTTTTTCACCCATCGGGTAAAGCCAATGGTGCAGAAAGCAGTGATATCAGCGACCGAAAAATAATCGCCCACCAGATATTGCTGACTGGCAAAGTGCTTATCCAGATCAGTAAATAAATTATCAATTCTTTTAAGACCGCGTTCGGCTAATTCTGGTATCTGTGCGTAAGCATGGGGGCCTGAAATCGCGCGATTGTTAAAGTTCGGGCTAGAATTCCTAAATGCCTCAGCACCAGCGAGAATACCGTTCATTTGAATAAAATGATTTTGCGATTCAACCTGCGCGCGCTCCAACGGTGTTCGCCCAAAAAGTGGAGTATCTGGGTATATATCTTCTAGATAACGACAGATAGCATTGGTTTGGCTAATACAGGACCCATCATCAAGTTGTAAGGTCGGGACTTCACCGGCGGGGTTAATTTTTTTGTACGCCTCTGAATGTTGTTCAAGCTTCATTAGATTCACTTGAACCGTTTCAATTTCGATACCTTTTTCGGCCATCAAAATGCGTACACGTCTTGGGTTGGGGGCCTGCTTATAATCGTATAGTTTCATTCAATCATCTCCTTATGATTGTGTTTACGTGATACTTTTTAAAGTCGATCCAATCGCTGTTGAATGCGATCAATAATTTGGTCAGTATCTAGCCTAGCAAGCTGTAATTGCTGTTGATGACTGGCATGATCAATTAGCTTATCCGGTAAGCCTAGCTGCAAAACCGGAATCAACACAGCCTCTTCAGCTAAAAGCTCAGTCACCGCAGAACCGGCACCGCCGGCAATAGTATTTTCTTCCAGCGTAACCAAGCAATCATGGCTGTTAGCCATCTGCAGTATTAGTTCTTTATCTAGCGGCTTAACAAAGCGCATATCCACCACTGTAGCATCAAGCTTTTCAGCCGCTTCTAGCGCCGATTCAAGCAATGTGCCAAAGCTTAAAATCGCGACTTTTGTGCCCTCACGCCTAATCACGCCCTTACCAATTGGCAGTGCTGTCATAGTTTTATCGATTACTGCCCCAGGGCCAGTGCCACGAGGGTATCTGACTGCCGCCGGCCCATTGTGAATATAACCGGTATACAGCAGTTGACGGGTTTCGTTTTCATCCGAAGGCGCCATAATTAACATATTAGGAATGCAACGCAAATAGCTAATATCGTAGGCGCCAGCATGGGTGGCCCCATCCTCACCAACAAGTCCGGCCCGATCCATGGCAAACAAAACATCTAAGTCTTGTATCGCCACATCATGAATTAATTGATCATAGCCGCGTTGTAAAAAAGTCGAATAGATAGCCAATACAGGTTTTAAGCCCTCGCAAGCCATGCCTGCCGCAAGGGTTACCGCATGTTGTTCGGCAATGGCAACATCTATATAGCGCTGAGGGTACTGCTCAGAAAATTGCACCATACCTGAACCCTCACACATAGCAGGCGTAATACCGACGAGTTTAGGGTCTTGCTGCGCCATATCGCATAACCAATCGCCAAACACCTGTTGGTATTTAGGTTTTTTTGGCGCAGTTTGTTCGCAAGGCTCAGGTTTGGGTTCAATTTTAGTCAGCGCATGATAACCCACTGGGTCGCTTTCAGCCGGGCCAAAACCCTTACCCTTATGGGTAATGGTATGCAGTAAAACCGGTCCTTTAAGATCTTTAAGATTATTTAAGGTTTGAATAAGCAATGGCAGATCATGGCCATCGATCGGGCCAATATAGTTAAAGCCCAGCTCCTCAAAAATCGTTGCCGGCGAGACCATGCCTTTCATATATTCTTCAGTAAGCTTAATAAAGCTCGCTGTTTGCGGCATCGACTTTAATGCCTTCTTGCCGCTTTCTCGAATTTGGTTATAAAATTTACTCGACCATAGCTTAGAAAAATAGGTCGAAAGGCCGCCAACATTTTTTGAAATCGACATCTGGTTATCATTTAAAACTACCAGCAAATCTTTATCCACATGAGCCGCATGATTGATCGCCTCAAAAGCCATACCCGCAGTCATAGCGCCATCGCCAATAACCGTCACTGTTTTTCGTTCAATGCCCAGCTGGTTAGAAGCCATTGCCATACCCAATGCGGCACTAATCGAGGTGCTAGAGTGGCCAACGCCAAAGCTGTCATAGTCGCTTTCAGAGCGCTTAGGGAAGCCAGAAGGGCCATCTTTTTGCCGCATCTGCGTCATTTTCTCACGACGACCGGTAAGAATCTTATGCGGATAAGTCTGGTGACCCACATCCCACACAAGGCGATCATGAGGTGTGTTAAATACCTTATGTAGCGCAATAGTTAGCTCTACCACACCCAAGCCAGCACCAAAATGACCACCGCTTTTACCCACAGAATATAAAATAAATGCGCGTAACTCATCAGCCAATGTCAGCAGCTCGGCCTGACTAAAATGACGCAGCTGAGCAGGGCTATCCACTTGGTCAAGTAAGGGGGTAGCCGGGCGTATTTCAGGGATGTCGGTAAAAGTAATTGGCATGTAAATTCGTAATCAATTAATACAGGGTGTTTTAGCTAAGGAGTATATCACAGGGTACAACAGGCCCATGTTAATTAAAAAGAGCGATGCACAATAAACTTGGCAAGTGCGCGCAGCGGGTCGGCGCTAGCAGAAAAAATACTTAGAGCATCAATGCTTTTTTGATAAAGTCTTTCGGCCTCAGATCGCGCCTTATCCATACCCAAAATACTGGTATAAGTCGCCTTATCATTGGCGCTATCAGAGCCCTGGCTTTTACCTAGCTGTTCAGTAGAGCTTTCCACATCCAAAATGTCATCTTGAATTTGAAAGGCTAGACCAATAGCTCGAGCATATTGCTTAAGCGCATCTATCTGAGTATCGGTTGCCTTATCAGTCGCCAAGGCACCCATCACCACACTGGCCTCAATCAGCGCGCCAGTTTTGTGGTTATGCATATAATCCAACTCATTAGCGTTAAGTTGCTTACCAGTAGAGGCAAGATCCACCGCCTGCCCACTAACCATGCCATTACAGCCGGCTAAGTCAGATAGAGTGGCTATTAACTTTAGATTAATAGATGCAGATAAATTGACTAGTTCAGTCAACTGTTTAAACGCCAACGACTGCAAGCCATCGCCGGCTAAAATAGCAGTCGCCTCATCAAATTTAATATGGCAGGTAGGCACACCGCGACGCAAATCGTCATCGTCCATTGCCGGTAAATCATCATGGATCAGCGAATAGGCATGAATCATCTCAACCGCCGCCGCCACCTTAGCTGTATTGCTGCTATTTGCACCAACAGCATCTGCCGCCGCAAAGCACAGCGCCGGACGCACGCGCTTACCGCCGTTGAAGACAGAATAGCGCATGGCTTTAAATAGGGTAGATGCAGGCCCAGCCGCCTGTGGAATAATTAATTCAAGCTGAGCATCAACCTGCTGGGTATAAGACTGTAACAATTGATCGAGCTTTGCAGTCATAAAAAGCTATTCTTGATCGTCAAACGGTTGGCTAACCAGCGAATCGCCTTGGCGCATAAGCACCTCAACTTTCTGCTCGGCATTTTTAAGCGCCGCCTGACAGTCGCGGGCAACTTTAATTCCTTGCTCAAAGGACTTTAAAGACTCCTCAAGACTTAACTCGCCGCTTTCAAGAGACTCAACCAGGCCCTCTAAAGACGCCAGTTGCTGTTCAAAATCCACCGCTTTCTTTTCTTTTGACACAATTCACCACCAAGATAATCAGAATGTCATACTAGGGTGCAACACTAGCCCACATTACTACATCGGTCAATTGTAACTACGTATAATTGACAGACAGCTAAAGCCTGTACACAATGGTAAAAGTTAATAGGGAGGTATCGGGTTCAGCTATCAAAGACTATTAGTGTTTGACCCCAAGCGTCGATCATATTTGAATCGACAGGGTAGACTACCCTTATCACTTTTCTTATCAAATTTTACTCAAAGCCCCGTTGCCTGTGCAGTGGGGCTTTTTTGTTGCCGACAATTTATGCCAAAAGGATTAATTTATCATGCAGACTAGAATTCTCAGACTCAACCTTGCAGGGCAACCCATAGACTGGCTTCACTGGGAAGAAGCAGTTTGTTTATACGCGCGGGATTTAGTTTCATGGACACTGGGCGATATAGTGCGCACCGTGCGCGGCGGCGTATCTAGAATAACAGGCGACCGCTCCACGGTAGATCTGCCCAGTATTATTGCTTGCGGTGGTGAGCAAATGGCAAGGCCACGCACCAATAGCCCATTAAGTAACCCAACATTATTCGCTCGCGATGCCTATCTATGCCTTTACTGCGCCCGTGAATTCCCATCAGCGCAGCTTACCCGCGACCATATTCACCCCACATCCAAAGGGGGTGAAGACCGTTGGGAAAATGTTGTTTCGTCGTGCCGAAGGTGTAATCAACACAAGGCCGACAGAACGCCAGAAGAAGCCAATATGCAATTGGTGGCACTGCCATTTAAGCCCAATAACGCCGAGTATCTGGCGCTGCTTAATAGTCGACGTATTCGAGGCGATCAAATGGAGTTTTTGCGCGGGCAGTTTTCTAAAAATAGCCGATTACTAACGCTAAATTAAAGCCCTTGAAAAATAATAATGCCAATAAGGGCAGGGCAAATTAGCTTCACATACAGCGGCCATAGTTTCCAGAACAGCGCATGTTCAATCCCAGGGTTACCCTGTTTAAGCTCATTAAGTAGTGAATTGCGATAAAAAATCCAACCGGCAAATAAGCATATCAATAGGCTAATTAAGGGCTGTGCCCATTCCGTAGTAAGGCTAATAATGGCATCAAAGGCAATATCAAAATTAATACAAATAGCCACACTTATGCTAAATATCAGCGAAGATACCCACAAAGTTGCCATTTTTCGTGAAAATTGATGATTTTCTACAGCATAGGAAACTGGCACCTCAAGCATTGAAATAGACGATGTAACCGCAGCAATAGACATCAACACAAAAAAACCAAAGCCAACCCATAAGCCAGACCCGCCCATAGAGTCAAATAGCGCAGGCAATACCTGAAAAATAAGCCCCGGGCCAGCGACCAAACTGCCATCATCGGCCATAATGGCAACACCCAAATTTTGCGCCACAAACATTGCCGGCAAAATCAGCAAGCCCGCCAAAAAGGCAATACCTGTATCCGCTAGTGTTACTAAAGAACCCACCACCGGTAAGTTTGCACTTGAGCGAATATAAGAACCATAGATCAGCATAGTGCCAACCCCTAGCGACATAGAAAAGAACGCCTGCCCCAGTGCGCTCACAATTAAATCAGGGTTAGTCATCTGCGAAAAATCAGGCACTAAGTAGTGCCTTAAACCCTCTATGGCGCCTTCTTGTGTCAGCACATAGCCAATCAATATAACCAATAAGATAAGTAGCGAGGGCATTAAGCGACGCGACCACTTTTCAATACCCTGTTCCACGCCCGCATTAATAATTAAACCGGTCAGTAACATAAATAGAGCGGTGAGAATAATATTTCGAGACGTGCCAAATTCAGTAAACCAAAGGGCCAAAGTATCAAATCCTAAAACCGAAGCAACAGGCTCTGCCATAGAGCCCAACATCCAACCGGCAACAATGCCATAAAATGCCAGAATCAAACTTGCGGTTAACATGCCCGCATAGCCAGTTAAGCGCCCCAGCTTTTTAGCCGAGCTACTGACGGCAATGCTATCCAAAGCAGTCACCATATTAGCGCGGGTATGCCGACCAATAACTAACTCCGCCATCAAAGCAGGGTAGGCCAATAAAAACGCCAATATTAAATACATCAACAAAAATGCAGCGCCGCCGTTTTCCGCCGCATTAGTCGGGAAGCCCCAGATATTTCCAAGACCCACTGCCGACCCAGCGGCCGCAAGCACAAAAGTAAAGGTTGACGAAAAATGACCCCGTTGCATGGCAAACATCCCGTAAAAAATGGTTTATAGATTTATTCTAGAGCAAACTTAATTTAATCTCGACTATAAACCACCCATCTTCTTAGTAAAGAGTATGGTAAAATGAAAACTACACGGGGGCGTTTTGGATTCGACGACGGTTACAAAACCTCCGGTGCATGCCGAGATGGTGACCAATCTCGTTAATCCAAAGTCGCAAATTTATAGTTGCCAACGACGACAACTACGCACTAGCTGCTTAAACCCCAGTGTAGTGCCGTTTGACTGGAGCCGTGCTTATGCGTCCAGAGTTATGAGCCCCTCGGGGTGACCAACGCTCAAATGTCATATTTCATAAGATCGTGTTGAAGCTTGTTCGGGGT